>NZ_CP032229.1:1811246-2113121 GCF_004328625.1 Streptomyces seoulensis
GCCTTCGTGGTGGACCACCCGGAGCGGCCGGGGGCGCTGGCCGCGCTCGCGGTGGGGACGGCCGAGTACCGGATCGGGCGGGAGACCAACCCGCACGGCGTGGTCGGCTTCGTGTTCAGCGTGGCCACCGATCCCGGTACCCGGCGCCGGGGGTACGCGCGTGCGTGCATGGACGGGCTGCTGGACTGGTTCCGCGTGCGGGGTGCCCGGCAGATCCAGCTCACCGCCTCCGCCGACGCCCGCCCGCTGTACGAGGCGCTGGGGTTCGAGCCCAAGCCCGACCCCTTGATGGAGCTGCGGCTGTGAGGCGCATAGGGTCGCCGGTATGTCGTTGCAGAGCCTGGCGCTGATCGAGAACTGGCCCGTCCCCACCGCCGCCGCGGGGGTGGTGCGGGCCGACGGGACCGTGCTGGGTACGCACGGTCCGGTGGACCACCGCTTCCCGCTGGCCTCGGTGACCAAGCCGCTGGCCGCCTACGCGGCGCTGGTCGCGTACGAGGAGGGCGCCGTCGAGCTGGACGAGCCCGCCGGGCCGCCCGGGGCCACGGTCCGCCATCTGCTGGCGCACACCTCCGGGCTGGCCTTCGACGAGCACCGCACGATGTCCGCGCCCGGTGAGCGGCGGCTGTACTCCAACGCCGGTTTCGAGCAGCTCGGCGACCACCTCGCCAAGGCCACCGACATCCCCTTCCCCGAGTATCTGCGCCAGGCGGTGCTGGAGCCGCTGGGCATGACCTCGACCTCGCTGGAGGGCTCCCCCGCCAAGGACGGCGTCTCCACGGTGGCGGACCTGCTGCGCTTCGCGGCCGAACTCCAGGCACCGCGCCTGCTGGACCCCAGGACCGTCGCGGCGGCGATGACCGTGCAGTACCCGGGTACCAAGGGCGTACTACCGGGATACGGCCACCAGAACCCCAACGACTGGGGGCTCGGCTTCGAGATCCGGGGCGCCAAGTCCCCGCACTGGACCGGGAGTTCGTCCTCCCCGCGCACCTTCGGCCACTTCGGCCAGTCCGGCACCTTCCTGTGGACGGACCCGGACGCGGGCATGGCCGCCGTCGCCCTGACCGACCGCGCCTTCGGGCCGTGGGCGGTCGAGGCGTGGCCGGTGTTCACGGACGCGGTGCTGGCGGAAGTCCGGGGCTGACCCGCCGGCCTGCCCCCTACGGGCCCATCTCCCACACCAGCAGCTCCGCCGCCGTCACCCCCACCGCCGCCAGCCCCTCGGCGCCGGTGATCCGGGCCGAGTCGCCGGGGCCGAGGGTCTCCCCGGCGAGGCCCACCTCGCCGCGCACCACGTGGACGTAGAGGTGCGCCGCGTCCGGCACGGCCGTCCGCTCCCCCGCCGCCAGCCGCCGCACGTGCAGCATCGCGCCCGCTCCGGGCAGGGCGTACGGGGTGGAGTCGGCGATGCCCGGCACGACCTCGTACGACGGCTCACCGCCGGGCTTCAGCGGGGCCAGCCACATCTGGAGGAAGGTCAGCGGGACCGTGCCGTCGTTGCGCTCGACGTGCCGGACGCCCGCGGCCGCGCTGAGGTGCTGTACGTCACCGGGACGCACCACGCTCTCGTGGCCGGCCGAGTCCCGGTGGGTCAGCTCCCCCTCCACGACCCAGGTGACGATCTCGGTGTGGCTGTGCGGGTGCTCACCGAACCCGGCGCCGGGCGCGAGCCGTTCCTCGTTGCAGGCGATCACCGCGCCGAAGCGCAGGTTCGCGGGGTCGTAGTGCGGCCCGAAGGACAGGGCGTGGCGGGAGTCGATGCCCGCCTCCGGGTCTCCTCCGTGGTAACGCTCAGCGGCGCGCCGTACCTCCATCACGCCCCCCACGGTAGTGCGCGCGGCGCCCGTGCCGCAGGCATGTACCGGCCGGTGCGGAAGGGCGAGACGGACCCGGCGGCACATGCGCGCGTCCCGATAAGGCAGTCTTGTCCACGTGCCCGAACCCGAATCCCACCACAGCGACCCCGCGGTATCCGCCGTCCACCCGCACACCGCGACCCTGCGGCGGCTGGAGAAGTCCTCGGGGAGTCTCGCCGCGCAGGCCATCGCGCGGATGGACGACACCCTGCCGTGGTACCGGGCCATGCCCCCGGAGAACCGGTCCTGGATCGGGCTCGTGGCGCAGGCCGGCATCGCCGCCTTCACCGAGTGGTTCCGGCACCCCGAGGCGCCCCAGGCCATCTCGACCGACGTCTTCGGCACCGCGCCCCGCGAGCTGACCCGCGCGATCACCCTGCGCCAGACCGTGGAGATGGTGCGCACCACCATCGAGGTCATGGAGAGCGCCATCGACGAGGTGGCCGCGCCCGGCGACGAGCGCGTGCTCCGCGAGGCGCTGCTCGTGTACGCCCGCGAGATCGCCTTCGCCACCGCCCAGGTCTACGCCCAGGCCGCCGAGGCACGCGGTGCCTGGGACGCCCGGCTGGAGTCCCTGGTGGTGAACGCGGTGCTCAGCGGCGAGGCCGACGAGGGCGCGGTGAGCCGGGCGGCGGCGCTGGGCTGGAACTCGCCGGAGCACGTCTGCGTGGTGCTCGGCACCGCCCCGGACGGGGACAGCGAGCTGACCGTGGAGGCGATCCGGCGGGCCGCCCGGCACGCCAAGCTCCAGGTGCTCACCGGGGTGCTCGGGGACCGGCTGGTGGTGATCGCCGGAGGCAGCTCGGTGCAGCCGCTGAACGTGGCCAAGTCGCTGATCGGGCCGTTCGCGCCGGGGCCGGTGGTGGCGGGACCGGTCATGCACGACCTCCAGGCCGCGACCCGGTCCGCGCAGGCCGCGGCGGCCGGGCTGAAGGCGTGCACCGCCTGGCAGGACGCGCCCCGGCCGGTGCTGGCGGACGATCTGCTTCCGGAGCGCGCCATCGCGGGCGATCCCGGTGCGCGCGAGCAGTTGGTGGAGGAGATCTACAGACCGCTGGAGGAGGCCGGCTCGGCGCTGCTGGAGACCCTGAGTGTCTACCTGGAGCAGGCGAGCAGTCTCGAGGGCGCGGCGAGGATGCTCTTCGTTCACCCGAACACCGTGCGCTACCGGCTGCGACGTGTGACTGACGTCACCGGCTGGTCGCCCTCCGATGTACGATCCGCGTTCACGTTGCGGATCGCCCTGATCCTGGGGCGGCTCACCGACGGGGAGTCCCAGCCCTAGCCTTTTGTCGGGGGCCCACAAAAGCCTTCCGAGTTATTCGTCCCTGTCCCCACGGGCGGCTTCGGCCGTCGACAAGAGAGAGTGTGAGAGTGCTCGTACTCGTCGCTCCCGGCCAGGGCGCCCAGACGCCCGGCTTCCTGACCCCCTGGCTCGAACTCCCCGGTGCCGCCGACCGCGTCGCGGCGTGGTCCGACGCCATCGGACTGGACCTCGTCCACTACGGAACGCTGGCCGACGCGGACGCGATCCGCGACACCGCCGTGGCGCAGCCGCTGCTGGTCGCGGCCGGGCTGCTGTCCGCCGCGGCACTGGGTGACATCGCGCCGGGCGCGGTCGCGGGCCACAGCGTCGGCGAGATCACCGCCGCCGCCTTCGCGGGCGTGCTGGACGACGTCTCCGCCCTGAACCTGGTGCGCAAGCGGGGTCTGGCGATGGCCGACGCCGCCGCGATCACCGAGACCGGCATGTCGGCGCTGCTCGGCGGCGACCCGGAGGTCTCCGTCGCGCACCTGGAGAAGCTGGGCCTGACCCCGGCCAACATCAACGGCGCGGGCCAGATCGTCGCGGCGGGCACGCTGGAGCAGCTGGCCGCGCTGGCCGAGGACAAGCCGGAGGGCGTCCGCAAGGTCGTCCCGCTGAAGGTGGCCGGCGCCTTCCACACCCGCCACATGGCGCCCGCCGTCGAGACGCTGGCCAAGGCCGCGGCCGAGCTGGCCCCGGCGGACCCGAAGCTGACCTACGTCTCCAACAAGGACGGCCGTACGGTCGCCTCCGGCACCGAGGTGCTGGAGCGGCTGGTCGGCCAGGTCGCCAACCCGGTCCGCTGGGACCTGTGCATGGAGACCTTCAAGGAGCTGGGCGCCACCGCGCTGATCGAGGTGTGCCCCGGCGGCACGCTGACCGGCCTGGCCAAGCGCGCTCTGCCCGGTGTACGGACGCTCGCCCTGAAGACCCCCGAGGATCTCGACGCGGCGCGCGCGCTCATCGCCGAGACCGCGAGTCCTGCCGCTGACGCGGCGGGCGCCTGACAAGGAGCCCATGCCAATGGCGAAGATCAAGCCCAGCAAGGGCGCCCCGTACGCGCGCATCCTCGGGGTCGGCGGCTACCGCCCGACCCGGGTGGTGCCCAACGAGGTGATCCTGGAGACGATCGACTCCTCCGACGAGTGGATCAGGTCCCGCTCCGGGATCGAGACCCGGCACTGGGCGGGCCCCGAGGAGACGGTCGCCGCGATGTCGATCGAGGCGGCGGGCAAGGCCATCGCCGACTCGGGCATCGACGCCGACCGGATCGGCGCCGTGGTGGTCTCCACCGTCTCGCACTTCAGCCAGACCCCGGCCGTGGCCACCGAGATCGCGGACAAGCTGGGCACCGACAAGGCCGCCGCGTTCGACATCTCGGCGGGCTGCGCGGGCTTCGGCTACGGCCTGACCCTCGCCAAGGGCATGGTCGTCGAGGGCTCCGCCGAGTACGTGCTCGTCATCGGCGTGGAGCGGCTCAGCGACCTGACCGACCTGGAGGACCGCGCGACGGCATTCCTGTTCGGTGACGGCGCGGGCGCGGTCGTGGTCGGCCCGTCCCAGGAGCCCGCCATCGGTCCCACGGTGTGGGGCTCGGAGGGCGACAAGGCCGGCACGATCAAGCAGACCGTCCCGTGGGACCGTTTCCACGTGGGAGACGTCTCCGAGCTTCCCCTGGACAGCGCGGGCAACATCAAGTTCCCCGCGATCACGCAGGAGGGCCAGGCGGTGTTCCGCTGGGCCGTGTTCGAGATGGCGAAGGTCGCCCAGCAGGCGCTGGACGCGGCCGGGATCTCCTCGGACGACCTGGACGTCTTCATCCCGCACCAGGCCAATGTGCGGATCATCGACTCGATGGTGAAGACTCTGAAGCTGCCGGAGCATGTCACGGTCGCCCGTGACATCCGCACCACCGGCAACACCTCGGCCGCGTCGATCCCGCTCGCTATGGAGCGGCTTCTGGCGACCGGCGAGGCCAAGAGCGGCGACACGGCGCTCGTCATCGGATTCGGGGCGGGTCTGGTCTACGCCGCCACTGTCGTTACCCTCCCCTAGGCACTCCGTGCCGGACCACCCGGTCCGATACGGGGACGAATGCCACCTCATTGTCTGAACATCGAAGAAGGAGAGCGCCTGACATGGCCGCCACCCAGGAAGAGATCGTCGCGGGCCTTGCCGAGATCGTGAACGAGATCGCCGGCATCCCCACCGAGGACGTCCAGCTCGACAAGTCCTTCACGGACGACCTCGACGTCGACTCCCTGTCCATGGTCGAGGTCGTCGTCGCCGCCGAGGAGCGCTTCGACGTGAAGATCCCCGACGAGGACGTCAAGAACCTGAAGACCGTCGGTGACGCCACCGACTACATCCTCAAGCACCAGGCCTGAGTCACCCTCGGACCTGGCTGCTAGGCCCCGCCACCCGGCGGTGGCGCCGTTGATCCCGCATCTGTTGGAGAAAGAATTCCCGTGAGCCCGACCAATCGCACCGTGGTCGTCACCGGTATCGGCGCAACCACACCGCTGGGTGGCGACGCAGCTTCCACCTGGGACGCCATGCTGGCCGGCCGGTCCGGCGTCAGCCGCCTGGAGCAGGAGTGGGCGGCCGAGCTGCCGGTTCAGATCGCCGCGCAGATCGCCGTCGAGCCGGGTGAGATCCTCCCCCGGCCGCAGGCCCGCAAGCTGGACCGGTCCGCGCAGTTCGCGCTGATCGCCGCCAAGGAAGCCTGGGCGGACGCCGGTTTCACCGCCAAGGCCGGTGAGGACCAGTCCGTGAACCCCGACCGCCTCGGCGCGGTCATCGCCTCCGGCATCGGCGGCGTGACGACCCTCCTGGACCAGTACGACGTACTGCGGGAGAAGGGCGTCCGCCGGGTCTCCCCGCACACCGTGCCGATGCTGATGCCCAACTCCCCGGCGGCCAACGTCGGTATCGAGCTGGGCGCGCGTGCCGGTGTGCACACCCCCGTATCGGCCTGCGCCTCCGGCGCCGAGGCCATCGGGTACGCGATCGAGATGATCCGTACCGGGCGTGCGGACGTGGTCGTGGCCGGTGGCACCGAGGCCGCCATCCACCCGCTGCCCATCGTCGCCTTCGGCAACATGATGGCGATGTCCAAGAACAACGACGACCCCGAGGGCGCGTCCCGCCCCTACGACTCGGGCCGTGACGGCTTCGTGCTCGGTGAGGGCGCCGGTGTGATCGTGCTGGAGTCCGAGGAGCACGCCAAGGCGCGCGGTGCCCGGGTCTACGCCGAGGCGATCGGCCAGGGCATCTCGGCCGACGCGCACCACATCACGCAGCCGGAGCCCTCGGGCAACGGCATCGCGCAGGCGCTGCAGAACCTGCTGGACTCCACCGACCTGAAGCCGGCGGAGATCGTGCACGTGAACGCGCACGCCACCTCGACGCCGCAGGGTGACGTGGCCGAGGTCAAGGCGCTGCGGAAGGTCTTCGGCGACGACGTCGACCACATGGCCGTCTCCGCGACCAAGTCGATGACGGGTCACCTGCTGGGCGGCGCGGGCGGTATCGAGAGCGTCGCGTCCATCCTGGCGCTGGTGAACCGCACGGCCCCGCCGACGATCAACGTCACCGAGCTGGACCCCGAGGTCAACGCGGACGTCGTCGTGGGCGAGCCGCGTCAGCTTCCCGAGGGCCGGATCGCCGCGCTGAACGACTCGTTCGGCTTCGGCGGCCACAACGTGGTGCTGGCGTTCCGCACCATCTGACCTGAAGCACCGAGGAAGGCCCCCACCGACCGGTGGGGGCCTTCCTCGCGTACAGACGCGTCACGCGCGTTACGGCGGCTCAGACGACCTGGTGGAGCCAGCGGACCGGGGCGCCCTCGCCCGCGTGGCGGAAGGTCTCCAGTTCGTCGTCCCAGGGCTTGCCGAGGAGCTTGGAGAGTTCGGCCTCCAGGTCGCTCTCGCCCTGGCGGCTGCGCTGGAGGGCGGCGCGCAGGCGGTCCTCGGGGATGAGGATGTCG
The DNA here is from genome assembly GCF_004328625.1 of Streptomyces seoulensis. Lineage (NCBI taxonomy): Bacteria > Bacillati > Actinomycetota > Actinomycetes > Kitasatosporales > Streptomycetaceae > Streptomyces > Streptomyces seoulensis. The sequence goes on from NZ_CP032229.1 coordinate 1,818,400, forward strand.
CCGTGGATGCCGGTGACGGCGTGGAAGATGCCCAGCTCGGGGGTGCAGCTGTAGCGCTCGCCCTCGGCGGCGGCGGACGGCTCGGCGGTGACCTCGAAGCGGAGCAGCTGCCAGCCGCGCAGCGCGGAGGCGAGCTTGGAGGCGGTGGCCGCCTCACCCTGCCAGGAGAACTCCGAGCGCCAGGTACCGGGCGCGGCGGGCTGCCTGATCCAGTCCAGGCTGACGCGCGTGCCCAGCACCCCGGCGATGGCCCACTCGACATGCGGGCACAGCGCGCGCGGCGCGGAGTGCACGTACAGAACTCCACGTGTCGTCACCGGAACCTCCGGGCTGAGCGGGACATCTTGCGGGCTGGTCGAGCGGCCATGACGCGTCGGCCGCGTTGATGGCGAGGCTACCTTGCGGGGATGCAAGGAGTGTGACGTACCGTCGGTCCCGGTGCCAGGAAACCTCTGCCATTCACCCAGGGGGACGCTTGTACGGGGGTGTGCCGTTCCAGCGGGGGCGGACGGGAACCCTCGCACGTTGTGATGGGTGGAGGCACCGGCGGTCGGTGCGCGGAAGAACGAGGAGACCTGCGGGGATGCGGAAACCAGGCCACCGGGCGCGCGCCGTGCTCGCCGTGCTGACGGCGGCGGTGCTGGCGGGCGGCTGTGACTCCATCCGGGGCGGTGACGGAGGTACGGGCGTGTCCCGGCCCTCCGCGAAGCCCTCCCCGGTGTGGAACGCGCACCCGGACTCGGTCGCGGCCGTGGGCGACTCCGTCACCCGTGGCTTCGACGCCTGCCAGGTCCTCGCGGACTGCCCCGAGGTGTCCTGGGCGACGGGCGCGGACACCGGCGTGGACAGCCTCGCGGTCCGGCTGCTGGGGCGGCAGGGCGCGGCCGAGCGGGGCTGGAACTACGCGGTGACCGGCGCCCGGATGGCCGACCTGCCCGGCCAGATGGCCGCGGCGGTGAAGCGGCGCCCGGAGCTGGTGACGGTGATGGTGGGCGCGAACGACGCCTGCCGGTCCTCGGTGTCGGCGATGACCCCGGTGGCGGACTTCCGCGCGGACTTCGAGCGCTCGATGGCGACCCTGCGCGAGGAGCTGCCCAGGACGCAGGTGTACGTGGCGAGCGTGCCGAACCTGCTGCGACTGTGGTCGGAGGGGCGGGCCGATCCGCTAGGCAAGGAGGTGTGGAAGCTGGGCATCTGCCCCTCCATGCTGCGCGGCGCGGACGACCTGACCGAGGCGGCGACGGCGCGCCGGCAGGAGGTCCAGGCCCGGGTGGAGGCGTACAACACGGTGCTGGCCGAGGTGTGCGCGAAGGACGAGCGCTGCCGCTCCGACGGCAACGCGGTCTTCGACTACCGCTTCGGTACCGGGCAGTTGAGCCAGTGGGACTGGTTCCACCCGAGCCGGGACGGGCAGGCCCGGCTCGCGGAGATCGCGTACCGGACGGTCACAGAGCACAGACCGTGACCTAAGGTTTCCCACATGGGCGAACTTTTCGGCACACTTTCCGACGGGACCCCGGTGCACCGCTGGACGCTCGAGCGCGGTGGGGTACGGGTCCGGGTGCTGTCGTACGGCGGGATCGTGCAGTCGGCCGAGGTGCCGGACCGGGAGGGGCACGCGGCGGACGTGGTGCTCGGGTTCCCCTCCGTCGAGGGCTATGTGGACCATCCGGGGCCGTATCTGGGCGCGTTGGTGGGCCGGTACGCCAACCGGATCGCGGGCGGCCGCTTCACCCTGGACGGGCGGACCTACACGCTGGCCCGGAACAACGGGCCCAACTCGCTGCACGGCGGCGACCGGGGCTTCGACCGGTACGTGTGGGACGCGGAGCCGGTGGAGCACGGGGTGCGGCTCAGCCGGGTCAGCCCGGACGGCGAGGAGGGCTTTCCGGGGCGTCTGGAGGTCTCGGCGACGTACACCCTGGACGAGGCGGGTGCGCTGCGGATCGCCTACGAGGCGGTGACGGACGCGCCGACGGTCGTGAACCTCACCAACCACTCGTACTTCAACCTCGGCGGATCGGGGCACGCGGGCGGTCATGAGCTGCGGCTGGCCGCCTCGCGGTACACGCCGGTGGACGACGGGCTGATCCCTGCGGGCGATCCGGTGGACGTGACGGACTCGCGCTTCGACTTCCGCGCCTCCCGCAAGGTCGGCTCGGGGTACGACCACAACTACGTGCTGGACAAGGGCGTCACGCCGGCCGCCGAGGAGGTGGCCGAGCTGTACGACCCGGCGTCGGGGCGGGTGCTGACGGTGGCGACGACCGAGCCGGGCATCCAGCTCTACACCGCCGACCACCTCGGCGCCCCGTTCGCGCCGGGCGAGGGGATCGCGCTGGAGACCCAGCACTTCCCGGACTCCCCCAACCGCCCGGACTTCCCCACCACCCGGCTGGAGCCGGGCGAGGTGTACCGCTCCGCGACGGTGTACGGCTTCGGGACGCGCTGAGCCGCCCCGGACAGTATTCAGCCCCGGTCCGGGTGTCAGGTTCCGGGACCGGGGCTGCTGTCGACGGTAATCAACGCCGGGCGGCCGAGGGCGCCGGATCGGGGGTGCGGGCGGGTTCTCCCACGAACCCTTCACTCCCGGGTCACGAGTTCGCCTTCTCCGCCGCCGGGGCGGGCTCAGGCGGTGACCGGCCGGTCGCTCTCCGGCTGCTCCTCGGCGAGGGGTTCACCGAGGAGGTCGCGGGTCAGGAGGGTGGCCCCGGCGACCGCGCCGGGCATCAGGAACACCGCGACCACGGGGACCAGGAAGGCGAGGCCCAGCGGGACCCCGAAGCCCCAGGCGAGCATCTTGCGGGAGCGCAGCAGGGCGAGCCGGGCGCGCAGGTCGACGTCACGGCGCTGGAGGGCGACCGAGGTGAGTTCCTCGGTGAGGAAGAACCCGGTGACGAAGAAGCCGAGGACGGGTACGACGGTCTGGCCGACCACGGGCAGGAAGCCGAGCGCGAACAGCAGCACGCCCCAGACGCAGGCCCTTACCAGGATGCGCAGGCTGTCCCGGGCGGAGATCCACAGGTCGCGCCACATCGGCCGGTCGGAGCTGGGCGCGGTCCCGTCGGGCGAGACGTCGGCGTCGGTGCGCTCGGAGAGGCTCTCGTAGAAGGGCTGGCCTATCAGCAGGGTGGCCGCGGTGAAGGTGAGGACCGCGAGCAGCAGGCCGAGCGCGAACAGCACGACGGTCAGGAAGCCCCGGAAGAGGCCCTGCCAGGGGCCGGACCAGTCGTCGGCGAACGGGGTCGCCCAGGTGACGGCGTCGGAGCCCCACAGGGCGAGCGCGACCAGCGCCAGCAGGTAGAGGACGAGGGTGATCAGGCCGGGCAGCAGGCCGAAGCCGTACTGCCGCCCGTGCTGTGCCACCCACCGCTGGCCGTTGAGGAGATGACGGAACCCCACCCCGAGATCGCGCATGGCGGGCACTGTACCCGCAGCTGTGGGTTTCAGACGCCGGGGGTTTCAGACGCCGGGGGTTTCAGGCGTCGAGCATCCGGCGGAGCAGGTCGCGCAGGGCCGAGCGTTCGTCGGCGGAGAGGCCGGCGAGCGGTTCACGGGCGAAGTGCAGGCCCTCGCGGAGGTCGCGGGCGACCCGCAGACCCTCGTCGGTGGCGGCGGCGAGCTTGACCCGGCGGTCGGCGCTGTCGGGGCGGCGCTCGACCAGGCCCCGCGACTCCAGCCGGTCCACGATCCCGGTCACGTTGGACGGCTCGCACTTCAGCCGCTGCGCGAGCTTGCGCATGGGCGTCGGCTCCAGGGCGAGAAGGCTGAGCAGGCGGGCCTGCGGTCCGGTGAGCGCGTGGCCGGCCGCGGCCTCCTCGTAGTCCGCGTGGAAGCGGGCCACGACGTCGCCGATCAGCCCGACGACCTCCATGGTCAGGGGGTCGGCGGAGCGGTGACGCACGGGGGGACGCGGCGGCTGGGTGGACATGCCGTCCAGGATACCGGGTTACTTGACATCCTGAAATATTCAGGAGCATGGTTGTTTCAGGTACTGAAGTAGTTTGAGGAAGAGAGCCCCCCACATGTCCGACTCCCCCGCCCTTCCCGCCGTGAGCCGTGAGTGGCACCTGCTGCAGCGTCCGGTGGGCTGGCCGAAGCCCGAGGACTTCGCGCTCGTCGAGGTGCCGATGCCGGTACCCGGCGCGGGCCAGGTACTGGTACGGAACGAATACCTCTCGGTGGACCCGTACATGCGGGGCCGGATGAGCGCCGCGAAGTCCTACTCCGCCCCCTTCGAGCTGGGTGAGCCGATGGAGGGCGGCGCGGTGGGCGTGGTCGTCGCCTCCGACGTCGACGGCATCGAGCCCGGCGACCACCTGCTGCACTTCCTCGGCTGGCGCGAGTACGCGGCCGTGGACGCGGGGAAGGCCGTCAAGGTCGACCCGGATGCCGCGCCGCTCTCCACCTACCTCGGCGTGCTCGGCATGACCGGTCTGACCGCGTACGCCGGTCTGCTGCGCACCGCCGGGTTCAAGGAGGGCGACATCGTCTTCGTCTCCGGCGCGGCCGGCGCGGTGGGCAGCCAGGTCGGCCAGCTCGCCAAGCTCAAGGGCGCCTCGCGCGTCATCGGCTCGGCCGGGTCCGACGAGAAGGTCCGGCTGCTGGTCGACGAGTACGGGTTCGACGCCGCCTTCAACTACAAGGACGGCCCGGTGGGCGAGCAGCTCCGCGAGGCCGCGCCGGACGGCATCGACGTGTACTTCGACAACGTCGGCGGCGACCACCTCCAGGCCGCCATCGCCGAGCTGAACCTGCACGGCCGGATCGCCATCTGCGGCGCGATCTCGGTCTACAACAACACCGAGCCCGCCCCCGGCCCGAACAACCTCACCCGGCTGATCCAGACCCGCGGCCGGATCGAGGGCTTCCTGGTCGGCGACCACTACGACCTCCAGCCGGAGTTCGTCCGCGAGATCGCGCCGCTGGTCGCGTCGGGCAAGCTGAAGTACCGCGAGACGGTCGTGGACGGCATCCAGAACATGGTGGAGGCGTTCATCGGGGTGCTGCGCGGGGACAACACCGGGAAGATGATCGTCAAGCTCTGACCGGTGACGCGTCACCGGCAGCGGGACCTCGCGGAGGCCGCATCCCCTGGACGGGGGGTGCGGCCTCCGCCGTGTCCCGATCAGCCCTTGAGCGCCGCCTCGTGCACGGCGGCGGCCAGCCGGTCGTTCTCCGGGGCCGCGCCGCCGGGGTAGGCGAAGCGGCGGCGGGTGTAGCCGTAGGCGAGGCCGGCGCGCGGGTCGGCGAACGCCTGCGCACCGGACGCGCCGCAGTGGCCCACGGTGCCGGCGCCGAGGAAGGGGTGCCAGACCTCGGCCGTGCACTCGAAGCCCAGCCCGAACACCGAGTGGGAACGGCACACCAGGTCGTGCCCTGCCGAGTGCGGCTGGCCGAACTCGGCGAGCGTGTCGCCCTTGAGCAGCGGCGCCTTCTCGTCCACCTCGCTGATCATCGCCGCGTACATCCCGGCCAGGCCGCGCGCCGAGGCGACACCGCCCACCGAGGCGGGACCGCTCGCGCGCACGGCGCGGTCGTTGGGCAGCGACTCCAGGTCGGTGGGGGTGGGGGCGTGCTGGTTGCGGGCGATGGAGGGCAGGGTGTGCGGGCCGGTGCGGCACAGCTCGGCCTCCGCCTGCTGGGCGGGGTTGGGCATCATCGGCTGGGTGGTGCGGAAGCGGGGCTCGCGGGAGGCGGGCAGGCCGAGGTGGAAGTCCAGCCCGTAGGGGGCGCGGACGCGCTCCTCGTACAGCTCCTGGACGGTGTGGCCGGTGGCCCGGCGGACCACCTCGCCGGTGAGGGCGCCCATGGTCAGCGCGTGGTAGCCGAAGGCGTTGCCGGGGCGCCAGAAGGGGCGCTGGTCGGCGAGGCGTTCGGCGAGCGCGCGGTCGTCGGCCAGCTCGGCCGGGCTGAAACCGGTGTCGGTGCCGACGAGTCCGGCGCGGTGGGCGAGGAGGTCGCGCAGGGTGAGGGTGCTCTTGCCCTCGACGCCGAACTCGGGCCAGTAGTAGGTGACTTTGCGGTCCAGTTCCAGGGTGCCGTCCTGCACCAGGAGGGCGGTGACCAGATGGGCGGCGCCCTTGGTGCAGGAGAAGACGCCGTACAGCGAGCCGGCGTCGACGCCCTCGCCCGCCCACAGGTCGACGACCCGGCGGCCGTCCACGTAGGCGCACAACTGGCCTTCGTAGTCCGGCTGTTCACCGGCGACGAAGGCGGCGAACTCCTCGCGCACCGCCTCGTACCCCTCGGCGACGGTGCCCTGGACGGTGCTGTCCTGTGTCATCCGGTTCTCCTCAACTGAGCCGCTGCTCGCTGCTCCTCCTCGCACGGCGCCGGGTCCGGCCGGCGCATTCCGAGGTCGTGTACGGCGAGATGTACCTGTTCGACTCAACCGCCGAGGGGCCCGGTTGGTGTCACCGTTGCCCCGGATGGCGTACTGCGCGGGATTCGTATGACCGGTGACGGGCCCCGGACGGGCGGCCGGGTCGTCGGGTCCGCCTACCCGGGACGGCGCGGGTCACCGCACGTCGTCACCGGGAGGGCCGCGCGCCTCTCAGCTGCACCACCACAGGAAGCGGTCGCAGGTCTTGGTGGGGGTGGGCTCCGGAGCGGGCTCGGAGGTGGTGGGGGCCGCCGTGGGTGTGGAGGTGGGCTTCTGCGGGGCCGGGTCGGCCGGGGCGGGGGCCTGGGAGTGCCGGGGGGTGGTGGCTGGGCGGTCGGTGGTGGGGTCCGTCGTCGGGGACTCGGACGCCTTCTTCGTGGGGGACGCGGACGGGGAGGCCGAGGGGGAGTCCGACGCGGAGGCGGAGGTGCCGGCGGCGGCGGACGCGCCTGCCGTGGTGCCGGTGAGGGGGACACTCGACCGGGCCGGGGAGACGGAGGCGGAGCCGCCGTCCGGGGAGGCGTCGGAGGCTGCCGGGCGGTCGAAGGAGAAGGGGGTGTCGGCGCTGAGTTCGGCGAGGCTCAGGGCGGCGGCCGCGAGGACGAAGCCGGTGACGACGAGGAGGGTACGGCGCCTGCGGCGGCGGTGGGCGGCGGCCTTGCGGTCACGGCGGCTGCCGTCGGGGGCGGGGTCGTCGGAGGCCGGGCCGTCGGAGGCCGGGGCGTCGTAGGGGTCGTCGGGGATCTCGTGGTCCACGGGGGGCTCGTGGGTGCCGCGCCGGTCGGCCTGCCGGGGGACCTTCGGCCGCTCGGGGGCGGCCGGGGGTGCGGGTGTGGGGGCCGGGGTGTCTTCCGCGTAAGGGGCCACGGGAGTGGTCTCGCCGTACGCGGGCGGCGGGGTGTCCTGCCCGTAGGGGTCCGCCAGACCGCCGGAGGCACTCGCGACGGCTGACAGGGCGGGCGCACCGCAGCCGGGGCAGGCCAGGGCGCCGTTGAGGTGCCGTCGGCACGGGTGGCAGTAGTCCATGACGCGGGAAGACTAGATTCCACCCGGGTCCCGTTCCTAGGTGCCGCTGTGAAGGTTTGGTGCGGGAGAGACACGTGAGCACACGCCTTTGCCGGAACCGTTACGTGTTCGACCCATTGACACCCCCCACGCGCCCTCCCTACTGTCACGCCAGCATTTCGAACGCATGACGAAATTTCGAACACCGAGGGGTGGACGGGCGTGCGTATCACCGGAATCAGCACCCATGTGGTCGGGACACCGTGGCGGAATCTGACCTATGTGCAGGTCCACACGGACGAAGGGCTCACCGGCGTCGGGGAGACCCGCATGCTCGGTCATACCGACGCCCTGCTCGGCTACTTGCGGGAGGCCGAGGCCAACCACATCGCGGGCTCGGACCCGTTCGCCGTGGAGGATCTGGTCCGCCGGATGAAGTACGGCGACTTCGGCCGGGCCGGGGAGATCGTGATGTCCGGCATCGCGGTGGTCGAGATGGCCTGCTGGGACATCAGGGGCAAGGCGCTCGGCGTACCGGTGTGGCAGCTGCTCGGCGGGAAGGTCACCGACCGGGTCAAGGCGTACGCCAACGGCTGGTACACCACCGAGCGCACTCCTCAGGCGTACCACGAGGCGGCGCGCGCGGTCGTGGCGCGGGGCTACCGGGCCCTGAAGATCGACCCGTTCGGCACCGGCCACTTCGAGCTGGACCACGAGCGCACCCGGTACGCCGTCTCCCTGATCGAGGCCGTACGGGACGCGATCGGGCCGGACACCGAGCTGATGCTGGAGATGCACGGCCGCTTCTCCCCCGCGACCGCGATCCGCCTCGCCCGCGAGCTGGCGCCCTTCGACCCCGCCTGGCTGGAGGAGCCGGTGCCGCCGGAGAACCTGAAGGCGCTGGAGAAGGTGGCCGCCAGGGTGGACATCCCGGTCGCCACCGGGGAGCGGATGCACGACCGGATCGAGTTCCGGGAGCTGCTGGAGAGCCAGGCGGCGGACATCCTCCAGCCGGACGTCGGACACATCGGCGGCATCTGGGAGACCCGCAAGCTGGCCGCGACCGCCGAGACCCACTACGTACTGCTCGCCCCGCACAACGTGGGCGGCTCGGTCCTCACCGCCGCCTCGCTCCAAGTCGGCTTCAGCACACCGAACTTCAAGATCCTGGAGCACTTCAACGACTTCGCGGACGCGGAGATCAAGACGGTGGTGAAGGGCGCCCCCGAGGTGGTCGACGGCTACTTCCACCTCTCCGACGCCCCCGGCCTCGGCGTCGAGCTGGACACCGACGCGGCGGCCGAGTTCCCGCAGCAGCAGGCCCGGTTCGACCTGTGGGCCGAGGGCTGGGAGCGCCGCCGGCCGAAGGGGACGGCGTGAGCGTCGAGGTGGTGGTCGAGGCGCCGGGCACCCATCGGCTCGCGCCGCACACGCCCCGACCGCCCGGCCCCGGCGAGGCGCTGGTCGCGGTGCACGCGGCGGGGATCTGCGGCAGCGACCGCGAGCTGTACCGGGGCAACCGCCCCGCGCCGTACGTGCGTTACCCGGTGGTGCCCGGCCACGAGTGGTCCGGCACGGTACGCGAGGTGGGCGCCGGCGTGCCGGAGGGCCTGGTGGGCCGCAAGGTGGTCGGCGAGGGCTTCCGCAACTGCCAGGTGTGCGCCCGCTGTCACGCGGGCGAGACCACGCTCTGCGAGGCGGGGTACGAGGAGACCGGCTTCACCCACCCGGGTGCGATGGCCCCCACCCTGACCCTGCCCGCCCGGCTGCTGCACCCCCTGCCCGACGACGCCGACCTCACCGCGGCCGCCCTGCTGGAGCCCGCCGCCTGCGTAGCGGCCGCCGCCCTGCTCGCCGACGCCCGGCCCGGCGAGCGGGTCGCGGTGGTCGGCACGGGGACGCTCGGGATGCTCGCGGTGCGCTTCCTCGCGGCGGTCTCCCCCGCCGAGCTGCTGGTAGTGGGCCTGGACCGCGAACGGGAAGCCCTGGCAGCGGAGTTCGGCGCCACCGGCTTCGCCGTCAGCGGTCCCGGGCTGCCCGGCGGGTACGACGTGGTGATCGAGGCGGCGGGCTCCGCCGAGGCGGCAGTCACGGCCGCCGCCCTGCTCCGGCGCGGCGGACGCCTGGTCCTCACCGGCATCCCGGCGCCGGGCGCGGCGGGCCTGGACCCGGCCGACCTCGTCCTCCGGCGGCTGGAGGTGCGGACGGTCTTCGGGGCGCCCCCGGCCGCCTGGGCGCACGCCGTCCGGCTGCTCGGCGCCGGGCTGCTGGACCCGCTGCCCCTGGTGTCGCACCGGCTGCCGCTGACCGAGTTCGGGCGGGCGGTCGAGGAGAAGGGTCCCGGAAAGGTGCTGCTGCTGCCCTGACCTGGGCGGAAGCAGCCCCTGGGGGCCGCCTCCGCCCGAAGATCCGAACCCTGTCCGGTATTCCGAACACGAAAGGCAGCCCGTGACCGACCTCTCCGCCCCGGCAGTCCGCAGGCCCGGTGAGCAGGCGCTCGCCGCTCTGGGGCTGGCCGCGCCCGCGCCCGACCCCGCCGACGCCTCCCCGCACCGCTTCCCGGGCGGCGGGAGCTGGCGTACCGAGATCCCGTCGTGCGAGGGGCCCGAGGCGCTGGCCGTCGTGCTGGCCGAGGCCGCGCGGCTGGAGGTGCCGGTGCACCGGGTCAGCCAGGGCAGCGGCGTCTGGATGCTCACGGACGCCGAGATCACCGAGATGGCCGGGGCGACCCGGGAACGCGGCATCGAGCTGTGCCTGTTCACCGGGCCGCGCGGCACCTGGGACACCGGGGGCGCGGTGCGCTCCGACTCGCGCGGCGGAGGCCCGCGCGCCCGGGGGTACGACGCGGTGGCCGGCTGTGTCGAGGACGCGGTGCGCGCGACCGAACTGGGCGTGCGCTGCCTGCTGGTGGCCGACGAGGGCGTGCTGTGGGCCCTGCACCGGGCACGGGAGTCGGGGGTGCTCCCGGCGGACACCACGCTGAAGGTCTCCGCGCTGATCGGCCCGGTCAACCCGGTCTCCTACGCGGTGTTCGAGCGGCTGGGCGCCGACTCGGTCAACGTGCCCAGTGATCTCACCCTCGCCCATCTCACCGAGATCCGCCGGGTGTCCGGCGCCCCCATGGACATGTACATCGAGGCACCGGACGACCTCGGCGGCCAGGTACGGATGTACGAGGTGGCCGAGCTGATCCGGCGCGGCGCCCCGCTGTACCTGAAGTTCGGTCTGTCGAAGGCGCCCGGCATCTACCCCTGGGGCGCCCACCTCCGCGCCGTCGCCCTGGACACCGCGCGGGAGCGGGTGCGGCGCGGCCGGCTCGTCCTCGACCTGCTCGCCCGGCACGGCGCCGACGGCGGCATGGCCCCGCTCGGCTCCCGGCTCCCCGGCCCCCTGCACCGCTTCCCCACCACGGACTGATCCCGCACCACCGCACGGCCCGACCCGCTCAACGCCAAGACGAACAAGGACGGTTCCCCATGCGCGACCGGTACATCGCACGCCCCCGCAGAGTCGCCTTCGCCGCGACCGCCGTACTCGCCCTCACCCTGTCCGCCTGCGGGCAGAGCGGGGAGGGCGGCAGTGACGACAAGGGCGGTGGCGACAAGGGCGGCACCATCGGCGTCGCCATGCCGACCAAGTCCTCCGAGCGCTGGATCGCGGACGGCGCCAACGTCGTCAAGGACCTGCGCGCCAAGGGCTACAAGACCAAGCTGGTCTACGGCGAGGACGACCCGGACCAGCAGGTCGCCCAGATCGAGAACCTGATCACCCAGGGCGTCAAGGGCCTGATCATCGCGGCGATCGACAACAAGTCCCTGAACAACGTGCTCCAGGAGGCGGCCGACGCCCACATCCCGGTCATCGCCTACGACCGGCTGATCCTCGGCACCAAGAACGTGGACTACTACGCCTCGTTCGACAACGAGAAGGTCGGCGAGCTACAAGGCACGTACATCGTGCACAAGTTGGGGCTGGACAGCGGCAGGAAGGGGCCGTTCTCCATGGAGTTGTTCGCCGGGTCCAACGACGACAACAACACCAAGTACTTCTTCGGCGGGGCGATGAAGGTGCTCCAGCCGTACATCGACAAGAAGCAGCTCGTGGTGAAGTCCGGGCAGACCGCGCTCAATCAGGTCACCACGCTGCGCTGGGACGGCACCACCGCCCAGCACCGCATGGAGGACGTGCTGACCTCGGCGTACCGCTCCGGCCGGGTGGACGCGGTGCTCTCGCCGTACGACGGCATCTCCATCGGCATCCTGTCCGCGCTGAAGTCGGACGGGTACGGCTCCAAGGGCAAGCCGCTGCCGGTCGTCACCGGGCAGGACGCGGAGCTGGCGTCGGTGAAGTCGATCATCGCCGGGGAGCAGACGCAGACGGTCTACAAGGATCTCCGCAAGCTCGCCGAGGTCGCCGCGACCATGGTGGACGACAGCCTCAAGGGCAAGAAGCCCGAGGTCAACGACTCCAAGACCTATGACAACGGTGCCAAGGTGGTGCCCGCCTATCTGCTCCAGCCGGTCAGCGTCGACAAGGGCAACTACCGCAAGGTGCTGGTCGACGGCGGCTTCTACACCGAGTCCCAGCTCAAGTGATGGCCGAGTCCACCGGCACGGCCGGGCCCGTGCTCGAGATGCGCTCGATCGTCAAGACCTTCCCCGGCGTCAAGGCCCTCTCCGACGTCACCCTGACCGTCCGGCCCGGCGAGGTGCACGCCATCTGCGGGGAGAACGGCGCCGGGAAGTCCACCCTGATGAAGGTGCTCTCCGGGGTTCACCCGTACGGCAGTTACGAGGGCGAGGTGCTCTTCGAGGGTGAGGAGTGCCGCTTCAAGGACATCCGGGCCAGTGAGCGGCAGGGCATCGTCATCATCCACCAGGAGCTGGCGCTGGTGCCCTATCTCTCCCTCGCGGAGAACCTGTTCCTCGGCAACGAGCACGCCCGGCGCGGTCTGATCGACTGGACCGAGACGCTGCGGCACGCCACGAAGCTGCTGCGCCGGGTCGGTCTGGACGAGCATCCGGAGACCCGGGTCGCGGACATCGGCGTCGGCAAGCAGCAGCTGGTGGAGATCGCCAAGGCGCTGGCGAAGTCGGTGCGGCTGCTGATCCTGGACGAGCCGACGGCCGCGCTGAACGACGAGGACAGCGGCAAACTCCTGGATATCATCCTGGAGTTGAAGGCCCAGGGCATCACCTGCATCGTGATCTCGCACAAGCTGAACGAGATCCGCCGGGTCGCGGACTCGGTGACCGTGCTGCGCGACGGCCGCTCGGTGGAGACGCTGGACGTGCGGGCGCCGGGGACCACCGAGGAACGGATCATCGCGGGCATGGTCGGCCGCGATCTCGACCACCGTTTCCCCGAACGCCCGCCGCACCGGGCGGAGCCGGGGGCGGCTCCGGCGCTTGAGGTGCGCGGCTGGACCGTACGGCATCCGATCGACCGGCAGCGCAAGGTCGTCGACGACGTGTCGATCGAGGTGCGCCGGGGTGAGATCGTCGGCATCGCCGGACTGATGGGCGCGGGCCGCACCGAGCTGGCGATGAGCGTGTTCGGCCGCTCCTACGGCCGGTACGCGGGCGGCACGGTCCTCAAGGACGGCCGGGAGATCCGTACCCGGACCGTGGCGGAGGCGGTGGGGCACGGGATCGCGTACGTCACCGAGGACCGCAAGCACTACGGGCTCAACCTCATCGACACCGTGCACCGCAATGTGTCGCTCACCGCGCTGGGCAAGGTGGCCCGGCGCGGGATCGTGGACGAGCACGCGGAGCGGCGGGCGGCGGAGGGGTTCCGCACCGCCATGAACATCAAGGCGCCGACCGTGCTGGAGCCGGTGGGCCGGCTGTCGGGCGGCAACCAGCAGAAGGTCGTCCTCAGCAAGTGGATCTTCGCGGACCCGGACGTGCTGATCCTGGACGAGCCGACGCGGGGCATCGACGTGGGCGCCAAGTACGAGATCTACACCGTGATCGGGCGGCTCGCGGCCGAGGGCCGGGCGGTGGTCTTCATCTCCTCCGAACTGCCCGAACTGCTCGGCATGTGCGACCGGATCTACACCATGGCCGCCGGCCGGCTGACCGGCGAGGTGCCACGGGCCGGGGCCACGCAGGAAGCGCTGATGCGCCTGATGACCAGAGACGAAGAGGTGACGCCATGAGCGCGGACGTGACGGCCCCGGCCCCGCCGGAGCGCGGCGGGCCGCCCGCCGGGCCGGGCGTGCTCCGGCTGATGCTGGACGGCCTGCGCCGCAACATGCGCCAGTACGGGATGGTGATCGCGCTCGGCCTGATCGTGGTGCTGTTCGCGGTGTGGACCGACGGGGACCTGCTGCTGCCGCGCAACGTCTCCAACCTGGTACTGCAGAACAGCTACATCCTGGTACTGGCGATCGGGATGATGCTGGTGATCATATCGGGGCACATCGACCTGTCGGTGGGCTCGCTGACCGCGTTCGTCGGGGCGTTCCTGGCGGTGCTGAACGTACGGCACGACGTGCCCTGGCCGCTGGCACTGGTGCTGTGTCTGCTGGTGGGCGCGGCGGCGGGGTCGGTACAGGGATATCTGATCGCCTATCTCGGTATCCCGTCGTTCATCGTGACGCTCGCCGGGATGCTGCTGTTCCGGGGGCTGACGGAGATCCTGCTGAAGGGGCAGACCCTGGGGCCGTTCCCGGACGGGCTCCAGAAGATCGGCAACGGCTTCCTGCCCGCGTTCGGCCCCGACACCGACTACCACAATCCGACCCTGCTGCTGGGGCTGGCGCTGATCGCGGCCGTGGTCTGGCAGGAGGTCCAAGGCAGGCGCAGGCAGCGGGAGTTCGCGCTCCAGCTGCCCCCGCTCAGGCTGTTCGCGCTGAAGCTGGCCGCGCTGGTCGCCGCGATCCTCGCCCTGACCCTGCTGCTCGCCAGCTACAAGGGCGCCCCGATCATCCTGATCGCCCTCGGCGCGCTGGTCGTCGGATACGGGTATCTGATGCGCAACGCGGTCTTCGGCCGCCATGTGTACGCGATCGGCGGCAACCTGCCCGCGGCGAAGCTGTCCGGGGTGAAGGACAAGAAGGTCACCTTCCTGGTGTTCCTGAACATGGGCGTCCTCGCCGCGCTCGCCGGCCTGGTGGTCGCCGCCCGGCTGAACGCGGCCTCGCCGAAGGCGGGCGTCAACTTCGAACTGGAGGCAATCGCCTCGTCGTTCATCGGCGGCGCGTCCATGAGCGGCGGGGTCGGCACGGTGCTCGGCGCGATCATCGGCGGGCTGGTGCTCGGGGTGCTGAACAACGGGATGAACCTGCTGAGCGTCGGCACCGACTGGCAGCAGGTGATCAAGGGGCTGGCACTGCTGCTGGCGGTCGGCTTCGACGTGTGGAACAAGCGCAGGTCGGGGGCGTGAGCGGCGCACGCCGGGTGAAGGAGGTCACAGCGGGGGCGAGTTGAACACCATCCCGGAGTCCTCCGTATGCATGGGTGGCCCGCGCCCCCCGCGCGGGCCACCCTTCGACGGAGGTCCCCTTGCCTGACAACGTCACCTCGTTGTTCCGCAGCGCCGCCGCGCACAGCCCTTCGATGGCGGCGCTGGCGCGGGAGAGCGACGGTACGGGTCCGGTGGACTTCTGCATCCCCTGCAACCCCTATTTCCCGACGCCGGCCATGTTCGAGGAGATGGCGTCCCGGCTGCGCGAGATCATCACGTACTACCCGAGCAGCGCCGACACCATCACGGCCGAGCTGTGCGAGTTGCTCCACCTGCCGCCGCAGTGCGTGGCGATGGGGAACGGCTCGACCGAGCTGATCACCTGGATCGACCATCTGCTGGTCCGCGAGTCGCTGGCGGTGCCGGTGCCGACCTTCGGCCGCTGGACCGACCAGCCGATGGAGACCGGCAAGCGGGTCGACATGTTCCCGCTCCAGGAGGCAGGCGGCTTCGCGCTGGACCTCGGCCGGTACGCCGAGTTCATCCGGGCGCGCGGGACGCGGGTGGCGGTCCTGTGCAACCCCAACAACCCCGACGGCGGCTTCCTGCCCCGGCAGTCGGTGGTGCAGTTCATGGACGCGATGGCCGACCTGGATCTGGTGGTGATCGACGAGTCCTTCCTGGAGTTCGCGGACGCCGAGGCGGAGCCGAGCGTGGTGCAGGAGGCGATGCTGAGACCCAACGTGATCGTGCTGCGCAGCCTCGGCAAGAACTTCGGGCTGCACGGCATCCGGTTCGGGTATCTGGTCGCCAACCCGGGCCTGGCGCACAAGGTCCGCTCGATGCTGCCCAAGTGGAACCTCAACTCCTTCGCCGAGTACGTGGTGTTCATGCTGAAGCGGCACGGCGCCGAGTACACGCAGAGCCTGCTCCAGGTGCGGCGCGACCGGCTGGAGATGGCCAGCCAGCTGTCGGCGCTGCCGGGGCTCACCGTCTATCCCTCGCAGGGCAACTTCCTCTTCGTGCGCCTCCCCCTCGGCGCCGAGGGCACCGTGGTCCGGGACCGGCTGCTCACCGAGCACCGGGTCCTGGTCCGCGAGTGCGGCAACAAGATCGGCTCGTCCAGCCGCTTCCTGCGGCTCGTGGTGCGCCCCGAGACCGACGTCCACCGTCTGGTGGCCGGTCTGGAGCAGGTGCTCTACGAGCCCGCCGTGCCCGAGCTGGGCTACAGCTCCGGCACGGCGGCGGTGGACCGGCTGATCGGCGAGACGAACGGGGCCGGAGCCCGGCTGACCGCCTCCTCCGGCTCCCCCGTCATCGCCGCCGCCCTGGCCGCCGGTACCGGTATGCCGCTCCCCGCCGCCCCACCCCCACAGGGCGCCGGGATACCGGTATCGGCGACGGTCCAGCCGACGCCCCCGCAGCAGCTCCCCCAGCAGCCGGCCCCCGCACCCGTGGCACCCCCGTCCCCCATGGCACCGCCGCCCATCCCGGCACCCGTATCCCCGTACCCGGCCCCGGCCCCAGCAGCGGCCGCACCCCCCATGCAGGCTCCCGCCCCCGCCGCCGCCCTCGGCCCCACCCCGCCCGGCGTCCCGGCCCGCGGGGGTCTCACGGCCGCCCAGGTACGCGGCATGACCGCCCCGCCCCCCGCCCTCGGGTGGCCCAACGCCCAGAGCTGGCCCAACGCGGCGGGCGCGGGGGCTCCGGCGCCGGCGCCGGCGCCGATGGGCTGAGCCCGGTCGGGGGGGGGCAGGTCGCGGAGGCCGAGTCCGGCTGCCGCTCCCCGCGCCCTCAGCGGCGCCTTGTACCCGTATACCCGTCATACCCGTATACGCGTACACCTGTACGAACTCCGTAATCCCGCGATTCACGCCCCCCTCACCAGGGCGCCGTATCCCCGTAGTGGGTGATTCACCCACGCCCGGGGCACCCTTGGTCGGCCGGGAGCTGACGGGGCGTGGACAATGGCCGGTGCCACGCTTCTATGGGGGCCGACCGGAGGACGACCTTGGCGCTCAGCAGACGTACTTTCAGTGCCCTGACCGGCTGTGCCGCGCTCGGGTTCGCCATGGGCGGGAGCGGAGGGCCGGGCGCGCCCGCGGCGTTCGCGGCACGCGGGGTCCCGACCGGTCCCGCGCCCGCGCCGCCGCGTGCGGACGGCCGGCGGCACACCGTCGGGTACGACCCGCACTCGCTGCTGGTCGACGGCAGGCGGCTGGTGGTGTGGTCGGGCGAGATGCACCCGTTCCGGCTGCCGAGCCCGTCGCTGTGGCGGGACGTGCTGCAGAAGATGCGGGCGCACGGCTTCAACGCGGTCAGCGTGTACGTCTCCTGGAACTACCACTCCCCCGCCCCCGGCCGCTTCGACTTCACCGGCGTGCGGGACCTGGACCTGTTCCTGCGCACGGCCGCCGAGACCGGTCTCTACGTCATCCTGCGCCCCGGCCCGTACATCAACGCCGAGGTCGACGGCGGAGGTTTCCCCGGCTGGCTGACGGTGACCAAGGGCACCGCGCGCACCGCCGACCCCACCTATCTGCGCCATGTCGACGCATGGCTGACGCAGGTCGACCGGATCGCCCGCCGGCACCTGTACACCCAGGGCCGGGGCACGGTCCTGCTGTACCAGCTGGAGAACGAGTACGACTCCCACGTCACCGAGCCGACCGGCCGCGCGTACATGTCCCACCTGTACAAGAAGGTGCGGGCGGACGGCATCGACGTACCCCTCTTCCACAACGACAAGGGGCGCAACGGCTATTGGACGCCCGGCTCCTTCGACACCGGTGGTGAGGAGGGCGGTTACCTGTACGGCTTCGACGGATACCCCTCGCCCTCCCAGAACCCGCCGGACTGGGGGAAGTTCGGGAAGGGCGGCCAGACCGGGGGCTCCACCGCCTCACCGAACACACCGGGTTTCACACCCGAGTTCGGCGGCGGCTGGTTCGACCCGTGGGGCGGGGCCTGGTTCGACGGCAAGGGGTACCCGGAGGCGCGGCGCACCCGCGACTCCGCCTACGAGCGTCGCTTCTACCTGACCAACCTGGCCAACGGGCTCACCCTGCACAACGTCTACATGACGTTCGGCGGCACCAGTTGGGGCTGGCTGCCCGCACCGGTGGTCTACACGTCGTACGACTACGGCGCCGCCATCGACGAGGCGCGCAACGTCACCCCGAAGATGGCGCCGATGCACCAGCTCGGCCATCTCTTCCAGCGGGTACCGGACTTCGCGCGGCTGGACCGGGCGGCGGACGTGACGGTGGCGGGGCTGAGGGTCTACCACCTGGCCAACCCGGACACCGGCGCCCATGTGTACGTCACGCGCAACGACGGCACGAAGCCGGTCACCGCCGAGCTGCCGACCGATGCCGGGAAGCTGCGCATCACCGTCCCCGCCCGCGACGCCCGGATGCTGGCGACCGGACTGCGCCTCGGCAAGCGGAAGATGCGGTACAGCACCGCGCAGCCGGTGATGAGCGTGACGGCGGGCGGGCGGGACGTCGCCGTGTTCGCGGGCCGCCGGGGTGACATGGCGGACCTGGTGCTGGACTGCCCCGTCGAGCCGAACGTCACCCGGCTGGACCCGGAGGCCGGCTGGGCGTACGAGCGCGGGGAGCTGCACGTCAGCGCCCCGCTCGGGGAGGCCGGGCTGAGCCGGGTGCTGGTCAGCGGCGGCGAGACCGAGACCCCGCTGGTGCTGCTCTTCGCCGACGACGACACCTCGCTGCGGATCTTCCCGTACGACACCGCCGCCGGGACCCTGATGGTGTACGGCCCCGCGCTGCTGCGCCACGCCGAGGTGCACGGCTCGGAGGTGCGGCTCACCGGCGACCTGGCCGGCGAGTCGGTGATGGAGGTGTGGGGCCCTCGCGGTGTCGACACCCTGGTGTGGAACGGGCGCCGGATGCCGACCCGGACCACCCTCTCCGGCAGCCTCATGACCACCGCCCCGCTGCCCCGGGTGCCCGAGGTCCGCCTCCCGGAGCTGACCGGCTGGCGCATGCGCACCGAGAACCCGGAGGCGGGCCCGAGCTTCGACGACTCCGGGTGGCGCCGGGCGGACCGTACATCCTCGTACAGCACCACACCGGTACCCGAGGGCGGCCCGGTGTTGTTCGCGGACGACTACGGGTTCCACTACGGGGATGTCTGGTACCGGGGTGGTTTCAGCGGCAGTACCGGTATCGAGCAGGTCTCGCTCTCCTACAGTTCCGGTACCCAGGGTCTGTTGATGGCCTGGCTGGACGGGGAGCCGCTGGGCACCCACCGGCTCCCGGTACCGGACAGGACGACCACCATCCGCAAGGGAACCTGGGAGGCGACGGCCACCTTCCCCGTCCGCCCGGAGCTGCGCTCCCCCGGCCGCCATGTGCTGTCGGTGCTGGTGCGGCGCATGCAGCACGACCAGGACGGCAAGGGCGACGACACCCACAAGGCGGCACGCGGTCTGACCTCGGTGTCCTTCACGGGGGCGGCCCCGGAGGTGTCCTGGCGGCTCCAGGGCGAGCGGGGCGTGGATCCGGTGCGCGGGCCCATGAACACCGGCGGGCTGTACGGGGAGCGGGAGGGCTGGCATCTGCCGGGCCTGCGCGACCGGGACTGGGAGCCGGTGACCTTCCCGAGGGAGGAGCGGCGGCAGGGCGTCACCTGGTACCGCACCACCTTCCGGCTGTCGGTGCCGGGCGATGTCGACGCCTCGGTGGGGCTGCGCCTGGAGGACGATCCGTACCGGGCCTACCGGGCGCAGATCTTCCTCAACGGCTGGAACATGGGGCAGTACATCAACAATGTGGGTCCTCAGCACACCTTCGTGCTGCCGAACGGGATTCTGCGCACACGTGGCACCAACACACTGGCGCTGGCGGTCCTGTCGGAGTTCACCACACTGTCCGGTCCGGGCACGGTGGGCCTGACCCTGATGGGTGCCGCCGCGGGCGGCCTGCCGGTGATTCCGGTGCCCTCCCCCGGCCACTGAACGACCGTACGCGCACGGGTGGTTTTCGGTTGAACCACCTCCGCTGATCCGCATGACGTGGACACACCCGTGCGCGTACGCTCGGACGGTCCGGCGACGGCGTCGGGGCGAAGGAGGAGAGGGCGGCACATGGTCAGCGCGGACGCACGGGCGCGAGCGGCACGACTGACCGCCCGGCTGCGCCCCTCCCGTCCGGCCCGCGCGATGCGCGCCCTGGCCAAGCAACTCGCCTCCGACATTGCTGAGTTGCCGGAGCCGCCGGCCGGGGTGCGCGAGGTCTGCCGCGCCCTGTGCGCCGCGATGGGCGACCGGCGCGGGGGGCGGCCGGTGGAGCTGCGGTTCGAGCGCTTCCCGGACGAGATCGAGGTCACCGGGCTGTGGGTGGAGTTCCAGGACTTCGATCTGGTCATCGTGGAGGAGCGCGCGGAGGCCGTACAGCAACTGGTCATCCTGGGACATGAGTTGTGGCATCTGCACGCCGGGCACCGGCATCATCCGCCGCTCGGTCCGGCCACCCTGGCGCTCGCGGACGGGTCCGGCTGGGAGGGGGCCGCGCTGACGGTGGCCGCCCGTGACGGCTCCCGCGAGGACGACGAGGCAGCCGCAGAGGACTTCGGCCACCGTCTGGCCACCCTGTTCCGTCCCCACCTGGGACGCTCCGCCGAACCCCTGGACCTCGTCCAGCGTTCCCTCGGCTATCGCGGCCGGGACGGGGCGGCGCGGTGAGCGCGGCGGTCATGGAACCCGCCGCCACCCTGCGGGACTTCTCGATCTCCTTCTGGATTCCCACGGCGGTGCTGGGCATCGCCCTGGTGATCAAGCTGCCCACGATCATCCGGCTGTGGCGGGACCCGCTGCTCCGCGCGGTCGGCGGTCTGCTGCTGCTGGCCTGCGCCGTCTTCGTGTTCTGCTCGCCGTCCACCATCGCCCGGGTGAACCGGCTGACCGGGGTGTCCAACATCTCGGCGCCCTGGTGCTATTCGCTGCTCACCGCGTTCTGCGGCTCCTGTCTGCTGCTGATCATCACCTGGCGCAACGGCCCCGACCGCTCGGCGGTGACCCGGCGGGCCCGGCGCTGGGTGCTCTCGGTGTACAGCGGGGTGATCGGCGTACTGTGGCTGCTGTTCCTGCTGGCCGACGTGCCGGTGGAGCGGCTGCGGGACCTGGACACCTACTACGCCACCACCCCGTTCATGCGCGAGGAGATCCTGCTCTACCTCGGCGCCCACGCCCTGGCCTGCCTGATCACCGCGCGGCTGCTGTGGAACTGGGTGCGCGCGGAGGGGCTGGACGCCTGGCTGCGCTGGGGGCTGATGCTGCTCGGCGCGGGCTACGTACTCAACCTGATCTTCGACGCGGCCAAGCTGGCGGCGGTCGGCGCCCGCTGGGTGGGCGGTGACCTGGACTGGCTGAGCACCGACCTCGCGCCGCCGGTGGCCGCCCTGTCCGCCATCCTGATCGCGGTCGGCTTCATCCTGCCGCACGCCGGCCAGTACGCGAGCGACCGCTGGCGGGTCCGGCTCGCCCACCGTGAACTGCGCCCGCTGTACCTGCTGATGCGCGCCTCGGCCGGAGAGGGCGTGCCGCGCGTGCTGCGGGCGACGCCGGAGCTGCGGCTGACCCGGCGCGAGACCTTCATCCGGGACGTGCTGCTGCCGCTGGCCCGGCACCTCGACACCGCTCTCGGCGCCCGCGCGTACGAGGCGGCGCTGAGCCTCGGCCATCCGCCGGAGCGGGCGCGGGCACTGGCCTCGGCGGTGACCATCCTGGACGCGGTCGAGGCGAAGGCCCGGATGCCCGAGCCGCCCGCGACGGTGACCGCGCCGGACACCACCGACCTGCTCCAGGAGATCGGGCCCGTCTCCCGGGCCCTCCGCCGTCCCGACGAGATCGCGGCGGTCCGTGCCCGTGCGGCCGCCGACCCAGCAGAGAGCGTTGCCGCACATGAGTGAAGTGAAGACCACGGCCGTCGTGCTCGGCGGCTCCCTGGCCGGCATGCTCGCGGCCCGCGCCCTGGCCGCGACGGGCGCCCGGGTCACGGTGGTGGAGCGGGACCCGCTGCCCGCCGGGCCGGAGCCGCGCAAGGGGCTCCCCCAGGCCCGGCACGTCCACCAGCTCTGGTCGGGTGGTGCCCGCGCGCTGGAGGAGCTGGTGCCGGGCGCGCGGGACGCGCTGAGCGCGGCCGGGGTGCGCCGGGTGCCGATGACCACGGACATGGTGGCGCTGTCGGCGCACGGCTGGTACCGGCGCTGGCCGGAGTCGGCGTTCATGCTGCCGGCCGGGCGGGACCTGCTGGACTGGGTGGTCCGGGATCTGGTGCGGGCGGACGGCGCGATCGAGTTGCTGGACCGCACCGAGGTCGTCGCCCTCACCGGCACCGGCCGCGCGGTGACCGGGGCGCGGGTGCGGGCCGACGGCGCCGAACGCACCCTGGAAGCCGGTCTGGTGGTGGACGCCACCGGGCGCGGTTCCCGTGCCGCGCACTGGCTGGCGGGGCTGGGACTGCCCGAGCCGGAGCGCCGGGAGGTCGACTCGGGGCTGACGTACGCCAGCCGGCTGTTCCGGGCGCCGGAGGGGGCGCGGGACGGCTTCCCGGTGGTCAACATCGAGCCGGACCAACGGGGTTCGCGCATCGGGCGCGGCGGGGTGCTGCTGCCGGTCGAGGACGGCCGGTGGCTCGTCACCCTGATCGGCGCCCGCCCCGACGAACCGCCGTCCACCGGCGATGAGTTCCTCCGGTACGCGCGTGAGGAGCTGCGGCACCCGCTGATCGGGGAGTTGCTCACCCACGCCGAACCGCTGACGGACGTCACGGTCACCCGTACGACCGCCAACCGGCGTGTTTTCTATGAGCGGTTGACCGAGTGGCCCGAGGGGTTCGTCGTGCTCGGCGACGCCCTGTGCGCGCTCAACCCGGTGTACGGGCACGGCATGTCGGTGGCGGCCCGGTCGGCGCTGGCCCTGCGGGACACGGTGCTCCGGCGGGGCGGGCCGGGTACGCCCGGTCTGGCCCGGCGGGCGCAGCGGGCGGTGGGCCGTACGGTGCGGACCGCGTGGGACCTGGCGATCGGCGCCGACGTCTTCTACCCCGGCGCCACCCCGGCCGGCCCGACGGTCCGGGACCGGCTGGTCGCCGGATACGTCGGCCGGCTGCTGCTGACGGCCACGGGCAACGGCCGGGTCGCGCGCCGGGTGACCGACGTGACCTCGCTGGAGGCGGGCGCCCAGGCGCTGCTCGCCCCGCGCATGCTGCTGGCGGCCGCCGTGGGCCCGCTGCGCCCGCCGCTGACGGGACCACCGCTGACGGCGGAGGAGCGCAAGGCGGCGGGACTCGTCTAGGGCCTGTCTTCCGGATCTCGCCGGAGCGGTCCCTACCCCGCGAACGGCGGCTGCGGGAGCCCCTCGCCCGCGTCCGGCACCACCAGTACCGAGCCCGACAGGGGGGTGGGGGCGGTGAGGCCGACGCGGGCGGTGGTGACGTAGAGGTCGCGCAGGCCGGGGCCGCCGAAGGCGCAGGCGGTGGTGCGCGGGACGGGGAGGCGGATCTCCCGGTCCAGGGTGCCGGAGGGGGTGTAGCGGCGGACCGCTCCGCCGTCCCACAGGGCCACCCAGACGCAGCCGGCCGCGTCGACCGTCAGCCCGTCCGGGAAGCCAGCGCCGTCCTCGACGACGGCCAGGGTGCGCCGGTCGCGGACGCCGGTGCCGTCGTAGTCGAAGACGTCGACACGGCGGGTGGGGCTGTCGACGTAGTACATCAGGGTGCCGTCCGGGCTCCAGCCGATGCCGTTGCTCACGGTGGCGTCGGTGAGGACCGGCTCGGCGGTGCCGTCGCCGGTCAGACGGGTCAGGGTGCCGCCGCCGGGGGCCTCGTCGTAGCGCATGGTGCCGGCCCAGAGGGAGCCGTCGGGGGCCACGGCCGCGTCGTTGGCGCGGCGGCCGGGGACCGGGTCGCGGTGCAGCCAGCCGAAGGCGCCGTCGGGGTCGAGCAGGGCGACGCCGTCGCGGAGGTTGAGGACCAGGCCACCGTGGGCGCGGGGCTTGGCGGCGCCGACGTGCTGGCCGGTGGTGCGGACGGTGCGGCGGCCGGTGGCCGGGTCGTAGGTGTGGACGCGGCTGCCCAGGACGTCGACCCAGAGCAGGCGTGCGGTGGCCGGGTCCCAGGTCGGGCCCTCGCCCAGCTCGGCCTGGGCCGCGACGGCGACCTCGTAGCCGCTCACGCCGCCTCCCGGTACCCGAGGCGCCCGGAGAGTTCGGCGGCGCCCTGGACGGCGAGCGCCTCCAGCTCGGGACGGCGTTCCTCGCTCCAGCGGACCGTGGGCACCGAGATGGACAGCGCGGCCACCACCCGCCCGGTGCGGTCGCGGACCGGGGCGGCGACGCAGCTCACGTCCGGGTTGGACTCCCGGCGCTCCACCGCGACCCCCCGGCGCCGGATCTCCGCGAGCACGTCGCGCAGTTGCCCCGGGTCGGTGAGGCTGTCCGGGGTCATCGCGGCCAGTTCGGCGCCGTCGGGGACGCGTGCGGCCAGCTCCGGCGCGGGCAGCGAGGCCAGCAGCATCTTGCCGACGGCCGTGCAGTGCGCGGGCAGCCGGCGTCCGGCGGCGGAGACCATGCGGACGGCGTGGGTGGAGTCGACCTTGGCGATGTAGATGACGTCGGTGTCCTCCAGCAGCGCCACATGGACCGTCTCGTCGCAGGTCTCGGCGACGGTACGGGCCACCTCGCCGCCCTCGGCCGCGAGGTCGAGCTGCTCGGCGTACCGGCTGCCGAGCTGGTACGGGCGTACGCCGAGCCGGTACCGGCCGGGCTGTCCTGGTACCGGTACCAGGTAGGAGCGGGCGGCAAGGGTGGTGACCAGCTCGTGCACGGTGGTGCGCGGAAGGCCGAGTCTGCGCACGATGTCCGGCGCGGAGAGGGTGCCGTCCCCGTCGAGGAACAGCTCCAGGATGTCGAAAGCCCGCGTCACGGCGGGCACGAGGCGTCCCACGTCCGGCCTCCTTGCTCTACGGGCACGGTGTCCCGTGTTCGATACCCAGACCGGCGACCGGCGGGGCGAACACAGGCTAGGTCAGCGCGGGTCGCGCGGGCAACGGTCATCCGGGTACCGGGCACCATGGGAGGCATGGCTCGCGACTTCTCCCTGGTGCTGCTGCGCCGCATGGCCGACCACAATCCGGAGCTGGCCGAGGACGCCCGCCGGCGGCTCGGCGCCTCCGCGACCGAGATGCGGGAGGCGAACAAGCGCTGGCAGGCGATGGCCCGTTCTCCCAGGTCACGCCCGGCCGTATCCCGGTACCGGGCGATGCTGGGCGAGCCGGAGTCGGTCGAGCCGCGCCGGGTCGGCGACCTGGAGTGCGAGGCGATGCGGTGGGCGCTGCCGCTCTGGCCGGACCTTCGCTTCGAGCTGCTGACCGGACCGGGCGGAGCGGTCCTCACCGAGTGGCTGGTGCGCGCCCCCGGCGCCCCGGCGCCCGGACTCGGCACGCTGGAGGACCTCACCCCCTGGTCCTGCACCCTGGAGGAGGTGGCCCGCGCCTTCGCCCCGGCCCGCCCGGTCCAGAGCACCGCCCCGACCCGTCAGGCACTGACCTTCACCGCGCCGGACCGGGACGGGGTACCGCACGAGATGGCCGCCGAGTTCACCTGGGGGCTGCTCCAGCGGACCGCCCTGCGGGACTGAGCCTCAACTGCTCTGCGCCGCCTCGATGATGAGCCGGGCCACACGGGGGCGGGACTCGGGATGCAGGTCGAGGAAGAGATGCGGCTCGACGAGTTCCAGCTCCAGCACGCAGGGTTGCCCGTCCGCGCCGTCGATGAGGTCGACCCGGCCGTAGAGCAGCCGCTCGGCGCCGCCCGGCACGGCCGCCAACGCCCGCTCGGCCACGTCCAGTTCGGCGGCGGTCGGCTGCCACTTCTCCAGCTTCGGGTGGGCGGTCTTGACGGCGTCGAAGGGCGTACCGGGGACGAGGACGGCACCCTTGCGGCTGGCGTGCAGCAGGCGTCCGCCGAAGAAGTGCAGGGCCCGCTCGCCGTGTTGGTCGACGCCCCGCATGTAGGGCTGCACCATCGCGGTCAGGCCCTCGGCGTGCATGTGCGCCAACTGCTTTACGGCAAGCTCGCGTTCCTCGGGGGTGTACCGGGCCGCGTACCGGGCTCCGGCGCCCGAGGCGGGCTTGATCACGTACTCGTGCCCGGTCGGGAGGCCGGGCTCGGCGCCCGGCGGTGGGGGCGGTCCGGGCGGGAGGTAGCGGGTGGGGACCGTGGGCACGCCGGCCGACGCCAGTTCACCCAGGTAGCGCTTGTCGACGTTCCAGTGCACCACGTCCACCGGGTTGAGCAGCCGGGTGAGCGCGTCGACCCGGTCGGCCCAGGCCAGGAACTCGGCGGTGCGCCAGGTGTAGTCCCAGGTGGAGCGGATGAGGACGAGGTCGTAGCCGGCCCAGTCGGCGTCCGGGTCGTCCCAGAACCGGGCCTCCGCGTCGGCGCCCGCCGCCCGCAACTCCGCGACCAGACCAGGCAGATCGGGGTCCTTGCTCGGCGCGGTGCCGGGGTCGTAGGTGGCGAGGGCGATACGCGGCACGGCGGGCTCCCTGGTCGTCTGCGTCGGCTCGGTGATCGCGAGGCTAGCAACCGCCCCGGAACCGGCACACCCCTGTTGACCTTCCCCTTCGGTGAAGCCCCAGCATCGGTGGCGAAGCGAGGAACCGGCCTTTCGAAGGAGCCTGGACGGACATGGATCTGCTGACCATCGGCGCGTTCGCCAAGGCGTCCGGACTCTCCCCCAAGGCCCTGCGGCTCTACGACGAGCTGGGCCTGCTGCGCCCGGCACGCGTCGACCCGTACACCGGCTACCGCTACTACGCCGTAACCCAGTTGGACCGGGCCCGGCTGGTGGCGTGGCTGCGGCGGCTCGGCATGCCGCTGGCCCGGATCCGCGCGGTGAGCGCCCTGGACGGGGCGGACGCGGCGCGGGAGGTCCGGGCGTACTGGGCGGGTGTGGAGGCGGAGACGGCCGTGCGGCGGGATCTGGCCGCGTTCCTCGTGACCGAGCTGACCGAGGCACCGAGAGAGGGAACCACCATGCTGGAACTGCGCTGCGCCGCCCACTCGGACCAGGGGCACGTCCGCCCCGCCAACCAGGACACCGTCTACGCCGGCCGCAGGCTGCTCGCCGTGGCCGACGGCTTCGGCCCGGCCGGGGCACCGGCCAGCGGTGCCGCCGTCGAGGCGCTGAGGTTCCTCGACGGGGAGGACGGGCCGCGACCGGGCAACGTGCTGAACCTGCTGGCCGACGCCGTGCGGGGCGCGAACGCTGCCGTACGGGACGTCACGGAGGGGGCCGAGGACGCGGGCACCACGCTGACCGCGCTGCTCTGGACGGGGTCGCGGCTGGCCCTGGCGCACATCGGGGACAGCCGGGCCTATCTGCTGCGCGGGAGCGGGCTGTTCCGCATCAGTCACGACCACAGCGTGGTGCAGTCCCTGCTGGACGAGGGCCGCCTCACCCCGGCGGAGGCCGAGAGCCACCCGCAGCGGTCGCTGCTGCTGAAGGTCCTCGGGGCCGACTCCGACCCGGACCTCCGGCTGCACGAGGCCCTCCCCGGCGACCGCTACCTGCTCTGCTCGGACGGCCTGACCGGGGTCGTCCCCGACGACCGGATCAGGGAGCTGCTCGCCGCCGCCCCGGACCCGGAGACGGCCGTACGGTCGCTGGTCGACGCGGCGAACACGGCGGGCGGTCCGGACAACGTGAGCTGCGTGGTCGGGGACGTGATGCCCCCCGTGGGGTAGGAAGGGGCTGTCGTACCCGGCAGCGAAGGAGTCCCCGCGTGTCCTCCCTGTTCCCCGCCCTGACGGACCCCCGGACGGCCGGAAGGACGGCGCTGCGCTTCGGCGCCCGGTCGCTGTCGTACGCGGAACTCGCCTCCGCCGCCGGGGCGGTGGCCGGGCGGCTCGCGGGCCTCGGCCGGGTAGCGGTGTGGGCGACGCCCGAGCTGGAGACCGCCGTGGCGGTGACCGGGGCGCTGCTCGCCGGGACGGCCGCCGTGCCGCTCAACCCGAAGTCGGGGGACGGGGAGTTGGCGCACATCCTCGCCGACAGCGACCCGGCGCTCGTCCTGACCGCGCCCGGCGCCGAACTCCCGCCCGTCCTCGCGGACCTGCCCCGGCTGGAGGTCTCCGGCACCGGGCCGGTCCCGGAGGACGTCTACGGGGACGAGGACCCGGCGCTGATCGTCTACACCTCCGGCACCACCGGCCCGCCCAAGGGTGCCGTCGTCCCGCGCCGGGCGCTCGCGGCGACCCTGGACGCGCT
Organism: Streptomyces seoulensis; assembly: GCF_004328625.1. Taxonomy (NCBI): domain Bacteria; kingdom Bacillati; phylum Actinomycetota; class Actinomycetes; order Kitasatosporales; family Streptomycetaceae; genus Streptomyces; species Streptomyces seoulensis. The sequence continues at coordinate 1,846,498 of NZ_CP032229.1, forward strand.
GGCCGACGCCTGGCACTGGACCGGGGACGACGTGCTGGTGCACGGGCTGCCCCTGTTCCATGTGCACGGGCTGGTGCTGGGCGTCCTCGGCCCGCTGCGGCGCGGCGGCTCGGTCCGCCACCTGGGCCGTTTCTCCCCCGAGGGCGTGACCCGCGAGCTGAACGACGGCGCGACCATGGTGTTCGGCGTGCCCACCATGTACCACCGGCTGGCCGAGGCCCTGCCGGCCGACCCCGGGCTGGCGAAGGCGCTCGGCCGGGCCCGGCTGCTGGTGTCCGGCTCGGCCGCGCTGCCCGTGCACGACCACGAGCGGATCGCGGCGGCGACCGGGCGCCGGGTGATCGAGCGGTACGGCATGACGGAGACCCTGATGAACACCTCCGTACGCGTCGACGGCGAGGCCCGCGCGGGCACCGTCGGCGTACCGCTGCCCGGGGTGGAGCTGCGGCTGGTGGAGGAGGACGGCACCGAGCTGACCGCGCGGGACGGGGAGAGCGTGGGCGAGATCCAGGTACGTGGCCCGAACCTGTTCACCGGGTATCTCAACCGGCCCGACGCGACCGGGGCCGCGTTCACCGCCGACGGCTGGTTCCGCACCGGGGACGTGGCGGTGCGGGAGGCCGACGGGTATGTGCGGATCGTCGGCCGGAAGGCCACCGACCTGATCAAGAGCGGGGGTTACAAGATCGGGGCCGGCGAGATCGAGAACGCGCTGCTGGAGCTCCCGGCGGTCGCGGAGGCGGCCGTCACTGGGGAGCCGGACGCGGACCTGGGCGAGCGGGTGGTGGCCTGGGTCGTACCGGCGGACCCCGAAGTGCCGCCGCTGCTCGCGGAGTTGGCCGGTCATGTGGCCGCGCGGCTGGCCCCGCACAAGCGGCCCCGCGTGCTCCATCTGCTCCCGGCGCTCCCCCGCAACGACATGGGCAAGATCATGAAGCGGGCCCTGACACCCCCGGACCCGACCCGCTGACACCCCCGGACCCGGCTCAGTGACACTCCCGGGCCCCGAGGGCCAGCCCGACACGGCATGGTCGCGCCGAAACCCCCCATTCAGCGGCGCCCCGCCCGGCCCCCTCCAGAAGGCACCCGCGCCGGTGCCCGCGCAGGATTTCCAGTGAGGCCCGCCGGACCAGGGGGCCCGCCCATGGTCAGCGCACTCGGGAGGAACTGCCGTGACCGTCAGCCTGGAGCAGTTGAGCCGCTGCCACTTCGCCGTCGACCTGGGCGCGGCCCGCACCCGGGTGTTCGTGAAGGGTGCCGGACTCGTCGTCGACCAGCCCTCGGTGGCGGCCGTGAACACCCGTACCGGCGCGCTCATCGCGGTCGGTGACTTCGCGGAGCAGATGACCGGGCGCACCCCGCAGTACATCCGGGTGGTGCGGCCGGTGTCCGGGGGCACGGTGGTCGACATCGAGATGGCGCAGCGCATGCTGCGGCACCTGATCGGCGACCGGATGCGCCGCGCGCTGCGCCGCAAGCCCCGGCTGCGCGCGGCCGCCTGCACCCCGCACGAGGCCGACCCGCTGGCCCGCCGGGCGACGATCGAGACGCTGGTCGGGCTCGGCGCGCGCCGGGTGGAACTGGTGGACACCCTGATCGCGGCGGCCGTCGGCTGCGGGCTCCCGGTGGAACGCCCCGAGGCCACCATGGTGATGGTGTGCGGGGCGGCGGCCACCCAGGTCGCGGTGCTGTCGCTGGGCTCGATCGTCACCGCCGAGCGCATCCCGGTCGGCGGTGAGGCGGTGGACCGGGCGATCGTGCAACACCTGCGGCACGAGCACGAGTTGATGCTGCCCAGCCAGTCGGTGCGGCCGCTTCAGATCGCCCTCTCGGACAACGGTCTGACCCCGCAGGGCCCGGTGTCCACCGAGATCCACGGCCGGGACGTGGCCACGGGCCTCGCCCGGAGTGTGCGGGTGGACACGGCCGCGATGCGCGACGCGATCCACACCCCGCTGCTGGCCGTCCTCGACGGCATCGGCAAGGTGCTGCGGGACTGCCCGCCGGATCTGGTGGCCGATCTGGTGGACCGGGGCATCATGATGGTCGGCGGCACCGCGCTGCTGCCGGGCCTGGACAAGATGCTCCAGGAGGCCATCGGCATCCCGGTGCACATCGCGGAACGCCCCGACATCTGTGCCGTACAGGGCCTTGGCGCCATGCTGGAAGGGCGGATCGCCCCGCTGGTCCTGGCCCCGCTGGCCGCCTGAAGCCCGTTTCTCAGTAGGGCAGGACGCGCCCCGACGGCGTCCTGCGGTCGATCTCCTGGCCCCGCGGAGCCGCTGGCCGACGACTGACCCGCACTCGAATCTGACGCTCCACGTCACCCTCCTCCCAACCGACACCGAACACCGGTAGGAGGACGGTGCCCAGAACGCGACCGCCCCAAGCCCGCCCGGCGAAAAGAATGCGATCACCCCGTTCCCGGCCCCACGGCCGGGCAACCGGCACACCGGGCACACAACCCCCGCGCGCACCCCTTGCATTAGAGTGCTGTCACTTCGTACGCCCGCCGCCCCGGAGCCGGACGGCCGCCGTACCGGAAGTCACATCGTTCGCCCCGCGCCGCGCCGTCCGCCTGCCGTGGGGCATGAGCATCTGGGGTGGGGATGTCCAGCCATCGGCTGTCCAAGAAGAGTCGTTACATCGCCTGGGCCACCGCCGGTGTCGCGGTCGTCGCCGGGGCCGGCGTCGCGGCGCAGGTGTCCAGCGCGGCCACCGTCTGGCCCGCGCAGAAGACCTTCGCCGGCCGTGCCTTCGACACCTGCACCGCGCCGTCCGTGGCCGCGATGAAGGCGTGGAAGACCGGTTTCTACGGCGCCGCCGCCGTCTACATCGGGGGCAGGAACCGCGGCTGCGCCCAGCCGAACCTCACCGCGTCCTGGGTGAAGACGGTCAACTCCCAGGGCTGGAAGCTGATCCCGCTCTACGTCGGCGCCCAGCCGCCCTGCCAGAAGAGCGCCAACCCGGAGAAGATGACCGCCGCCAACGCGACCTCCCTCGGCGCCACGGACGCCAAGGACGCGGTGTCCAAGGCGTCCGCGCTCGGCATGAGGGCGGGCAGCGCGGTCTACCTCGACATGGAGCCGTACGACACCACGGACAAGGCGTGCGACAACGCCGTGCTGTCGTACGTCCGTTCCTTCACCAAGACGCTGCGCGGCAAGGTGTACCGGGCGGGCTACTACGGCTTCACCAGCTCCAGCGCGAAGGCCGTGGCGACCGCGACCGACAAGACCGACCTCCCGGGCAACCTCTGGTACGCCCTGTGGGACCAGCAGAACACCACCACGACCGACTGGCCCTGGGACCCGAAGACCTTCACGAACCACAGCCGCGCCCACCAGTACATGGTCAACAGCAAGGAGTCGCGCGGCGGTCACACGATCACGGTGGACCGCAGCGCGTGGGACGCACCGGTCGCGATCGTCGGCTGACGGGACACCCCTAGAGGCTGAGCGTGATCGCCGCGCCGATGCCGCCCAGGCCGAGGGCCAGGGCGGCGGAGGGCCAGCCGCCCCGGCCCCAGGGGAAGAAGCGGTCGAGGGCCAGGCGGCCGGGGCCGGTGGCGGCCATGCCCGCGGCGACGGCGGCGATGCCGAGGTTGTACTCGAGACCGCCGTCGGACGCCCACAGGCCGTGCTGGGCCGTGACCAGCGCCATCGCGTTGATCATGACGCCGATCAGCGCGGCGCAGGCCAGGGGTGTCAGCAGGCCGACGGCGAGGCCGAGGCCACCGGCCAGTTCGGACAGTCCCGCGATGGTGGCGAAGACCTTGCCCGGCCGGTAGCCGAGAGCCTCGAACCCTTGGCCGGTCACGGTCAGCCCCTGGCCGCCGAAGACCCCGAACAGCTTCTGCGCCCCGTGGGCCGCCATCACCAGACCGAAGGTCACTCTGATGAGCAGCAGCCCCCAGTCGGCGGCGGAGCCGAGCGTGGCACGGGCGGGTCGGTCGGTACGCGTTGTGGTCATGGGCGATGCTCCGAAGGCCCCCCACCTGGATCGGAAGGTACGGGCGGCTCCCCCCGCGCGTGCCTTCCCAGGCTATTAGCGTCCGGCCTGCAGCGCGCCCCAGGTGGCGGGTCCGACCTGACCGTCGACGCCGAGCGAACGGCTGGTCTGGTAGTCCCGTACCGCCTGCTGGGTGCCCGAGCCGAAGTCGCCGTCCGCCGTGACCGTCCGCCCGAGGGCCGCGGTCAGGGCCCGCTGGAGTCGCTGGACTGCGGCGCCGGTGCTGCCCTGGCTGAGCGCGGGCGTGCTGCCGGCCGAGAGGAGCGCGGTCCAGGTGCGGGCGCCCACCACACCGTCGGCGCCGAGTCCGCGCGCCTTCTGGAAGGCGGTCACGGCCGAGGTGGTCTTCGTGCCGAAGCTGCCGTCGACGGTGCCCGCGTCGAAGCCCTGCGCGTTCAGCAGCGACTGCGCGGCCGAGACCTGGGCGCCGGTGGAGCCGGAGCGCAGGGTGTCGTACGACGGGAAGCCGAGCTGGACCTCGCCGCCGCCGGTGGAGCCGCCGACCAGCTGCATGTAGTAGGTCCAGTTCCAGTTCGGACCCGGGTCGGTGTGGTCGTTGCCGGGCACCTCGGAGTGGCCGACGATGTGCGCGCGGTCCTTGGGGATGCCGTAGCGCGCGCAGATGGAGGCGGTCAGCGCGGCGGAGGAGCGGTACATCGCGTCGGTGAACCAGCTCGGGTCGTCGACGTACCCCTCGTGCTCGATGCCGATACCGCTGGCGTTCCCGGAGCGGGCGTGCCAGGCGGTGTCCTTCTCCCGCACCATCTGGGTGATCTGGCCGTCCGAGGACCGCACCACATAGTGCGCGCTGACCTGCGCCGACGGGTTCTGGAACCAGCTGATCGTCCCGGCGTACGAGCCCTCGGTGACGTGGATGACGACCTTGCTGACCGACGCCGTGCGGCCGACCGCGTAGTTGGCCGCGTTGGCCGGGACCCAGAGGGCGGAGGGGTAGTCGGGGCTCTGCGCGGCCGGAGCGAGGCTGCCGCGCTCCGGGGCGACCTTCCGGGCGGGGAGGGTCAGCCTCTCGCCGCCCTCGGCGCGGGCGGTGACGCCCTTGGCCAGGAAGGTGTAGACGGTGTCGGCGTAGAGCCGGGCGGTGGCGGGGTCGGTGGCGCCGCCGTACCGGGCCAGGAGCGGGTACCAGGAGTCGGTGTCACGCCGTTCGGCCTTGCTCAGCCCGGCATGGTCGGCGTAGGAGCGCAGGACGGCGGCGCCGCCCCGGATGTTGGCGGCCGTGTCGGTGCGCAGCTCGCGGGCGGTGTCGCCGGTGAGCCGGGAGGCCAGCTCCAGGGTGTGCTGGTCGGGGTTGCTGACCAGGTGCATCACGCCGTAGCCGCCCGCCTGGCTGGGCAGGCCGTGGTGGCCGTCGAGGTGGGTCTCGCTGTAGCCGAGGGCGATCAGCAGGTCGCGCGGGACGCCGTACTCGGCCGCCGCGCCGCTGAAGGCGTGGGCGACGGGGCCCTCGGCTCTGTCCGCGCGGGGCGCGGCGCTGACGGGCTGCACGGCTGCGGCGACGACGGCCAGGGTGCCGAGGCCGGCGAGGGCCGCGCGGCCCAGGGGTATGCGGGGCATGGGGGTGTGACCTTCCGGGTGGGGGGGTGGTGGGCGTGCGGGGGGCCGGGGACCTCGTGCGGTCCCCGGCCCCGGGCTGCGGCGGATCAGATGGTGCCGCTCTCCCACCACCAGGAGCGGCCGAGGTCGGCACGGCTGTCCACGTGCTGGTGGTCGGTGTCGTAGTGCTCGAGGCCGGAGAAGCCGCAGGTCTCGGCCTTCTGGTAGACGGTGCGGTTGGAGACGCCGGGCACGTCCAGGTCGGCCGCGGTGCCGTACAGGTGCATGCTGTCGCTGGCGCCGCCGATCTCGGCGTTGTGCGCGATGCTGCGGAAGCCGGAGTTGACGGTGATCGGCACGTTGCCGAGCTTCTTGCGCAGCGCCTCCAGCTTGTACATGGCCCGGCGGGCGTTCTCCTTGACGGCGGCCGCGCTCACCTTGCCGCCGTTGAAGTTGCCGTTCGAACGGTCGTAGAACTCGCTCCAGTTGAAGTGCGCGGTCGAACCGTCCGACTGCTCAAGGGCGTTGAGCTGCGCCTGGGTCGCGGGGCCGGCGCTGCCGTCGGCGGAGAGACCGTACGCGGCCTGGAAGCGGCGCACCGCGGCGGCCGTGCCGGGGCCGAAGTCGCCGTCGATGCTCACCCGCGACTGCGAGGCGGAGTCCGCCGCCCAGCCGGCCACCCGGATCTGCAGCTCGGTCACGTCGGCGCCGGTGGCGCCCTGGTTCATGGTGCGGGTCCAGTTGTACGCCTGCGCGCTGCCCGAGAGCAGGACGGGCCCGGCGAAGACGCCCGCGGTGGCGGCGAGGGTGCCGCGCAGGATGGTGCGGCGGTTCGGCGAGAAGGTCATCGTGAACTCCCTTGTATTTCCGGTCAGAAGGCGTCTGCGGTCAGAAGGCGAGCTGGAACGGGACGTTCTGGGCGTCGGAGTCGTAGGCGTGCACGCGCAGCTTGAAGCGGGTGCCGTCCTTGACGTCGGTGGCGACGGTCGCCCACTGGGGGCCGAACGTCGAGTAGGTGTTGTCGTGGTTGCACAGCGTGGTGTGGTCCACGAAGACGATGCAGGCGTCCAGGAAGCCGGTGGCCGAACTGCTGAGCTTGATGTTGATGTCGGAGCAGCGCGAGGTGGTGGTGTAGGTGCCGTACTCGACCGCGGCGGTGGAGTAGCGGTAGGTGAGGGACTTGGCGCCGCCGTAACAGGAGGTGGCGGCGGCGGCCTTCCCGGGCTGGGCGACGGCCGGGGCGGTGGCGCCGGCGGCGAGCAGCGCGGTGGCGGCGGCGAGTACGGCCGCGGTTCTCCGGGTGCGGGTCATGGTGGGTCCGATCACTTGTGGAGAGCGGGAGTTGGGGCCCTTGCGGGGCTTCAGAAGGCGATCTGGACGCGCGCCGAGGCGCCTTCGAGGTCGACGCCGAGGGGCATGGTGAACTTGCTGCCGTCCTTGACGTCGGTGGCGATGGTCTTCCAGCTCCGGCCGACCTTGGTCCAGTAGTTGCACTCGCCGACGCGAACGAACTTCACGCAGGCCCAGACGAATTCGGCGTCCCCGCTGATCATGCGGAGGTTGATGTCGGCGCAGCGGGAGGTCGTGGTGTACGGGCCGAACTCGACGGCGTCGCCGTAGCTGACGGTGACGGCGCCGCCGTAGCAACTGGTGGCCGCCGACGAGGTGTCGGCGGGTGCGGCCGACGCGGTGGCGGGCGCCGAGACGGCGAGGGCCGCGAGCAGGGCCGCCGCCGCGGCCGGGTGGGTGAGGATCTTCGCCATCGGGTTCCTTCGGTCTGCGGAAGGTGCGGGTGGTGCCTCGGAGATCGGTGCGGCGGAGCGAGTTCATGCTCCGGTGTGCGCTTTCGGCTGTCATGCTCATTCGAACAGGGTGAAATGACCCCGGTGGAAAGGGTGTTGAGCGTGCTTCGCTTCCATTTCTCGGCCGAGGACGTGGCCCGGACACGGGTCGCCGCCGCCCCGCACGCCCTGTGGGAGATCGCCGCGAGCCTGCACCGCTTCCAGACACCGGCCGGCCGCTGGGCCTATGCGCACTGGTACCGCACGGCCCGTGAGCGGTTACGGCAGGCGGGGCTGGAGAGCGCGGTACGGCAGTTCCTGCTCCCGCTGTACCCGCGCGCCTCGTACTGGCCGGACTTCCTCACCCCGCTGGAGGGCGTGGCCGGCCTGGAGGCGGGGCTGAAGGCCATCCTGGCGACGCCCCCGGCGCAGGTGACGGCGGAACTGGCGGCGCTGGCCCGGATACGGCGCGTGCCCGCGCACCTCGCCCGGCTGCCGGAGAGGGAGTCGCGCACCGAGCTGGTGAGCGTCCTGCGGGCCTACCACCGCGCGGTGATCGAGCCGCACGAGGAGTGGATGCACGAGGGCGTGCACACCGAGCGCGTACGGCTGGCCCGGCACTCCCTGGACGGCGGCACCGAGGGCCTGCTGGGCGGCCTCGGCCCGACGGTGCGGTGGCGGCACCCCCGGCTGGAGATCGGCACGTACCCGACGGAGCACGACATCCGCCTCCAGGGCCGGGGCCTGCTGCTGATCCCCTCCTATTTCTGCTGGAAGGGCCCGGTCTCCCTGGCCGACCCCGCCCTGCCCCCGGTCCTCGCCTACTCCCTCCACCACGAGCCACCCCGGCCCACGGCTGGCTCACCCTCCCTGGAGATCCTCCTCGGCCGGGCGAGAGCGAGAGTCCTGCGCGCCACCGCCGCCGGCGCCACCACCACCGAGGCCGCCCACCGCGCCGGCGTCACCCCCGCCACCGCCACCCACCACACCACCGCCCTCCGCGACGCCGGCCTCATCACCAGCCACCGCCACGGAAACTCCGTCATCCACACGCTGACGCTGCTGGGGGCGACGATGCTGAGCCGGAACGTACGGGAGGCTCCGCCGGGGACCGGGAGCTGAAGCGGTGCCCGGCGGCACGTGCCTGGAGATCCCGGATCGCCTCGGGAGTCACCCCCAGGACGTCTGCCGCGAGGCGGAGTTCGTCGTCCAGGGTCCGGCCGGTGTGCAGCGGCACGTCGGAGTTGAACGAGACCGGAACTCCCGCCTCCAGGAACGCGGGGAGCGGGTGCGCGACCGGGCCGGGGACGGCTCCCAGGACCACGTTGGAGGTCAGGGAGACCTCCAGCAGGATGCCGTCACGCGCCATCCGCCGCAGCAGGGCGGAGCTGGTGGCTGCCGACACCCCGTGGCCGATGCGCTGAGCGCCCAGGACGTCGAGTGCCCGCCAGATGTGCTCCTTCGGGCCGAACTCGCCCGCGTGGACGGTCCGTCCGAGCCCCGCGTCGGCGGCGGCACGGAAGAGGGGCACGGCAGGCCGTACGTCGGGATGCTGGATCTCGTCGCCGGCGAGGTCGACACCCGTGAACACCGGGGGCAGTTCGGCGAGCCGCTCGGTGACCATGGCGAGGAACGGTGCGGGGCTGTCCCGGTTGACGAGCAGGACGGCCCGCACCACGGGGTCACGCAAGGGAGCCAGGCAGTCCTGGACGGTGTCGGTGAACTCCTGCCAGGTCATGCCGTCCCGCAGGAATCGGCGGGGCGAGAGACGCAACTCGACGTGGTCGACGCCCTGTTCACGCTGCTCGTCGTGCACGTCGGCGAGGAAGCGCCGAAGATCCCGGCCCGCGACCGGAACGGCGTCCGCCCGGTCCACCCGGTGCGCCTCGAAGAACAGGTGGCGGTCACCGAAGTCCCGGCCCGGCATGCCGAGTTCGCGCCGCTTGCGCTCCTCGGGTTCGAGGTGGAGGTGCAGATGGGGCAGCACCGGCGCGCGGGCGGCCGGAGCGGGGGACGGAATCACTCCGTCTTCCGCAGCCAGAATTTGACCCAGCGCTGCATGTCCTCGGAGGAATCCTTCTCCTCCTCGACCCAGGACCGCACCACCTCGAACCGTGCCTGCCGGGCGAGCGTGACCAGGTCGTCGATACGGTAGTAGAAGAAATGCCGGAGAAATGTACTGTCGGCCCCTATCGGCAAAGAGGCGTGCCCCTCGCCTTCCTTGACCGAAATGTGCGTGATGCCTCCGGGGCGCAGTACGCGATGGAATTCGGCCAGCGCCCTGAGTAATTGCGCCGCCGGCAGATGAAGCAGCACCGCCGAGCACCAGACGCTGCCCATCGACGCACCGGCCAGCGGAAGGGCCCGCACGTCACCGCTCACCTTGCGGACCCGGGGATGATCCGGTGCCAGGCCGAGCAGAGGCAGACAGGCGTCCAGGGCGATCACCTCCTTGCCCGCGTCCCCGAATGCCACCGCGTCACGTCCGGCCCCCGAGCCCGCGTCCAGCAGCGGACCCTCGTGGGAACGGGCGAAGGCGACGATGTCCTGCGGCATCGACGAACCGGCGGCGAAGCGGCGGGTCCGTTCCGCGTAACCGGCCGCCCCGGCCCCGTAGGCGAAGAGGGTCTCGCGCATCTGCCGCTCCTCGGGGGAATCCGCCGAGCCGCTCAGCCGCCGTGCGGTGTCCGCGCAGTGATCGAGGAAGGGGAAGGCCGCCCAGTCCCACAGGTGCGGCCGCTCCAGCGTTTCCGACCAGACGCGCCGCGCGAACTGCGAGGGAAGATCAGGATCGGCCAACAGGTACACCTCGTCACGTTTCCATGTGCAGAAGTAATAGTTTTCCCCGCGCCGTGCGGTGTCAACGACATCGGCGAACTCGGAGCTTTTCCGACTTCCCGGCGCCACGAACCGGGCAGAATGCGCCGCGTTGAGAAGCGGGAATATATGGAGGTGCGAATGTACGATGCAGGACCCGCCTCCGCCGCCGGTCGCGCCGGAGGAGCCGTGCTCCACCAGGACGGTGGCGTGGCCGAGTTCCCTCTCGATCAGGCCGGCGTACCGCCAGGCGACAGAGAGCGCCTCGGCCAGTTCCCGGGGCGGGAGTTCGCCGAGGCTCGCGGTGTGCCGGTGCGGCACGATCAGCGCGTATCCGGGCAACAGCGCGCCGAGTCCGGCCAGTACGTCGACCCCGCCGGTACGCCGGATCAGGCGCGAGAAACCCTGGCGCCGGACGCGCAGGCCGCCTCGCGGGGTCCGCTCCGGGACGAAGCTTCCGGTGGCGTGGGCCCCGAACGCGCCGACCTCGTCGCACATTTCACAGGGGGCGCCCTCCTCGGCCGGCAGGAGCGCGGGCCCGTCCCGTAACTCCCGGCGGGTACCGGCCCTCATCCGCTCGCCCCGGCCCGCGCGGCCCGACGGTCCCAGATGACCTGAAAGGCCATCAGCAGCACCGGGAAGATCAGTGCGGTGAGGAAGTCCTTCACCGAGAACGTCCCCGCGAGGAGCAGGGCCACGGGGACCCCTGTCGTCACGGCCGCGACGAGCCAGAGGGCGAGCACGGCCTTGCGGTTCCTGATCCAGTCGAACAACGCGTTCTGGATCAGCAGCCGTCTCGTCAGATCCTGGGCCACGTCCTCGCTCTGGACGATGGCACAGCCGGGGAAGAGCAGGGCCGCCTTGGCCCGTGGCGTGGAGAGAATGGCCGAGCGGGCGGAGGCCAGCGCCGAGACGAAGGGCCACAACGCCCACACCGACGGTCTCATCGGGCTGCGCGGCAGCTCCCAGTGACCGCCCTCGAGCTGGGTGTCCATGATCGCGTTGACCGAGTCGAACACCTTCTTCTGCAGGGGGTCGACCACTCCGGTCGAGAGGATCGCGGAGAGGGCCAGCGGCCCGGCGAAATGCGGCAGCGAGTTCTGGAAGACGGCCTGGATGTCGCCGTCCGCGTAGGGGACGTCGTACTCCTCCACCGTCGTACTGCGCTCGACGTGGATGCCCGGCTCGATCCGCTCCAGCAGCCACTCCGCCGTCTGCCGCATGGTGTTGGCGCTGAGCGCTCCGGGGGTCCGGGACAGCGCCAGCAGGGCGACGCTGGTGTGCAGCATCGTGGGCTCCGCGCCGGGGGTGGGACCCCAGGCGGGGGTACGGGCGTTCTGCCCGTCGATGAGCCAGCGCTGCGCCCCGGCCAGCGCGTCCGTTCCCGCCCCGCTCTCCTGGAGCGCCAGCATGTTCAGCGCGGTGTGGAAGACGCGGGAGGGCTGACCGAGATAGGAGCCCCAGCCGAAGTCGACGTTCTGGTTCACCCGGAGCCATTCCGCGCCGCGCGCCAGCGCCGCGCCGCCCAGCACCCCGGTGCCCGGCCTGCTGAGCGCGCGCACCACCCACGACGTGGCCTCCGCGATCGGGAACCCGTTCGTCGTACGGACCGACCAGCCGCCGTCGGTGCTGTCCTCCGACGCCCGCTGCTGACTCAGCAAATAGGCCACCACGTCCGGCGTCCGCTCGAACCGGACCCCGGCCACGCTGAAGCAGAACAGCCCCACGGCCGATGCGGTGACCCCGGGACTCGGATCGTCCAGGTAGTGGTACCAGCCCGCCGCTCCCCGCACCGTACGGAAGTTGTGACGCAGACAGCCGAGCGCACGGTCGATGCTCGCCGTGAGGCCGGTACCCGATAATTCCGCGGTCGCGCGCACTGTCCAGTTCCCCCCGGTCGGCTCGGCCCCCGCATGAAGCGCCCCACCGGGCGCGCACCGGAATCGGTGCGAGGAGTATGCCCGTCCGGACGGACGGCGACACGGACCACCGGTCCGGGCCCAAGGCGGCCGTGGGGAGCGGGCGTTCATCCGGATTTCATCTGGCGGGACGGGGGCCGTCGGGCGAGGCTGGGTTGGCGCGTACATGCTCATGCCGCACCGCCCACGCCCCCGCTCCTCACCGGAGGTCAGAAGTGTCCGGCAGAAACGTCCCCCGTCGCGGCCGTGCCGCCGTGGCGTCCGCTCTCGCCCTCGTCGCCGCCGCGGCCGGACTGTGGTCGGGCCTCGGCGGTTCCTCGCCCGCCCAGGCCGCGGCCGCGGTCCCGACCCCGGACCACACGGTCGTCGTGGTCTTCGAGAACCACGCCTACAGCCAGGTGATCGGCTCCTCCAGCGCGCCGTACATCAACTCGCTGCGCACCGGCGGCGCGAGCCTCACCGCGTCCTACGCCGAGACCCACCCCAGCCAGCCCAACTACTTCGCCCTGTTCTCCGGTTCGACCCAGGGCATCACCGACGACAGCTGCTACACCCCCGGCTTCTCCTCCGCGCCCAACCTCGCCTCCGAGCTGATCGGCGCGGGCAAGTCGTGGGCCAGCTACAACGAGACGCTGCCCAGCCAGGGTTCGACCACGTGCAGCAGCGGCGACTACGCACGCAAGCACAACCCGTGGTTCGGCTTCAGCAACGTCCCCACGTCCAGCGCCAAGACGTTCACCCAGTTCCCGACGGACTACTCGACGCTCCCCCAGGTCTCGTTCGTCACCCCGAACCTGTGCAGCGACATGCACGACTGCTCGGTCTCCACGGGCGACACCTGGCTGAAGAACAAGCTGGGCGTGTACGCGAGTTGGGCCAAGACCCACAACAGCCTGCTCGTCGTCACCTTCGACGAGGACAACCGGCTCAGCGGCAACCGCATCCCCACGGTGCTGTACGGCCAGCGTGTGGCGGCGGGCGCGACCTCCTCGACCACGTACAACCACTACGACCTGCTGCGCACGCTGGAGGACATGCACGGCCTGCCGCACGCCGGCAACGCCGCCTCCGGCAAGGACATCACCGGCATCTGGACCTCGTGACATGTACGTAGCGGACAGCCGCTCCGGGGCGCCCCGGACGGCCACGTCCGCGGCGGACGCCGTCCGGCCCCGGGCCGGGCGGCGCCTCCCCGCGGTCGCGCCCACCGTGCTGGCGCTCGGCACGGTCAGCCTGATCACCGACGTCTCCTCGGAGATGGTCACCGCCGTGCTGCCCCTGTACCTGGTGGCGGGTCTCGGCCTGTCCCCGCTGGGCTTCGGGCTGCTCGACGGCATCTACAACGGCGTCTCGGCGCTGGTCCGGCTGGCCGGCGGCCACCTCGCCGACCGGGGCGGCGGACGCCACAAGTGGGTGGCGGGCGCCGGGTACGCCCTGTCGGCGGCCTGCAAACCATTACTGCTGGTGGCTCATACCCTTACCCCGATCGGCCTGGTACTGGCACTCGACCGCACCGGCAAGGGCCTGCGCACCGCCCCGCGCGACGCGCTGATCTCCCTGTCCAGCACCGCCGAGAACCGCGGCCGCGCCTTCGGTGTGCACCGGGCGATGGACACGGCGGGCGCGCTGCTCGGCCCGCTGGCCGCCTTCCTCGTCCTGCGCGCCACGGTCGACGGCTACGACGCGGTCTTCACCGTCAGCTGCTGCGTGGCGGTAGTGGGGGTCCTGGTACTGGTGCTCTTCGTACCAGGAGGCGCGGCCACTCCCCGCGCGCAGAACGCCACCCGCGCCACCCTGCGCGCCGCCTTCGCCCTGCTGCGCCGCCGGGACCTGCGACGCATCGCCGTCTGCGCGCTGCTGCTCGGACTCGCCACGGTCAGCGACTCCTTCGTCTACCTGCTGCTGCAACGCCGGCTCGGCGTGCCGGACCGCTGGTTCGCCCTGCTGCCACTCGGCACGGCGGCGGTCTTCCTGCTGCTGGCGGTGCCGCTGGGCCGGATCGCCGACCGGGCCGGCCGCTGGCGGGTCTTCCTCGGCGGCCACCTCGCCCTGCTCCTGACGTACGGGCTGCTCCTCTTCCCCTGGCACGGCACCGCCCTGCCGTACGCCGTCCTACTCCTGCACGGCGCCTTCTACGCGGCCACCGACGGCGTACTGATGGCGGCCGCCGCCGACAGCGTGCCGCCCGAACTCCGCTCCTCCGGCCTCGCCCTGGTCCAGACGGGCCAAGCCCTGGCCCGCTTCACCTGCTCCCTGTCCTTCGGCGCGGCGTGGACGGCGTGGGGCGACCGCGCGGCGCTGACCGGGTCGGCCGTGGCGCTGGCGGTGTGCGGCGGGGTGGCGCTCGTTTTGCGGCCGGGCGGGTTGCGGGGCGCGGCGTGATCCTGGGTTTCGGCAGGGGGTCCTGGTACCGGCGTACGGGTTCCAGTACCTGCCTACGGGTCCTGGTACCGACGTATGGGTTCCAGTACCTGCCTACGGGTCCTGGTACCGACGTACGGGCTCCGGTACCGGTGTACGAGTCCCGGTACCGGCGTGCGGCTCCCAGTACTGGCATACGGATCCTGGTACCCGCGCACGCATCCCAGTACTGACGTACGGGTCCCGGTACTGGCCGCCCTCCCCCCGCGTCCCACCACCCCCGAAAGGCCAGCATGACCCTCCGTTCCCGCATCCTGATCCTGGTATCGGCGCTCGTCGTCCTGGTAGGTGTCGCGGCGGCGTCCGTGCTGCACGCGTCCGCGCGGGCCGACCGGCGGGACGAGGCCCGTCCAGGCGGTCCCAGGATCACCGCCGGACGGGTCACGCTGACCGGAGGCGCCCGCCGTGTGGTCTTCCGGAACATGGCGTGGGGCCCGCACCGCGACGAGTTGGTGTCGGCCCCGGCCGCCGACCCGTCCGGCCCCCGTACCGCGTCCGGCGTCAAGTGCCTGCGTTTCTATGCCGCTTCGGGCACCGGGGTGTGCCTGCGGGCGGTGCACGGGCCGGTGCAGGACACCTACCGCGCGGTGATCCTGGACGCCCGGCTGAAGGAGCGGGCCCGCTACGACGTGCCCGGCATTCCCTCGCGCGCCCGGGTCTCCCCCAGCGGCCGGTTCGCCGCCTGGACGGCGTTCGTGGGCGGCGACTCGTATGCCGGTATCGCCTTCTCCACCCGGGCGGCGATCGTCGATACCCGTACCGGTCGGCTGACCCCCACCCTGGAGGCGTACCGGATCGTCAAGGACGGACGGCCCTACCAGGCGGCGGACGTGAACTTCTGGGGCGTCACCTTCGCGGCCGACGACCGCACCTTCTACGCCACCATGGCGACGCGCGGCAGCACCTACCTGGTCCGCGGCGACCTGAGCGCCCGCACGCTCACCACGGTGCACCCGAACGTCGAGTGCCCCTCACTCTCCCCGGACGGCACCCGCATCGCCTACAAGAAACGCGTCAAGGGCGCCCCGAAGGACGCCCCCTGGCACCTGTACGTCCTGACCCTGAGCACCGGCCACGAAACACCTCTCGCCGAACCCCGCAGCGTCGACGACCAGTTGGTCTGGCAGGACAACCACACCCTGACCTACGCCCTCCCGGGCGACTACGGCGCCGACCTCTACACCGTCCCGGCCAACGGCACGGGCGCAGCCCACCGCGTGACAACGGCGGCGGTGTCTCCGGCGTACGTGGACTAGACGTACGCCGGGTACTGGTTGCGGGCGGTTGAGCTTCAACGGGAAACCCACGGGCACACGAGCACGGCAGTAGGCGACTGCACGGAAGGGGCCCTGGATGGAGACATTTACTCGTCTGGCAAACAGTAGACCCGACGGACCTTCCTGGTCACCGTACTTAATGATCGGGATATTCACGGTCGTCGCCATCATCATGGCCACTCGATACATCAAGGACAAGAAGAACAAGTAGCCCTTAGGGGTGGGCGCCCGTTTCAGGCATCCGCCCCTAAGAATCCAAGGACTTCCTATGCGGCGAAGGAGGTCCGTGCTCCGGGTTTTCCGGCCTTGGTGGTGATGTCGCCCGGCTGGGCCGCGCCGAAGGCGGTGCAGTGACTGGTCCGTCAGGAGCCGGCACGCGCACCTGGCAGTCCGGGCAGCGGGCGGGGCCTCACACTCGCTGTGCGGACCCTTCGGATCGCATCGCTACTTTCGGACGGCCCATTCGATCGGCGAGCTTCCTCCAAGCTCATACGAGATACGGTCCGGCGTCTTCTTGCCGGGCACCGGAAAGGAAATCAGGCCGGCCGCGCATCGGCCGGGGCTGAGGGTCTTCTCCACGGGGAACTCCGGCTTCGGCATGTCCCCTCCGTTCAGGCCGGTCGTGGCAATGCTGGTGCCATCGGCATAGCTCAATGACCAGACAGACTGGTCCACGATGAGCGGTCCCCCGCTGCCGTCGCAAACCTTGGCCTTGACCGTGGCCCAGGTGTCGCCGCCCAGGCTGGCGTCCGGCTTCTCCGGCTGCGGTCCCTTGAAGGGCTGCTGGTACTCCAAAGCCTGCACGGTGAAGGTGACCCCCTGATCGTCCTGGAGAGTCTGTTCGGTGCCCATCTTCAGTGCGACGCCTTCGTCCTGAGCCGGCGGGCTGCTTGGGGCTGCGGTCACGGTCTGGGTGGTGGTTACGGTGACACGAGGTGCTGGCTCGCTGCTGCCGCACGCGCCGGCGGTGGCCGCAACGAGCAGGACTGCACCGGCTGCTGCGATTGCTCTGGTGATGTTCATGGTTCCCCCCTGGGCTCCTCCGAGCCAGGGAGATCATTCCGGTAGCTGGGCGGGGATGTGAACGCAGACGCAGGAGGGCGCCGTAATGCAGTCGGGCTACAGCCGGCCGCACTCCAGGCTGGTCTCGCCACCCAGCGGCGCATGCACCTCCCTCGCCAGTTCCGTTCGCAAGATCGCCGCGCGCCGTCCTCCACAGCCAAGGTCCCCAGCACGACGGTGAGCAATGACAGAGGCTCAGTCGGCGCGCGCAGCCGGAAGTTGCTCCTCGCTGTGCCGGTGCCCTCCCCGACGGGGGCTCGGCCGTGGGACCGTCACCCGACTCTTCCACGACACCGGGGTAGGAAAACCACAGGTCACAGCCGCACAGGTGGCATCCCGGGCGCATCTGAGCCGCCGTCTACCGCACAGCGTGCGGCGAGTACCGCATGCTCCGCACCCGCAAAAACCACGTTCCCGCAGGTCAAGCCACTACTACAGGTGGGGCGGGTGGGACTCGAACCCACGGCCGACGGATTATGAGTCCGCTGCTCTAACCGGCTGAGCTACCGCCCCTCGCGGCGTGTCGCGTACAACTGTGCGCGCCGTCTGCCGCAGCATAGCCGCTCATACGATCTCCTGCTTCGGATGGTCGGCTTCCGCGCTGCTTCCCTGACCTGGCACGACTCCCCGGATCCGGGACCGGACATGAAAAAGGACCCCGCAGGGTCCTCGTCCACCGTCTCGTCCAACGCGCTCCCCCGACTGGACTCGAACCAGTAACCTGCCGGTTAACAGCCGGCTGCTCTGCCAATTGAGCTACAGGGGACCGAAGCTCCCCCGACTGGACTCGAACCAGTAACCTGCCGGTTAACAGCCGGCTGCTCTGCCAATTGAGCTACAGGGGATCGCTTCGTCTGCATCGAACGCATCCACCTGGGTATTCGCCAGGGGGCGGGCGCTCGCTGCGACACATACATTAGCGCAAGCAGGGGGGTGCTCCGCCAATCGGTTCGCCTCCGGCGCCGGCACAGCACCACAGACCCCCGTCAGGGACTACGCAAGGAAGGGTGGCCCACATGCGCTACCGGCTCACGTTCGTCGCCGGACTGGCCGTCGGATACGTACTCGGAGCACGCGCCGGTCAGCAGCGCTACGAGCAGATCAAGAAGGCCGCTCGCGGGATCGCGCAGAACCCCGCCGTGCGCAACTCCGCCGAGACCGCCGCCCAGCAGGGCAAGGTCTACGCGGGCAAGGCGCTGCACACGGTGAGCGAGAAGGTCGGCGATCACGTCCCCGAGTCGTTCACCGACCGCGTCCGCGCCCGGCTCGGCCGCGGTGGCCACGGACGGCCGGCCGAGGACGACTGGGGCACCAGCCACCCCTGAACCGGCCACCCCGTACATGTGCCCCCTGAGCAGGCGCTCCAGGGGGCACAGGCGTCCCGGGCGGAGCAGCCCGCACTCTGCGGCAGAATTTGAGCCATGGGGATAGTCGCCGGGTTGGACAGTTCGCCCGCATTCACTCGCATCGTGGTCTGCGACACGGACACGGGGGCCGTGCTGCGTCAGGGGTATGCCCCGCATCCACTGGACGTGCCGGACGGCGCCCCGCGCCCCAGCGACGTCGATCCGCAGGCGTGGCTGCTCTCCCTGGGGGAGGCCGCGGGCGGCGGGCTGCTGGAGGGCGTGCAGGCCATCGGCGTCTCCACACAGGCCAACGCCGTGGTCCCGCTGGACGCGCAGGGCAACACCGTGCGCCCGGCGATGGCCGGGGCCGACAAGCGGGCCCAGGTGGCCGCGGCCGATCTGATCGACGCGCTCGGCGGCCGGGAGGCGTGGGCGCAGGCGGTGGGCTGTGTGCCGCAGGCCGCCCGGCCGGTGACCAAGCTGCGCTGGCTGGCGAAGAACGAGCCGGAGAACGCCAGCCGTACCGCCGTACTGCTCCAGGCGCACGACTGGCTCGTCTGGCAGCTGCTGGGGCGGCCGGTGCGCCGGACCACCGACCGGGGCGGCGCCTCGGGCACCGGGTACTGGTCCGCCGCGACCGGTGCCTACCGGCCCGACCTGGTCGAGCTGGCGCTCGGCCACCAGGTGGCGCTGCCCGAGGTGATCGGCCCCGCCGAGGCGGCGGGCACCACCCCGGAGGGGCTGCTGATCTCGGCCGGTACGGGCGAGACGATGGCCGCCGCCTTCGGCCTCGGGATCGGCCTGGGCGACGCGGTGGTCTCGCTGGGCGCGTCCGGGTCGGTGATGGCCGTGCACACCGAGGCGCTGGCCGACCAGACCGGGATGATCACCTCCCTCGCCGACGCCACCGGCATGCACCTGCCGGTCGTCACCACACTGAACGCGGTACGGGCCCTGCGCGGCACCGCCGAACTGCTGGGCCTGCCCGGCCTGGAGGCCCTCTCCGAGCTGGCGCTGACGTCCACTCCCGGCTCGCACGGCCTGGTGCTGCTCCCCTACCTGGAGGGCGAGCGCACCCCCAACCTGCCGCACACCGCGGGCACCCTGGCCGGTCTTCGCCGGGAGTCGATGAAGGCCGCGCACCTGGCGCGGGCCTCGTTCGAGGGCATGCTGTGCGGGCTCGCGGACGCGCTGGACGTGCTGCGTGGCCGGGGGGTCGCGGTGCGCCGGATCTTCCTGCTGGGGCAGGCCGCCGAGCTGCCCGCCGTACAGGCCATGGCGCCGTCGCTGTTCGGGGTGCAGGTGGTCGTGCCGCAGCCCGCCGACTACGCGGCGATCGGCGCCGCCCGGCAGGCCGCGTGGGCTCTCGGGGCCGCGCAGGGCACCCTGGACCCGCGTACGCCGCCCGCCTGGCACGGGGCGGCCGCGCAGGTGCTGGAGCCGGGCGACGACCTGGCCGTGGGGCAGGCGGTGCGCCAGCAGTACGTGGCGGTGCGGGAGCAGACGCATCCGGGGGCGTTCCGGGCGTAACGGTACGTACCGGACGGAGGCGACGGGGCACCCGATGGGTTAATCGGTTGAGGTAACACCGGTGGAGTGTCCGACGATAGGGCCATGGGCGGTTTCACCGTCCCACCGCCGACTCCGAGAGACAAGCGTGCTCATACGACTTCTGCGGACCTGTCTCAGGCCCTACAAGAAACCCATCGCCCTGCTGGTGGTGCTCCAGCTCCTCCAGACCAGCGCCACGCTGTACCTGCCCACCCTCAACGCGCACATCATCGACAACGGTGTCGTGAAGGGTGACACGGGTTACATCCTGTCGTTCGGCGCCCTGATGATCGGCATCTCGCTGGTCCAGGTCGTCTGCAACATCGGTGCCGTGTACTTCGGCGCCCGTACCGCCTCCGCGCTCGGCCGGGACCTGCGCGGCGCGGTCTTCGACCGGGTGCAGTCCTTCTCCTCGCGGGAGCTGGGCCACTTCGGCGCGCCGTCGCTGATCACCCGCACCACCAATGACGTGCAGCAGGTCCAGATGCTGGTCCTGATGACGTTCACCCTGCTGGTGTCGGCGCCCATCATGTGCGTCGGCGGCATCGTGCTGGCCCTCGGCCTGGACGTGCCGCTGTCCGCCGTGCTGATCGCGGTGGTGCCGGTGCTGGGCATCTGCGTGATGCTGATCGTGCGCCGGCTGCGGCCGCTGTTCCGGGCGATGCAGACCCGGCTGGACACCGTGAACCGGGTGCTGCGCGAGCAGATCACCGGCAACCGCGTGATCCGTGCCTTCGTCCGCGACGAGTACGAGCACGGGCGGTTCGGGAAGGCCAACGGCGACCTGACCGAGATGCAGCTCGCCACCGGCCGGATGCTGGCGTTGATGTTCCCGATGGTGATGACCGTGGTGAACGTGTCGTCCATCGCGGTGGTGTGGTTCGGCGCACACCGGATCGACAGCGGCGGGATGCAGATCGGTGACCTGACCGCGTTCCTGGCCTATCTGATGCAGATCGTCATGTCCGTGATGATGGCCACCTTCATGTTCATGATGGTGCCGCGCGCGGAGGTGTGTGCCGAGCGCATCCAGGAGGTGCTGGGCACCGAGTCCAGCGTCGTGCCGCCGGTGGCCCCGGTCACCGAGCTGCGCGGGCGCGGACACCTGGAGATCCGGAACGCCGGCTTCCGCTATCCGGGGGCCGAGGAGCCGGTGCTGCGCTCCATCGACCTGGTGGCGCGCGCGGGCGAGACCACGGCGGTGATCGGCTCGACCGGCAGCGGCAAGTCGACCCTGCTCGGCCTGGTCCCCCGGCTGTTCGACGCCACCGAGGGCGAGGTCCTGGTGGACGGCGTGGACGTCCGCGAGGCCGACCCGGCCCTGCTGGCCCGCACCGTGAGCATGGTCCCGCAGAAGCCGTACCTGTTCGCCGGCACCGTCGGCAGCAACCTGCGCTACGGCAAGCCGGACGCCACCGACGACGAGCTGTGGGCGGCGCTGGAGACCGCGCAGGCCAAGGAGTTCGTGGAGCGGCTGGAGGGCGGTCTGGAGGCGCCGATCTCGCAGGGCGGCACCAATGTGTCGGGCGGTCAGCGCCAGCGCCTGGCCATCGCCCGCACGCTGGTCCAGCGCCCGGAGATCTACCTCTTCGACGACTCGTTCTCCGCGCTCGACTACGCCACCGACGCGGCGCTCCGCGCGGCGCTCGGCCGGGAGACGGCGGACGCCACCGTGGTGATCGTGGCCCAGCGGGTGGCGACCATCCGCGACGCGGACCGGATCATCGTGCTGGACGAGGGCCGGGTGGTGGGCTCCGGCCGCCACCACGAGCTGATGGCGGGCAATGAGACGTACCGGGAGATCGTGCTCTCCCAGCTGACGGAAGCGGAGGCCGCCTGATGGCCGGTCCCATGGGACGCATGATGGCCGGGGGCGGCCCCGACCAGCGGTCGATGGACTTCAAGAACTCGGGCAAGCGGCTGGTGTCCCAGTTCCGGCCCGAACGGGTCACCATCTACGGCCTGCTGGCCTGCGTGGTGATCAGCGTCGCGCTGAACGTGATCGGCCCGAAGATCCTCGGCCAGGCCACCGACCTGGTGTTCGCCGGCATCGTGGGCCGGCGGATGCCCGCGGGGGCGTCCAAGGAGCAGGTGCTGGACTCGCTGCGCGCGCGGGGCCAGGGCTCGGTCGCGGACATGCTGCGCAGCACCGACTTCACGCCGGGCCAGGGCATCGACTTCGACGCGGTCGGCCGGGTGCTGCTGCTGGCGCTCGGGGTCTTCCTGGTCGCGGGTCTGCTGATGGCGGTGGCGACCCGGCTGGTGAACCGGGCCGTGAACCGCACGATGTACCGGCTGCGCGAGCAGGTGCAGGCCAAGCTGTCGCGGCTGCCGCTGTCCTACTTCGACAAGCGGCAGCGCGGCGAGGTACTCTCCCGCGCCACCAACGACATCGACAACATCGGGCAGACCCTCCAGCAGTCGATGGGGCAGCTGATCAACGCGGTGCTGACCATCATCGGCGTGCTGGTGATGATGTTCTACGTCTCCTGGCTGCTGGCGCTGGTCGCGCTGGTGACGGTGCCGCTGTCCTTCGTGGTGGCCACCCGGGTCGGCAAGCGGTCCCAGCCGCACTTCGTGCAGCAGTGGCGCGTCACCGGCACGCTGAACGCCCACATCGAGGAGATGTACACCGGGCACACCCTGGTGAAGGTGTTCGGCCGCCAGGAGCAGTCCGCGAAGCAGTTCGCCGAGCAGAACGACGAGCTGTACGAGGCCGCGTTCAAGGCGCAGTTCCACAGCGGGGTCATGCAGCCGCTGATGATGTTCGTGTCCAACCTGAACTACGTGCTGGTCGCCGTCGTCGGCGGGCTGCGGGTGGCCTCGGGCACGCTGTCCATCGGTGACGTGCAGGCGTTCATCCAGTACTCCCGCCAGTTCTCGATGCCGCTGACCCAGGTCGCCTCCATGGCCAACCTGGTGCAGTCCGGGGTCGCCTCGGCGGAGCGGGTGTTCGAGCTGCTGGACGCCGAGGAGCAGGAGGCGGACCCGGTGCCGGCGACGCGTCCCGCCGAGCGGCGCGGCCGGGTGGAGCTGGACCACGTGTCCTTCCGGTACGACCCGGAGAAGCCGCTAATCGAGGATCTCTCGCTCACCGTGGAGCCGGGTCAGACGGTGGCCATCGTCGGCCCGACCGGCGCGGGCAAGACCACGCTGGTCAACCTCCTGATGCGGTTCTACGACGTCACGGGCGGCCGGATCTCCCTCGACGGGGTGGACATCCGCACCATGTCCCGCGACGACCTCCGCGCCGGGATCGGCATGGTCCTCCAGGACACCTGGCTGTTCGGCGGCACCATCGCGGAGAACATCGCCTACGGGGCCTCGCGCGAGGTCACCCGGGGCGAGATCGAGGAGGCCGCGCGGGCGGCCCACGCGGACCGGTTCGTCCGTACGCTGCCCGAGGGGTACGACACGGTGATCGACGACGAGGGGACGGGGGTCAGCGCCGGTGAGAAGCAGCTCATCACCATCGCGCGGGCGTTCCTCTCCGAGCCGGTGATCCTCGTGCTGGACGAGGCGACGAGTTCCGTGGACACGCGGACCGAGGTCCTCATCCAGAAGGCGATGGCCAAACTGGCCGACGGCCGCACCTCGTTCGTCATCGCCCACCGTCTCTCCACGATCCGGGACGCGGACACGATCCTGGTGATGGAGAACGGCGCGATCGTCGAACAGGGCACGCACACCGATCTGTTGGCGGCGGACGGGGCGTATGCCCGGCTGTACAAGGCCCAGTTCGCGCAGGCGGTCGCCGAGGTCGACTGAACCGGGGCGGGGGTGGGCGCACTTGCCCGCGTCGGCGGGGTGCCGCTGCGCCCACCCGTGCCGCCCCTGCGGCACGACTGCCCGCAGTCCAAGGGGGGGTCAGTCCAGGTAGCCCCGGAGTTGGTCCGCGTACGCGTGATCCCGGAGCTTGCTCAAGGTCTTCGACTCGATCTGCCGTATCCGCTCGCGGGTGACCCCGAAGAGGCGACCGATCTCCTCCAGCGTGCGCGGGCGCCCGTCCGCGAGGCCGTACCGGAGCTGGACCACCTTCCGCTCGCGCTCCCCCAGCGTCGACAGCACAGCCTCCAGATGCTGCCGCAGCAGCAGAAACGCGGCCGATTCCACGGGACTTGCCGCGTCCCCGTCCTCGATCAGGTCACCGAGGGCGACCTCGTCCTCCTCCCCCACCGGGGCATGCAGGGACACCGGCTCCTGCGCCAGGCGCAGCACCTCCCGCACCCGCTCCGGCGGGAGTTCGAGCTGCGCCCCCACCTCCTCGGGCGTCGGCTCGTACCCCCGCTCCTGCAGCATGCGCCGCTGCACCCGGACGACCCGGTTGATCAGCTCCACCACATGCACCGGCACCCGTATCGTGCGGGCCTGGTCGGCGAGGGCACGTGACATCGCCTGCCGGATCCACCACGTCGCGTACGTCGAGAACTTGTACCCCCGCGCGTAGTCGAACTTCTCCACCGCGCGGATGAGTCCGAGGTTGCCCTCCTGGACGAGGTCGAGCATGGTCAGCCCGCGCCCCACGTACCGCTTGGCGACGGAGACGACGAGGCGGAGGTTGGCCTCGATGAGGCGGCGCTTGGCCATCCGGCCCATGACGACGATCCGGTCGAGGTCGAGCGCGAGCCCGCTGTCCAGCACCGGCGTGGTGCCGAGCTTCTCCTCGGCGAAGAGGCCGGCCTCCACCCGGCGGGCGAGTTCGACCTCCTCGGCGGCGGTGAGCAGAGGGATGCGGCCGATCTCGCGGAGGTACTGGCGGAACAGGTCGGCGGAGGGGCCGCCGCTCTCGGTGCGGGAGGCGCCGCGCACGGGGGTCACGGGCTCGTCGTCGCCGGTCAGCGCCTCGGCGGGGGGCTCGGCGGCGTCCGTGGTCTCCGGGGTGGATTCGGGGGCCGTCTCCGGGCCGCCATGGCTCTGCGCGGGCACGGCCCCGAGCAGGCCCGGCTCGGCACCGCCGTGGGCGCCACGGACCGACTGCGTGAGGGTGTGGGTCTGCACGGGGGCGACCTCCAGGATGATCGCTGCTCCGGGGGGGGTGTGCGGCAGCGGCGCGGCGGAGCGCGAATCGACGGCCTGCGCTCCGGGGACTCGGGCACCGCCCCCAGTGTGGGGTACGACACATCTTCGCCACGAGAGTCCTGCGGTGACTTTTTGCTTCCGGCCCGTGACCGCGTGGTGATCCCGGGACGCGGGGAACGGCTAGAGAGCGGTCGGACCCTCGTGCTGGAGTGCCCGGTCGTACCGGGTGAGCACCATCATCTCGTTCTGGACGGCCGCCGACTGGGCCGGATCGGTGTTGCCGAGGCGGGCGAGGGTGGACTGCAGCTCGGTGAGGCGGCGGGTGACCGCGCGGCGCCTGATCTGCACCAGCACCATGCCCGCGTACGTCTCGTCCACCGTGCGGCGCATGATCGTCTCCACGGCCAGCTCGGTGACCATGGCCCGGACGGTGTCGTCGGGGGCGGCCTCGCGGACGCGGACGACGTACTCCTGGGGGTCCTGGGTGCCGAACTCGGCGCCGCCGGCCTCCGCGATGGCCTGGCGGACGGCCGCGTAGGGGGGTGCGGTGAACTCGTCCAGGCCGTAGGCGTCGAAGGCGGGAGAGACCAACTCCGGGCGCTGGAGGGCGAGTTTGAGGAGTTCGCGCTCGGTGGCGTAGACCGGGTTGCGCAGGGTGAGGGCGGGGCCGCCGGCGACGCGGGGCGCGGCCTCCCAGCTCTGCTGGGGGGTGCGGGACTGCGCCTGCGGTGCGGGGCCCTTGCCGCCCCGGTCGCGGGCCCAGCGGGCGAGCTGGGCGACGCGCTTGACGACGAACTGGGTGTCGAGGATGCCGAGCATGCCCGCGAGGTCGACCGCGACCTCGTGCTGGGCGCCGCTGTTCTTGATCCGGGCGACGACCGGTGCGGCCTCGTCCAGGGCGGCGGCGCGGCCGGCCGGGGTGTCGAGGTCGTAGCGGGCGACGATCTGGCGCAGCGCGAACTCGAAGAGCGGAGTGCGGGGTTCGGTCAGCTCGGCGACGGCCTCGTCGCCCTTGGCGAGGCGGAGTTCGCAGGGGTCCATGCCGTCGGGGGCGACGGCGATGTAGGTCTCGGCGGCGAACTTCTGGTCGTCCTCGAAGGCGCGCAGCGCGGCCTTCTGCCCGGCCGCGTCGCCGTCGAAGGTGAAGATCACCCGGGCCGAGCCGTTGTCCATCAGCAGCCGGCGCAGGATCTTGATGTGGTCGCCGCCGAAGGCGGTGCCGCAGGTGGCGATGGCGGTGGTGACCCCGGCGAGGTGGCAGGCCATGACGTCGGTGTAGCCCTCGACGACGACGGCCCGGCTGGACTTGGCGATCTGCTGCTTGGCCAGGTCGATGCCGTACAGGACCTGGGACTTCTTGTAGATCGCGGTGTCGGGGGTGTTGAGGTACTTGGGCCCGTTGTCGGACTCGTGGAGCTTGCGGGCGCCGAAGCCGACGACCTCGCCGCCGATGTCCCGGATGGGCCACATCAGGCGGCCCCGGAAGCGGTCGATGGGGCCTCGGCGGCCGTCCTGGGCGAGGCCGGAGAGGATCAGTTCCTTGTCGCTGAAGCCCTTGCCGCGCAGGTAGCGGGTGAGGTGGTCCCAGCCCTGGGGGCTGTAGCCGACGCCGAAGTGGACGGCGGCGGCCTGGTCGAAGCCGCGCTCGGCGAGGAAGACCCGGCCGGTGTCGGCCTCGGGGCTGGTGGCGAGCTGCTCGGCGTACCACTGGGCGGCGATCTTGTGGGCCTCGACCAGGCGGATGCGTTCGCCGCGCTGGTGGGCGGGGTTGTAGCCGCCCTCCTCGTAGCGCAGGGTGATGCCGGCCTGGCCGGCGAGGCGCTCGACGGCCTCGGAGAAGGAGAGGTGGTCCACCTTCATCACGAAGGTGATGGTGTCGCCGCCCTCCTGGCAGCCGAAGCAGTGGAAGAGACCCTTGCTGGGGCTGACCTGGAAGGACGGCGACTTCTCGTCGTGGAAGGGGCAGAGGCCCTTGAGGTTGCCGCCGCCCGCGTTGCGCAGCTGGAGGTACTCGGAGACCACGGCGTCGATCGGGACCGCGTCCCGTACCGCCTTCACGTCCTCGTCGTTGATCCGTCCTGCCACGGATGAATTCTACGGGGGTCCGGGGACACTCCCCGCGCGCCCGCCCCTCAGGGCACCAGGTCCGCGAGGGGGACGTGCGGGTCGGCGAGGGCGTCGACGTCCACCTCGGCGCCGGAACGGATGAGGCGCTGGATGTGTTCTGTGACGTCCCACACGTTCACGTTCATCCCGGCGAGCACCCGGCCCTCGCGCACCCAGAAGGCGATGAACTCGCGCTTGCCCGCGTCGCCCCGGAGGACGACCTGGTCGTAGGAGCCGGGGGGCGCCCAGCCGCTGTACTCCAGCCCCAGGTCGTACTGGTCGGAGAAGAAGTAGGGCACGCGGTCGTAGGTGACGTCCTGGCCGAGCATCGCGCGGGCGGCCACCGGGCCGCCGTTCAGCGCGTTGGCCCAGTGCTCGACGCGCAGCCGGCCGCCGAGGAGCGGGAAGCTGGCCACGTCTCCGGCGGCGTGGATGTCGGGGTCGGAGGTGCGCAGACGCTCGTCCACCGCGATGCCGCCGCCGGAGGAGGGGTCGGCCAGTTCGAGGCCGGCCGCCTCGGCGAGGGCGGTGCGGGGGGCGGCTCCGATGGCGGCGAGCACGTCGTGCGCGGGGTGTTCCTCGCCGTCGTCGGTGCGGGCGGCGAGGACCATGCCGTCCTGGCCGATGATCTCGGTGAGCCGGACCCCGAAGTGGAAGCGGACGCCGCGTTCGCGGTGCACCTCGGCGAAGAGGTTGCCCAGCTCGGGGCCGAGGGCGCCGTACAGCGGGGCGGGCTCCGGTTCGATCACGGTGACCTCGGCGCCGTACTCGCGGGCGGCCGCGGCGACCTCCAGGCCGATCCAGCCGCCGCCCGCGATCACCAGGTGGCCGTTGTCCCGGCCGAGGGCGGCCAGCACGCCCCTGAGGCGCTCGGCGTGGGCGAGGCGGCGCAGGTGGTGGACGCCGGCGAGGTCGGTGCCGGGGACGTCGAGGCGGCGGGGTTCGGCGCCGGTGACCAGCAGCAGCTTGTCGTAACGGATCAGGGTGCCGTCGTCACCGAGGCGGACGGTGCGGGCCGCGCGGTCGATCGCGTCGACGGTCTGGCCGAGGTGCAGCTCGATGTCGTTCCGGGCGTACCAGGCGGGCTCGTGCACGAAGACGCTGTCGCGCTCCTCCTTGCCGAGCAGGTGTCCCTTGGACAGCGGCGGACGCTCGTAGGGGTGGTCCAGCTCGTCGCAGATCAGTATCACGCGGCCGGTGAACCCTTCCGCGCGGAGCGTCTCGGCCGCTTTCGCTCCGGCGAGCCCGCCTCCGACGATGACGAACGTCTGATCCGCGTCGACCACTTGATGCCTCCTCGTAACGATGCACCGCTGTCAGGCTTCAGGCGAGCGTCCCGCACGCGGCGTGGTGCGGGAAGAGGGGATGGCCGGAAACGGGCCACCCCCCGTCATTTTCCCGCTACATATGCCCGGTGAGCCTGGCGTGCAGGGTGCGGGCGGACGCGTCGGTCAGCGAGGCGATCTGGTCGACGATCACCCGCTTGCGCGCGTGGTCGCTCTCGGCCGCGTCGAACAGCGCCCTGAACTGCGGTTCCAGCCCGTCCGGCGCGCGCCGGGTGAGCGCCTCGGCCAGCTCGGCGACGACGATGCGCTGATCGGCGCGGAGCAGTTCCTGCTCGGCCCGCTGCATCACGTACCGGTCCGCGACCGCCTTGAGCACCGCGCACTCCATGCGCGCCTCGCGGGGTACGACGAGTTCGGCGCCGTACCGCGTGAGGCGGCCGGTGCCGTACGCGGCGCGGGTGGCGGTCTCGGCGGCGAGGCAGAAGCGGCCGATGAGCTGGCTGGTGGCGTCCTTGAGCCGGGACTGGGCGACCGCGGTGCCGTCGTAGCCGTGCGGCCACCACTCCTGGTCCTGGAGCCGGTCGAGGGCCTCGGCCAGCTCGGCGGGGTCGGTGCCGGCCGGGACGTAGCGGCCGATGGCGACCTCGAAGACCGCCTCCCGCTCGGGGGCGGCGTGCAGGCAGTCGGGGTCGACGTGGCCGGCGTGCAGGCCGTCCTCCACGTCGTGCACCGAGTACGCGACGTCGTCCGACCAGTCCATGACCTGCGCCTCGAAGCAGGTACGGGTGCCGGGGGCCTCCTTGCGGACCCAGTCGAAGACGGGGCGGTCGTCGTCGTAGACGCCGAACTTGGGGGACGCCGGGTCGGTGGGGTGGGCGCCGCGCGGCCAGGGGTACTTGGTGGCGGCGTCCAGGGTGGCGCGGGTGAGGTTGAGGCCGACGGAGCCCTCGGGGGTGAACCGCTTGGGCTCGATGCGGGTGAGGAGCCGGAGGGACTGGGCGTTGCCCTCGAAGCCGCCGATGTCGTCCGCGAACTCGTTCAGCGCCTGTTCGCCGTTGTGGCCGAAGGGGGGATGGCCGAGATCGTGCGCGAGGCAGGCGGCTTCGACGAGGTCGGGGTCGCAGCCGAGGGCCGCGCCCAGCTCACGGCCGACCTGGGCGCACTCCAGGGAGTGGGTGAGACGGGTACGGGGACTGGCGTCCCAGGCGTGGCCGCGCGTGCCCGGCGTGACGACCTGGGTCTTGCCCGCGAGGCGGCGCAGCGCGGCGGAGTGCAGGATGCGCGCGCGGTCGCGCTGGAAGGCGGTGCGGCCAGGGCGTTTGTCGGGTTCGGGTGCCCAGCGTTCGACGGAGGTCGGGTCGTAGGCCGAGGGGGGTGCGGTGCCTTCCATGCCTCGACAGTAAGCGCCGGTACGGACATCGCGCGGCAGGGGTGACGGAATTGTGGCGGTATGCGGGGTTGAGCAGGGGGTGAGTGGGGGTGAGCAGGGGGTGAGTGAACCACACGGGCGCGATTCACGTCCTCCGGGACGGGATCGAACAGGGGGGGCGGGATGAGGATCGGCCGACCGAGGCTGCCACGTACGGTGCGGGGGCGCCGACGGCTGGTGCGGGGCGTGGTCGGGGCGTGCGTACTCGCGCTGCTGCCGTCGACCTGGCTGTACGTCTCGACGGCGGACCGGCTGCGCACGGCGGCGGACGTGCCGCGCACCGAGGTCGCGGTCGTCTTCGGCGCGGGCCTGTGGAAGGGCGGCCCGTCCCCGTACCTGGCCCGGCGACTGGACGCGGCGGCCGGCCTGTACCGCGCCGGCCGCATCAAGGCGGTCCTGGTCACCGGCGACAACAGCCGCGAGGACTACGACGAACCGAGCGCGATGCGCGCCTACCTCAGCCGCCACGGCGTCCCCGCCGGACGCATCGTCAGCGACTACGCGGGTTTCGACACCTGGGACTCCTGCGTCCGCGCCCGCCGCATCTTCGGCGTCCGCCAGGCCGTCCTGATCAGCCAGACCTTCCACATCCGCCGAGCGGTCGCCCTCTGCGAGGCGGCGGGCGTCTCCTCCTACGGCCTCGGCGTGGACGACAAGCACGACGCCACCTGGTACTACGGCAGCACCCGGGAGGTCTTCGCGGCGGGCAAGGCGGCCCTGGACGCGACCTTCCACCCGTCCCCTGAGTTCCTGGGGCCGCGCGAGCGGGGCGTGCAGCGGGCGCTGGCGAGCGCCCCGTAGGGCGCCGGTCCCCTAAGGGATCTCCACGCGCCGTCACGCCCCGTGGGGGATCTCCACGAGAACGTCATCAGGCCCCCCGAAGGCGCTATGGACATGACATGTCATGCCCTCTTAAATCTCTAGGACATCAGCGCCACCCCCACGCCTCGTAGGCGCCTCACCCAAGGAGACCGATGAGCCGGATACGGCAGCACGTCCGCGGGTCCCGTCGTCTTGCCACCGCCACCGCCGCCGCCGCGACGGCGACGTTGCTGGTCACCGCCCTCTCCCCCGCCGCCCAGGCCGACACCGGGCCGAAGCGGGCGACCACGCTCGCGGACGCGGCCTCCGCCCTCGTGGCACACGCCGCGAGCCTCGGCCTCACCTCCGACCAGGGCACCAAGGTCCGGGACGTGATCGTCGACAAGGACGGTACGCAGCACGTCCGTTACGACCGCACGTACCGCAACCTCCCCGTGCTCGGCGGGGACTTCGTGGTGCACCTGAACTCCGGCGGCGTATACCGCGGCGCCGACCGCGCGACCCGCACCGCGCTCCGACTGCCCACCGTCACACCGAAGCTGACCGGTTCGAAGGCGGCCGGGATCGCCGTGGACGCACTGCGTTCCGCGAGCCCCCGGAAGCTGACGCGGGCGAAGGCCAAGCCGGAGCTGGTCGTCGACGCCCTGCACGGCAAGCCGAGACTGGCGTGGCGGACCAACGCGGTGGGCCAGGACACCCTGGGCAACCCGGTGGGCCGCACCGTGCTGACCGACGCCCGCACCGGCGCCCGCATCGACGCCTGGGACAGCATCGAGACGGCGGCCGGTGACGGCAAGTCGCTGTACAGCGGCACGGTTCCGCTCCAGACGACCCAGTCGGGGTCGTCGTACCAGCTCAAGGACGCCACGCGCGGCAACACGTACACCGGCGACGCGGCCAACAAGACCGACCTGTGCATCCTCGGGATCTGCCTGAGCCGCGCCCCCTCCACGGTGTTCACCGACGCCGACAACCACTGGGGCACCGGCGCCACCACCGACCGTGCCTCGGCGGCCGTCGACGCCCAGTACGGCACCGACCAGACCTGGGACTACTACAAGGACGTCCACGGCCGGAACGGCATCGCGGGCGACGGCAAGGGCTCGTACAACCGCGTCCACTACGGCAGCAACTACAACAACGCCTTCTGGGACGACAGTTGCTTCTGCATGACCTACGGCGACGGTGACGGCACCACCTTCGGCCCGCTGGTCGCGCTGGACGTGGCCGGGCACGAGATGACGCACGGCGTCACCTCCAAGACGGCCGCGCTGACGTACTCGGGCGAGTCCGGCGGCCTGAACGAGGCGACCTCGGACATCCTCGGCACGATGGTCGAGTGGCACGCGGACAACGCCACCGACAAGGGCGACTACCTCATCGGCGAGCGCATCGTGAAGCCCGGCTTCGGCAAGGCCGCGCTGCGCTTCATGGACAAGCCCTCCAAGGACGGCAACTCGGCCGACTACTGGTCCAGTTCGCTCGGCAACCTGGACGTGCACTACTCCTCAGGCGTCGCCAACCACTTCGCGTACCTCCTCGCCGAGGGCAGCGGCGCGAGGACCATCAACGGCGTCTCGTACGACTCCCCGACGGTGGGCGGCCAGTCGGTGGCCGGCATCGGCCGGGACAAGGTCGGCAAGATCTGGTACCGCGCGCTGACGGTGTACATGACTTCCTCCACCAAGTACGCGGGCGCCCGCACGGCGACCCTGAACGCGGCGAAGGACCTGTACGGGGCCGGGAGCGCGGAGTACAACGCGGTCGCGGCGGCATGGACCGCGGTGAACGTGAGCTGAGCCCTTTTCGGCGAGGGTGACTGACGGTGCGTCGGGGTTCCGGCGCACCGTCTTCGCGTTCCCCCCGGCCGCACGCCATTCGTGTGCACTTGGCCCGCTGTCCCTGCCACGCCCCTGACCTGCTGTTACGTCGTGCCGCCTCACCCGTGCGGGGGCGGCGGGCGCCACCCGTTCACCGCAGCGGAGGCGACGGCTCGGGAGGCGGGCCGGGCGCGGTGGCCTTTACCTCGGAAGAGCAGGGGCACGTCCCCCGCATCACACGAGTCGAGGACACGAGTCGGACAAGCTCTGGGGAGCACCATGCGACGCACCGCCCGTCTGCTGACCGGTACCGCGCTGGCCGTAGCCGCGGCCGGGCTCGGCACCGCAGCGGCCCACGCGGACGCGGCACATCTGGCGCCCGCGCGGGTCGGCAGCCTCCAGGTGTACCCGTCCACCGCTCTGCCCGGCAGCCAGGTCACGGTGAACACGGCGGCCTGCGGGGAGAAGGGCGCGGCGATCGGTGACGCGGGGACGGTGGGCGCGGGGACGTTCGCGCTGGCGCCGACCACGCACGAGGGCGAGGCGATCGGCCGGTTCCAGGTACCGGCGGGGGCTCAGCCGGGTACCTACGAGATCGTCGCGCGGTGCGCCGAGGGCGAGAAGCAGGTCACGGGGGACCTGATGGTGACCATGGCCGGGGCGCACGGGCAGGTGCAGCCGCACGGCAGTGTGAAGACGGGAGTCGGCGGCGCCCTGGGCCCCGGCCCCCTGCAGACCACGGCGGGTGTGGCGGCTCTGGCCGTCGCCGCCGCGGGCGGTACCTGGCTCCTGCATCGCCGGGCGAGAGGCGACGGGATCTGACGGACACCCTCCGCTGTCCGTCGCCGGTACCGCGAAGCCCGCCCCCCTTGGGTCCGATGCCCCTCGTGACCCTCAGGGGGCGGGCCTTCCCTCAAGGGTCGTCTCCGGGAAGGGGTTCCCATGCGCAGGATCGGCGACACCGCCATAGCCGCGGTCACGGTGGTCGCGCTCGGTACCGGTGTCTGGCTGCTCAGTACCAGTACCGATACCGGTACTCCCCCGCAGCCGTCCGCCGCCGAGGGCCGTCCCGATCCTGGTGGTGAACGCGGCGCGGCCCATCCCCTGATGGCGTCCCCGCCCACCCGTATCCGCATCCCCGCGATCCGGGTGAACGCTCCCCTGATGGGCCTCTCCCTGACCGCCTCGGGCAGCCTCGACGTCCCGCCCCCCGCCGAGAAGAACCTCGCCGGCTGGTACGAGACCGGCACCACCCCCGGCGACACCGGCACCGCCGTGGTGGCCGGCCACGTCGACAACACCGAGGGCCCCGCCGTCTTCTACGACCTCGGCGCCCTCAAGCGCGGCGCCACGATCGAGGTCGACCGCGAGGACGCCACGACTGCCGTCTTCACCGTGGACGCGGTCGAGGTCTACTCCGCGAAGAACTTCCCCGACGCCAAGGTCTACGGCGCCTCGCCCCGCCCCGAACTCCGGGTGATCACCTGCGGGGGCGGGTACTCCAGGTCGACTGGGTATCAGGGCAACGTGGTGGTCTTCGCGCATCTCACGGGCGCGCGCGGCACCTGATCGCACGCCTCGGGTCAGTCGATGCCGGAGCGCTCCACCCCCGTCACGATCCACCGCTGGAAGACCAGGAAGACCACGAGCAGCGGCAGGATCGACACGGCCGCCGCGACGAACAGCTCGTGCAGCCGGATCACCTGGGCGGTGGTGAAGGACGACAGGGCCACCTGGACCGTCCAGGCGCTCTGGTCCTGGCCGATGACCAGGGGCCACAGGAACGAGTTCCAGGCGCCGAGGAACACGATGGTGCCGACGGCGGCGAACACCGGCCGGGCGTTGGGTACCACGATCAGCCAGTACGTACGCCAGTATCCGAGCCCGTCGACCTGCGCCGCGTCCTCCAGCTCCTTCGGGAACCCGAGGAAGTACTGCCGGAAGACGAAGCAGGCGAACGCCGAGAACAGGGTCGGCACGATCAGACCGCGCAGGGTGGAGATCCAGCCCAGGGACGACACCAGCACGAAGCTGGGCACGAAGGTGACGGCGGCGGGGATCAGCAGGGTGCCGAGGATGCCGTAGAAGACCTTGTCCGCGTACCGGTAGGGGATGCGGGCGAGGCCGTAGCCCGCGAGGGAGGCGAGCAGGAGCGTGCCGAGGGTGGTGGCGACGGCGATCAGCGCGGAGTTCAGCAGGGAGCGGGCGAAGGGGACGGAGGTGTCCGCGAACAGCTCGTGGACGTTGTCCCAGCGCAGCTCGTGCGGGAAGAAGGTCCACTCGGGCGAGGTGATCTCCCGCTCGCTGGAGAGACCGTTGCGGAGCAGCAGGTAGAACGGGATCAGGAAGAGCAGCGCCAGCGCGATCAGCACCGCGAGCCGCAGGGCGCGTCCGGCCCTCACGAGGGCGTCATCCATCGGCGTCGGTCCTCCCGAGCTTCAGCCAGCGGGCCTGGGCGACGGTCACCACGGCGATGACCAGCGCGAGGATCACGGCACCGGCGCTGCCCAGTCCCAGGTTCTGCCCCTGGCCGAGGGCGGTGTAGTAGAGGTAGACGAGCGGGGGCCGGGCGTAGGGCGGGTAGCCGCGGGCGTCGGAGAGCAGGTTGTAGAACTCGTCGAACGCCTGGAAGGCGTTGACGACGAGCAGCAGCACCACCGCGACGGAGGTGGCGCGCAGCTGGGGCAGGGTGATGTGGCGCAGCACGGTCCAGCCCGGCCGGGCGCCGTCGACGGCGGCGGCCTCGTACAGCGCCGGGTCGATGCGCTGGAGCCCGGCGAGGAAGAGGATCATGTAGAAGCCGGCCTGGAGCCAGAGCCGTACCGTGATGAGGACCAGCCAGTACCAGGGTGGGTCGGGGGTGGCGAGCCAGGCCACGGAGTCGGTGCCGAACCAGCCGAGGACGGTGTTGGCGAGCCCGAACCGGACCCCGCTGAAGATCGACATCTTCCAGACCAGGGCCGCGACGACATAACTGCACGCGGCCGGCAGGAAGAACACCGACCGGAAGAAGGCCCGTGCCCAGCGGACCCGGTTGACCATCAGGGCGAGGGTCAGGGAGACCACGTAGGTGGTGGGCACGATGAACGCGGTGAAGACCAGGAAGGTCTTCAGACTGTCCCGGAAGGCGTCGTCCCGCAGCATCGCGGTGTAGTTGTCCAGGCCGACGAAGTGCGTGGGTGTGACGGTGTTCTGGGCGTCGAAGAAGCTCAGGCCGACGCTCCACAGCAGCGGGACGTAGGTGAACAGGGCGAGTCCGGCGGCGAAGGGGCCGACGAAGACCCAGAACCACAGTGCTGACCGGTGCTTCACCGCTTCTTCTTCACCCGGTCGAGTTCGGCGCCCACCTTCCGTACGACGGCCCGTACTTCACTCTCGGGGTTGGCGCCGCCCTTGATGATCCGGACCAGGGCGTCCTGGTAGGCCGTCTGGCTCGCCGGGGTCCACAACAGGGGCTGGGCGTGGCCGTGTTCGGTGGTGAGGCGGACGGCGTCGGCGGCGGGTCCGGACCGCAGCTTGGCCGCCTTGCGGGCGAGGGAGACGCGGGCCGGTATGTGGAAGCCGTAGGAGAGGGCGAAGTCCTCCTGGTGGTCGGTGCGTTCGACCCACAGCCACTTCACGTACTCCTTGGCGGCCTCCCGGTGCCGGCTGCGGGCGCTGACGGCCGAGCCGTACGCGCCGACGGGTACGGCCGGGGCTCCGTGCGGGCCGTCCTTCGGGAAGGGCAACACCCCGAAGTCGTCGCCGAGTTCCTTGCTGATCTGAGGCAGCGCCCACAGGCCCGACCACTGCATGGCGGTGAGCCCCTGGAGGAAGGCCGCGGGGTCCGACCAGTCGGTGGGGGCACCGAGGAGGAGGGACTTGTCGGTGTACAGGTGGTGGAGTTTGCCGAGGGTGCGGGCGGCCGCGGGGTCGTCGAAGCCGACCTTGCCGTCGTCGGTGACGAGCTGAAGTCCGGCCGCGTTGAGGGGTGTTCCGGCGAGAACGCCGGCGCCGCCGTCGTTGCCGAGGAAGAGTCCCTTGACCTTGGAGTCGGTGAGCCGCTTGGCGGCGTCGACGAGGGCGTCCAGGGTGGTGGGCGGCTCGACACCGGCGGCCTTCAGCAGGCTCTTGCGGTAGTAGAGCAGCTGCATGTCGATGACCTGCGGGATGCCCCAGATCTTGCCGTCGTACGTCTTGGGCGTGAGCACGGCCGGGTTGAAGTCGTCCTTCACCTCGTCCAGCAGGTCGGTGAGGTCGACGACCTGGCCGCCCTGGATCTGGTCGAGCGTGGGGCTGCCCTCGAACACGTCCGGCCCGGAGTCGGTGAGCAGCGCGGCGGCGGTCTGCCGGTCGTAGTCCCCGGGCCGCCACTGCACGCTGACGTCGGCCTTGTCGTACCCGGCGGCATACCGCTTGACGGCCTGCTCGGTACCGGCCTCCCCGTACTGGTGGTACCACTGCGCCAGCCTGGTACCGCCCTTGCCGTCCCCACGCCCGGTGTTGCCCCCGCAGGCGGCCAGCAACCCGACGCCCGCCCCCGCACCCAACAGTCCCCTGCGACTGACCGCCATCTGAGCACCTCCTCGCTTCCGTCATCGATGCCCGGCCCGGCGATCAACGATGCGGGACGAGTGCGAAGAGGGTGTTGCGACGGTGTGTCACCTCCCGGGGGGACCTTCCGTGCGGTGACTCGTTGTGCCTGTCGTACGAAAGGAGAGCTGATGGTCGGCTCGTCGCACGAGGCACTGCACCGCATCTTCCAGAAGGACCCCGCTCTGCTGACCCGCGCGTTGCAGCGCGTGCTGCACGTGCCCTTCCCCGAACCGCGCGAGATCGCCGCGCTGAACGTCGATCTCACCGAGATCGAGCCGGTGGAGCGCCGGG
The DNA here is from genome assembly GCF_004328625.1 of Streptomyces seoulensis. Lineage (NCBI taxonomy): Bacteria > Bacillati > Actinomycetota > Actinomycetes > Kitasatosporales > Streptomycetaceae > Streptomyces > Streptomyces seoulensis. Next base: position 1,883,585 of record NZ_CP032229.1, read on the forward strand.
TGGACACGCTGCTGCGCGCGGAGACGGACGAGGGCACGTTTCTCCTCGTGGTCGAGTCCCAGGGCAAGGTGGACGACCGCAAGCGGGGCAGCTGGCCGCACTACCTCTCGTACCTGTATGAGAAGTACCGGTGTGAGCCCGTGCTCATCGTCATCACCCAGAACAGCGCGACCGCGCGCTGGGCCGCCCAGCCCATCCGCCTCGGCTTTCCCGGCTGGCACTCGCTGACCGTCCGGCCCCTGGTGCTGGGCCCGGACAACGTCCCCGTGATCACGGACGAGCGACAGGCCGAACGGGACGTACCGCTCGCGGTCCTTTCCGCCATGACACACGGACGCGGACCCCGGGCCGCGCCCATACTGGAATCACTCGCCACCGCCCTGAAGACCATCGACCCGGACAGCGCGGCGGTCTTCGTGCAGTTCGTCGACTCGTGCCTGGCCGATCCCCAGGCGAAGCAGATGTGGAGGGACCTGATGACCGCGATCCAGTACTTCTGGCGCCACCCGCTTGCGGAGCAGGTACGGGAGGAGGGGCGGGAGCAGGGCTTGGAGGAGGGCCGCGAGCAGGGCCGGGCCCAGGCCAAGGCGGAGATGGTGCTGCGCGTGCTGGAGTGGCGGGGGATCCCGGTCCCCGAGCACGTCGCCGAGCGGGTGATCGGTTCCGACGACCCCGCCCAACTCGAGCTCTGGGCCCAGCGGGCCGTACGGGCCACGTATGCGGAGGACCTGTTCGCCGAGGAGTGACCCCGGACCGGACACCCCAAGTCTCCGGCGGGGTAGTTGCCCGGGTATGACCGAGCGGCGGGGCTCAGGACTTTGGGCTGCGTAGGCGTCCACGCTGGATACAACTGTCGGTGGTGCTGACCGGCTTGTCGCTGTGGTGGGACTGGCCAGTGTCGTCTGGCACGCGGTGTCCGGCCACACGTGGGGCGACACCATGACCTTGATGGCAACCGTGGGCGTCAGCACGACCGCCGGCCAGTGGGCGGCCGTGCTGATCAGACGGAAGCGGGACGACCTTCGGGCTCCTGAGCGAGAACCCTGAACCTGCCCCGGCAGCGACATGGCGCCCAAAGAGGCGGCACCCCCGCACAGGGTGCCGCCTCTCTTTTGGTGCCGGGGCCCGTCGGCGATCGGTGGTGAGGGTCGGGGACCGACGAAGGGCTCCGGGGCCGGGAAGGGTCAGCGGTGGTCGCTGCCGGTGGACTGGGTGGCCGCGCGGCCGGCTTCCAGGCGGGCTACCGGGATGCGGAACGGGGAGCAGGAGACGTAGTCGAGGCCGACCTCGTGGAAGAAGTGGACGGACTCGGGGTCGCCGCCGTGCTCGCCGCAGACGCCGAGCTTGAGGTCGGGGCGGGTCGAACGGCCTGCCGCGGCGGCCGACTTGACCAGCGAGCCCACCCCGTCCTTGTCGATCGTCTCGAACGGGCTGACGCCGAAGATGCCCTTCTCCAGGTACGCCGTGAAGAAGCTCGCCTCCACGTCGTCCCGGCTGAAGCCCCACACCGTCTGGGTCAGGTCGTTCGTGCCGAAGGAGAAGAACTCCGCGGCCTCGGCGATCTGACCGGCGGTCAGCGCGGCGCGCGGCAGCTCGATCATGGTGCCGATCGCCAGCTTCAGCCGCGTACCCGTAGCCGCCTCGACCTCCGCGATGACCTGGTCGGCCTCGTCGCGGACGATCTCCAGCTCCTGGACCGTACCGACCAGCGGGATCATGATCTCGGCGCGCGGGTCGCCCTTGGCGGCCTTGCGCTCGGCGGCCGCCTCCGCGATCGCGCGGACCTGCATGGTGAACAGGCCCGGGATGACGAGGCCGAGACGCACACCGCGCAGGCCCAGCATCGGGTTCTGCTCGTGGAGGCGGTGGACCGCCTGGAGCAGGCGGAGTTCGTTCTCGTGCGGCTCCTGCCGGGACTCGGCGAGGGCCACCCGTACCGACAGCTCGGTGATGTCGGGCAGGAACTCGTGCAGCGGCGGGTCGAGCAGCCGTACCGTCACCGGCAGCCCGTCCATCGCCTCGAACAGCTCGACGAAGTCCCGCTTCTGCAACGGGAGCAGCTGCTTCAGCGACTCCTCGCGCTCCGCCTCCGTGTCGGCCAGGATCAGCCGCTCGACCAGCTCACGCCGGTCCCCGAGGAACATGTGCTCCGTACGGCACAGCCCGATGCCCTGCGCCCCGAACCGCCGCGCCCGCATCGCGTCTTCGGCGTTGTCGGCGTTGGCCCGTACCCGCAGCCGGCGCTTGCGGTCGGCGAAGGCCATCATCCGGTGCACGGCCTCGACCAGTTCGTCGGCGTCGTCGGCGCCCGGGTGCATCCGGCCCTCGAAGTACTCCACGACCGGAGACGGGACGACCGGGACCTCACCGAGGTACACCTTGCCGGAGGAGCCGTCGATGGAGATGACGTCGCCCTCCTCCACCACATGTCCGCCCGGCACGATCATCCGGCGCCGCTTGGTGTCGACCTCCAGCTCCTCGGCGCCGCAGACACAGGTCTTGCCCATGCCGCGCGCGACCACGGCCGCGTGGGAGGTCTTGCCGCCGCGCGAGGTGAGGATGCCCTCGGCGGCGATCATGCCGTCCAGGTCGTCGGGATTGGTCTCCCGGCGTACCAGGATGACCTTCTCGCCGGACCGGGACCACTTGACCGCGGTGTACGAGTCGAAGACCGCCTTGCCGACCGCCGCGCCCGGCGAGGCGGCGATGCCCCGCCCGACCTGCTCGGCCCGCGCGTCCTCGTCGAAGCGGGGGAACATGAGCTGTGCCAGCTGCGCGCCGTTGACCCGCTGGAGGGCCTCGGTCTCGTCGATCAGGCCCTGATCCACGAGCTGGGTGGCGATACGGAACGCCGCGCCCGCGGTGCGCTTGCCGACGCGGGTCTGGAGCATCCACAGCTTGCCGCGCTCGATGGTGAACTCGATGTCGCAGAGATCCAGGTAGTGGTTCTCCAGCGTTTCCATGATCTGCATGAGCTGGTCATAGGACGCCTTGTCGATGTTCTCCAGCTCCGCGAGCGGCACGGTGTTGCGGATGCCCGCGACGACGTCCTCGCCCTGCGCGTTCTGGAGGTAGTCGCCGTAGACACCCTGGTGTCCGGAGGCGGGGTCCCGGGTGAAGGCGACGCCGGTACCCGAATCAGGACCGAGGTTGCCGAAGACCATGGAACAGACGTTGACCGCGGTGCCCAGGTCGCCCGGGATGCGCTCCTGGCGGCGGTAGAGCTTGGCGCGGTCGGTGTTCCAGGAGTCGAAGACCGCGTGGATGGCGAGGTCCATCTGCTCGCGCGGGTCCTGCGGGAAGTCCCGGCCGGCCTCGGTCTTGACCGTCTTCTTGAAGGCGGTGACCAGCTTCTTCAGGTCGGCCGCGTCCAGCTCGGTGTCGACCTGGACGCCCTTGGCCTCCTTGGCCCTCTCCAGCGCCTCCTCGAACAGCTCGCCGTCGACGCCGAGGACGGTCTTGCCGAACATCTGGATCAGGCGCCGGTAGGAGTCCCACGCGAAGCGCTCATCGCCGGCCTGCTTGGCCAGGCCCTTCACCGACTTGTCGGACAGGCCGATGTTCAGGACGGTGTCCATCATGCCGGGCATCGAGAACTTGGCGCCGGAGCGGACGGAGACCAGCAGCGGGTCGTCGGCCTGGCCGAGCTTCTTGCCCATCCGCTGCTCCAGCGCGTCGAGGTGCGCACTCACCTCGTCACGCAGTGCCGGGGGCTCCTCGCCGCTGTCGAGGTAGACCTTGCACGCCTCGGTGGTGATGGTGAAGCCGGGAGGGACCGGCAGCCCGAGGTTGGTCATCTCGGCGAGGTTGGCGCCCTTGCCACCGAGCAGGTCCTTGAGGTCCTTGTTGCCCTCGGTGAAGTCGTAGACGAACTTCGCTACGTGAGGCTCTTTGTTTTCCGACACGGGTCTCGACTCCTTGAGGCCACGGTGGCTGCCCTGACGGCGAGGAACATACCCAGATCGAAGGCGCCTTGGTACGTCCAGTCGTGCGTCATAAGCCTGTAACCAGCCGTCTGCCACAGGATCTGAGGCAAAGGCATGGCAAGGCCAGGGCCACGCGAGTGTTCACTTCTTGAACGGACGGACGTACGGCGACGCCGCATCCTGCTCATGTGAGCGCCGATCGGCACGCTTGATTTCGATCATTGAACGCCGACGAGGTGGCACCGAGTGCCACCCCTTGGAGAAGTGCAGCCGCTCAAGATCCGCTCATCTGAGCGCGACCCTTATCAAGGGTGGCGAGAATCACGCTGCCACACGGCACCGGATTTCACCATGCGGACGCCGTTCCGGGCCGGAAACCGGGGCGTCACACACCGAGCGCGGCGAGCCGCTCCTCCACCCGCTCGGGGGCGTACAACTGCTCCACGACCAGCGCGCCCGCGCCGATCAGCCCCGCCCGCTCCCCCAGCCGCGCGGTGAGGACGTCGAGGTGGGCGGTGGAGCGGGGCAGCGCCCGCTGGTAGAGCAGTTCGCGCACCCCGGTCAGGAAGGGCGTCCCGGCGAGATCGCCCGCGATCATCAGCACACCGGGGTTGAGCAGGGTGACGACGGTCGCCAGTACGTCCCCGACCCGGCGTCCGGCCTCTCGCGCCAGGGCCGCCGCCTCCGGGTGCCCGGCGGCCAGCAGGTCCCGTACATCCGAGCCGGAGGCGGCCGGCACGCCCGCCTCCGTCAGCCGCCGGGCCACCGCGCCGCCGCTGGCGACGGCCGCGAGGCAGCCGTACGAGCCGCAGCGGCACAGTGCGTCGGTGCCGACGCGGATGTGCCCGAGGTCGCCTGCGCCGCCGTCCACACCCCGATAGAGCGCGCCGTCCACCACGACTCCGGCGCCGATACCGGTACTGACCTTGACCAGTACAAACGCCCGGCAATCCTGGTACCCGGTGCGCTGCTCCCCGTATGCCATCAGGTTGGCGTCGTTGTCCACGAATACCGGGACCGGGCTGGTACCGGTATCGATACCGGTACCAGCACTCGTGTGCTCGGCGAAGGCGCGGGAGAGGCGTCCCCTTATGTCGTAGCCGTCCCAGCCGGACATCATCGGCGGCTGGATCACCCGCCCGGTCTCACTGTCCACCGGACCCGGCACGCCGAGGCCGGTGCCGCAGACCGCCGCCGGGCTGTGCCCGGTCTCGGTGAGCAGCTCGGCGAACCAGCGGGCGAGTCCGTCCAGGACCACCTCGGGGCCGTCCTCGACCACGAGCGCACCGGAGCGCTCGGCGAGGATCTCGCCGGTCAGGGTGAGCAGGGCGGCGCGGGCGTGCCGGGTGTCGAGGTCGGCGGCGAGGACCACGGCGTGCGAGCCGTCGAACTCCAGGGTGATGGCGGGACGGCCGCCGAGTGGGGAGTCCACCGGGCCGCCCGCGCCCTCGCGCAGCCAGCCCGCGCGGAACAGCCGGTCCAGCCGCTGGCCGACCGTGGCACGGGAGAGCCCGGTCATCTGCTGGAGCGCGCCGCGCGTGACGGCCCGTCCGCTGCGCACCAGGTCGAGCAGGTCGCCCGCGCTCGTCTGAGCACCGCCCCTGGCCGTCCTGCCGGGCTTTCCGGTCATGCCACCCCCTTGTGTTCCTCAAGTTTGCATTACATATTGAGTTTTGCGTGTTAAATAGACGTAACCCTGCGATAGACACAACCGAACCAGGTCAGCCGGACGTCTTCGGGGAGCCCCGAGTGGATCGCACTGCCCAGCTCACGGCCCGTGTCACCGAGCGCGGGATCGCATACGATCCGCCCTCCGCCGCGCCGTCGGCCGCGTCACTGCACGTCAGAGCCGCCCGCGTGCTGGCCGCCAACTGGACGGGTACCTCGACCGTCCCCTCCCGGAACCTGTACCCGCACCAGTGGTCCTGGGACTCCGCGTTCATCGCCATCGGGCTGCGGCATCTGTCGCCGCTGCGGGCACAGCGGGAGCTGGAGACGCTGCTCGCGGCGCAGTGGGGGGACGGGCGGGTGCCGCACATCGTCTTCTCCCCCTCCGTGCCGCTCGACGCCTACTTCCCCAGCCCCGACTTCTGGCGCTCCTCCTCCGCCGGGCGGGCCGCGGGCGCCCCACGCACCGTACAGACGTCCGGCATCGTGCAGCCACCCGTGCACGCGCTGGCCGCCTGGCTGGTGCACCGGGCCGACCCGGGCCTGTCGTGGGCGCGCGGCTTCCTGGCGCGGGTGTACCCCCGGCTGGCCGCGTGGCACCGTTATCTGCTGCGCCGCCGGGACTTGGGCGGGGGCGGGCTGGTGTCGGTGGTGCACCCGTGGGAGCAGGGTATGGACAACAGCCCTTGCTGGGACGGCCCGTTGGCCCGCGTCACACCGGCTCCGGCCCACTCGTTCCGCCGCGCCGACCTCGCCCACGGCGCCCCCACGGACCGGCCGACCGATCTGGACTACGGGCGGTACGTGCGCCTCGCGGCCGACTACCGGGACCGTGGATACGCGGACGACGGCGGGGAGTTCGCGAGGGCCGACGGCGGTGGGGAGTTCGCCGTGGAGGACCCGTCCTTCAACGCCCTGCTCATCGCCTCCGAGCACGCACTCGCCCGTGTCGCAACCGAGTTGGGCGCCCCGGGCGCCGGCCGGCACGCCCGCGCCGAGCGGCTGACGGCGGCCCTGGTGGAGCGGCTGTGGGACGACGCGTCCGGGATGTTCCTCTGCCGGGACCTGCGCGGCGGCCCGATCCGGGAGCGGAGCGTGTCGGGCCTGGTCCCGCTGCTGCTGCCCGGCCTCCCCCGTGAGGTCTCCGGTGCCCTGCTGAGCACCCTGCGCGGACCGCACTTCGCGGCGCGTACCGGGCTCGTACCCAGCTACGACCTGCGCGGACCGGCCTTCGAGCCGAACCGGTACTGGCGCGGCCCAGCCTGGTTCAACACCGCCTGGCTGGTGGAACGCGGGCTGCGCGCGCACGGCGAGAAGGCGACGGCCGAGGACCTGCGCACCGCCTTCCTGCGTACGGCCGGGGACTCCGGGTTCGCGGAGTACGTCGACCCCGGCACCGGCGAGGCGTGCGGGGCGCCGGGGTTCGGCTGGACGGCCGCGCTGACGCTGGACCTGCTGCACGACGTGGACGGGGCTGTGGAGACAGGGGAAGAGGGAGGGGACCGGAGATGACTCAACTACTCGTACGGGGAGCCACGTTCGCGACAGTGGGCGACCGGGGCGACATCAGCGGGGTACGCGGCGGCGGCCAGGTGGAGGGGCTTTTCGTGCGCGACGCACGGCACTTGAGCCGCTGGCAGCTCACCGTCGACGGCGCGGTGCCGGAGGTGCTGAAGCCGGTCGGGGAGGGCGACACGGCACGGTGCGTACTGGTGCCGCGCGGTGGGCGTCAGGACCCGCCCGCGTACACGCTGTGGCGTGAACAGGCCGTGGGTGACAGCTCGTTCGTGGAGTCGGTGCGCGTCACCGGCAACCTCCCGACGGCCACCACGGTACGGCTCGCGCTCACCGTCGACGCCGACTTCACCGACCAGTTCGAGCTGCGCTCCGACCATCGCACCTACGTCAAGTCCGGTGCCGTACGCAGCCGCCAAATCCTGGACGACGGGATCGAGTTCGGTTACCGGCGTGGTGAGTGGCGGTCCTGTACGACCATCACCGCCGACCCTGCTCCGGAGGCGGTGGAGGAGACCGGCACCGGTGCCCGGAGGCTGGTGTGGACGCTCGAACTCGCCCCGCACGGCGAGGCGGAGCTGCTGCTGCGGGTGGTGGCCCGCCCGCACGGCGACCGGCACGCGGTTCGCGTACCCCGCTCCCCGGCCACCGTGAGCGGTGAACTCCGTTCGGTGGAAGAGGAGTTCATGGAGGGCGTCGCCTTCCCCACCGCCTGGCCGGAGTTGGCGGCCGCCTGTGTGCGCGGGCTGTCCGACCTGGCCGCGCTCCAGGTGCCGGCGCACGGACCGGACGGGGAGGGGCTGCGGGTGCCGGCCGGGGGCGCGCCCTGGTTCCTCACGCTGCTCGGCCGGGACGCCCTGCTCACCTCGCTGTTCGCCCTGCCGTACCGCCCGCAGCTGGCCGCCGCCACGCTCCCTGCGCTGGCCGCCACCCAGGCCACCGCCGGCAGCGCCTCCCCGGTCGCCCAGCCCGGCAAGATCGTGCACGAGGTCCGGCACGGCGAACTGGCCCACTTCGGGCAGGTGCCGTACGGGCGTTACTACGGCTCGGTCGACGCCACCCCGCTCTTCCTGGTCCTGCTCGGCGCCCATACCGAGCGCACCGGGGACGCGGCCCTGGCCCGGCGCCTGGAGCGGCACGCCCGCGCGGCGGTCGGCTGGATGCTGGACCACGGCGGGCTGACCGCGCGCGGCTACCTCGTGTACCGCGCCGACGAGGGCGGCCTCGCCAACCAGAACTGGAAGGACTCCCCCGGCGCGATCTGCCGCGCCGACGGCACCCGGCCGAGCGGCGCGGTGATGGCGGCGGGCGCGCAGGGGTACGCGTACGACGCGCTGCGCCGTACGGCATGGCTGGCGCGGACGGTGTGGGACGACGGGACGTACGCGGCGCTCCTGGAGCAGGCGGCCGCCGACCTGCGCGACCGCTTCCAGCGAGACTTCTGGCTGCCCGAACAAGGCTTCCCCGCACTTGCGTTGGACGGCGACGGCAACCGCATAGACGCGCTCGCCTCGGACGCCGGGCACCTGCTGTGGTCGGGGCTGCTGGACAAGGAGTACGGGGAGGCCGTCGGGCGCCGGCTGCTGGAGCCGGACTTCTTCTCCGGCTGGGGCGTCCGTACGCTCGCCGCCGGCCAGGCGGCCTACCACCCGCTCTCCTACCACCGGGGCTCGGTCTGGCCGCACGACAACGCGCTCATCACCCTCGGCCTCGCCCGCTACGGGCTGCACGACGAGGCCCGTGCGGTGGCCCGTGGTCTGGTGGACGCGGCGGCCAGCGCCGGGCACCGGCTTCCCGAAGTGCTGGCGGGTTACGGCCGTGACACCCACCCCGAGCCGGTACCGTACCCGCACGCGTGTGTGCGGGAGTCCCGTTCGGCTGCCGCACCGCTCGCCCTGCTCACCGCGGTCGGGGGCGCCTGAGACCGGCCTTGACCGGGCGTTTGCCCGGTATTTGCCGTAGGCCGTGAACACCGGCCCGCGGCGGACCGTACGGAAGGACGGCGGGCCAGGCGGACCGGCCTCCAACGGTTCTGCCCAGCCTCCCCAGCGTGGCCCGCCGCCTCCGTCGTCACCGGCCTCGCGCGGAAGGACCTCCGGGTTGCCTCAGCAGAAGAACACGCAAACGTCATCCGACGCGCCGGGGGGTGACCCCGGAGACGGGGCGGTGGGTACCGGGACTCTTGCCGAGCACGGGAAGAGTGGTGAGCGGGGGGCCGGTGCGGATACCGGGACTCCGGGGGTGACGGCTCATGGGACGGAGTCGGAGGGCGGGGTGGGTGCTGGTACTGGTACTGGAACCCGTATCGGTACCGGTACCGATGCCAGTACCGCCGATGCCGGTGCCGATGCCAGTACTGGGAGCGCCGACGCCAGTGCCGCCGACGCGAGTGCCGATACCAGTACCGGTACCAGCATTGGGAGCGCCGATACCAGGACCGCACCCACACCGGCCCCTGACGGCGGCACCGGTGAGAAGGCCGCCCCTGGGGCCGCCCCCGACACCCCCGCCAAGCCCCCCCGTTTCGCCCGCCTGACCCGCTGGCAAGCAGAGCACCCCCAAGGCGCCCGAGCCCTCTCCCGGACCATCACCGTCCTCGCCGCCATCCTGGTCGTCTGCACCCTGGTGATGCCCGCGACCATCGTCGACCTCGGCCCCGCCAGGTTCTTCCGGCTGCCCGGGGAGGCGATCGTCGGCGCGGCGATCCTGCTCGCGCTGCCCAGGAAGCCGAGGGTCGTGCTCGCCGCCGTCAGCGGGGTCGCGCTCGCCGCGCTGACGGTGCTGAACTGGCTGGACATGGGGTTCAAGCAGTACCTCGGCCGGACCTTCAACCTGGTGCTGGACTGGAGCCTGCTCGGCGACGCGCAGTCGTACCTCGAGGACTCGCTCGGCCGGACGGCGACCCTCGCCGCGACGGCCGGCCTGATCGTGCTCGTACTGCTGCTGTTCGCCTCGCTGGCCTACGCCGTCGTACGCCTGAGCAACGTGCTGGCCCGGCACTCAGCCACCGCGACCCGGGGCACGTTGATCGCGGGCGTCGTCTGGATCACCTGCTCCTCCTTCGGGGTGCAGCTCGCGGGCGTGCCGCTCGCCGCCGACAGCGCCGCCGTCACCCTGCAGAGCCAGACCGAGCGGGTGTCGGACACGCTGAAGGACGAGGCCGAGTTCCAGAAGGTCGCGAAGGTGGACGCGTTCGGCGCGACCCCGCCGGCCCAGCTCGTACCGGATCTGCGCGGCAAGGACATGATCTTCACCTTCATCGAGAGCTACGGCCGTAGCGCGATCGAGGACCCGATCATGGCGCCCGGCGTGGACAAGACCCTCGCCGTGCGCACCGAGGCGTTGAAGAAGGCGGGTTACCACGCCAAGAGCGGCTGGCTGACCTCCGCGACGTACGGCGGCAGCAGCTGGCTCGGCCACTCCACCACCCTGTCCGGCCTGTGGGTGAGCAACCAGCAGCGCTACCGCACGGTGATGGCGAGCGATCACCTCAGCCTGACCAAGGTGTTCAAGAAGTCCGGCGCCTGGGACACGGTCGGTGTGATGCCGGGCGTGCAGAAGGGCTGGCCCGAACAGAGCTTCTTCGGGCTGGACAAGGTCTACAACGCCTTCGAACTCGGCTACAAGGGACCGAAGTTCAGCTGGTCCACGATGCCGGACCAGTACACCCTGGAGCAGTTCCAGCGGCGCGTGCACAGCAAGAAGCACGACAAGCCGGTGATGTCGGAGGTCATCCTGACCTCAAGCCACCAGCCCTGGGGCCCGATCCCGAAGATGGTCGGCTGGGACGAGCTGGGTGACGGCTCGATCTTCAAGGGCATCGAGGCGGCGGGCAACAAGCCGGCCGACGTGATCGCGGACACCACCAAGTCCCGCCAGGAGTACGGCAAGTCGATCCAGTACTCGGTCACCGTGCTTACCGAGTGGCTGGAGCGCTACGGCTCCAAGGACACGGTGTTGGTCTTCCTCGGCGACCACCAGCCCATCGCCCGCGTCAGCGGCAACCACGCCAGCAGGGACGTACCGATCTCGATCGTCGCCAAGGACCCGAAGGTGCTGGACAAGATCAGTGCCTGGGGCTGGTCGGACGGCCTGCGGCCCGCGCACGACGCGCCGGTGTGGAAGATGAACCTCTTCCGCGACCGCTTCCTGACCGCGTACGGCTCGACCCCGCACCCGAAGAAGGGCTGACCCCCTAGGGTCTCTTGAGCGCAGGGCCGGTCCCTTAGGGGCCGGCCCTGCGGTCGTTCAGCCGCCGGAGGTGTCCAGCTCGGCGTCCTCGCTGACGCCCGCGCAGTCGTACGGGTCCTTCAGCCAGCCGTCCGGCAGGACCACCCGGTTGTTGCCGGAGGTGCGCCCGCGCGGGCCGTCGGCGCCGGTGGGCCACGCCTGATCGAGGTCCAACTCGTCCAGGCCGGCGCGCAGTTCCTCCAGCGAGGAGGTGATGGCGAGCCGCTTGCGCATCTCGGAGCCGACCGCGAAGCCCTTGAGGTACCAGGCGACGTGCTTGCGGAAGTCGATGACACCACGTGCCTCGTCGCCGAGCCACTCGCCGAGCAGCGTGGCGTGCCGGACCATCACGTCGGCGACCTGCCGCAGCACCGGCCGCTGGAAGTCGTCGCGGCCCTCGAAGGCGGCGACCAGGTCGGAGAAGAGCCAGGGCCGGCCGAGGCAGCCTCGGCCGACGACCACGCCGTCGCAGCCGGTCTCGCGGACCATGCGCAGCGCGTCCTCGGCGGACCAGATGTCGCCGTTGCCGAGTACCGGGATCTCCGGGACGTGCTCCTTCAACCGGGCGATGGCGCTCCAGTCGGCGGTGCCGCCGTAGTGCTGGGCGGCGGTACGTCCATGCAGGGCAATGGCGGTGACGCCCTCCTCGACGGCGATGCGGCCCGCGTCGAGGTAGGTGATGTGGTCGTCGTCGATGCCCTTGCGCATCTTCATGGTGACCGGCAGGTCGCCCGCGCCGGAGACGGCCTCGCGCAGGATGGCCCGCAGCAGGTTCCGCTTGTACGGCAGCGCGGAGCCGCCTCCCTTACGGGTGACCTTGGGGACCGGGCAGCCGAAGTTCAGGTCGATGTGGTCGGCCAGCCCCTCTTCCGCGATCATGCGGACGGCCTTGCCGACGGTGGCCGGGTCGACGCCGTACAGCTGGATCGAACGCGGCTTCTCGGTCTCGTCGAACCGGATGAGCTGCATGGTCTTCTCGTTGCGCTCGACCAGCGCCCGGGTGGTGATCATCTCGCTGACGAACAGCCCCTTGCCCCCGCTGAACTCCCGGCACAGGGTGCGGAAGGGGGCGTTGGTGATCCCGGCCATGGGTGCGAGCACGACGGGCGGCACCACGGCGTGCGGGCCGATGGACAGCGGCTGGGTCATCAGGGGGCTCCGGGACGGATGTACGGCAAGGGCGTCGTCCATTGTCCCTCACCTCACCGGTGCGTCTCTCCGTGCGGGGCGGATACGGGTACAGGGGCGGGTGCGCGCACAGGTACGGGTACCGGGTGCTGGTACCCGTACCGGTACCAGCACGGGGTACCGGTACCAGCACCAGCTGGGGTACCGGTACCGGACGATCAAGTACCAGGATGAGTACAGACCATGTAAGGGTCATTAGTTAGCCGCACTATCGAAGCGCGTACGATGGGACGCATGCCCGAGCTGAGTCACCGGCGGCGGATGCTGGTGCTCTCGATCTGCTGCATGAGCCTGCTGATCGTGAGCCTGGACAACACCGCCCTGAACGTCGCGCTGCCCTCGATGCAGCGCGAGCTGCACGCCACCACCTCCGGTCTCCAGTGGACGATCGACGCCTACACGCTGGTGCTCGCCTCGCTGCTGATGCTGGCGGGGTCCACGGCGGACCGGATCGGCCGCAAACGGGTCTTCATGGCGGGGCTGGTGATCTTCACCGCCGGTTCCCTGCTCTGCTCGCTCGCGCCGAACCTGGAACTCCTCGTGGTGTTCCGCATGGTCCAGGCGGTCGGCGGCTCCATGCTCAACCCGGTCGCCATGTCGATCATCACCAACACCTTCACCGACCCGCGCGAACGGGCGCGGGCGATCGGCGCCTGGGGTGCGGTGGTCGGCATCTCCATGGCCGCCGGTCCGCTGGCGGGCGGGCTGCTGGTGGAGTCGGTCGGCTGGCGCTCGATCTTCTGGGTCAACCTGCCGGTCGGCCTCGCCGCGCTGCTGCTCACCCTGCGCTTCGTCCCCGAGTCCCGCGCTCCCCGGCCGCGCCGCCCGGACCCGGTGGGCCAGGTGCTGGTGATCGCCCTCTTCGGCTCGCTGACGTACGCGATCATCGAGGCCCCCGACGCGAGCCTCGCCCAGGTGCTCCCCTTCGCCGCCGTGGCCGTCGCGGCCCTGCTGGCCCTCCTCGTCTACGAACCCCGGCGCGCCGAACCCCTCATCGACCTGCGCTTCTTCCATTCGGCGCCGTTCAGCGGGGCGACCGGGATAGCGGTGAGCGCCTTCGCCGCGCTGGGTGGGTTCCTCTTCCTGTCCACGCTGTACCTCCAGAACGTACGCGGCCTCGACGCCCTCCACGCCGGCCTGTGGATGCTCCCGATGGCGGTGCCGACCCTGCTGTGCGCCCCGCTGTCCGGACGGCTGGTCGGCAGCCGGGGGCCACGGCTGTCCCTGCTGATCGCGGGCGCGGCGATGACACTGAGCGGCCTGCTCTTCGCCCTCTTCGAGGCCGAGACCTCCGACGTCACCCTCTTCCTCGGCTACGTCCTCTTCGGCGTCGGCTTCGGCTTCGTCAACGCCCCGATCACCAACACCGCCGTCTCCGGCATGCCCCGCGCCCAGGCGGGCGTCGCGGCGGCGGTCGCCTCCACCAGCCGCCAGCTCGGCCAGACCCTCGGCGTCGCCGTCATCGGCGCGGTCCTGGCCGCTGGCATCGGCACCTCCCCCTACCGCGACACCTTCGTCTCCGCCGCCCGCCCCGGCTGGTGGATCCTCACCGCCTGCGGCGCGGCGGTCCTCCTCCTCGGCCTCCTCACCAGCGGCCGCTGGGCCCACCGGACGGCGGAGCGCACGGCGGAACGCCTGCAGACCGAGGAGGTCCGCCAGCCGGCGGGGGTGTCCTGACCTCAGACGGCCTCGGCCAGCTCGACCCACTGCCGGACGAGTCCCGCCCACCGGGCGGGCCCGGAGCTGCCAAGGGTGCTCGCCTCCGCCCAGCGCTCCCACGGCCCTTCGGGGGCGAGCAGTCCGCCCGAGACCATTCGGCCGAGCCGCTCTTCGACGACCAGCAGCGCCCCCAACAGCCACGGCTGGTAGCTCCGGTGCGCAGGATCACCGAGGTCGGCCGCCAGGCGGTGCGCCAGCACCTCCGCGTCGGCGGCCTCCCCGGACCGGGCCAGCACGAACGCGATCCCCTTCGACGCGCGCCCGGCCTCCCCCGCCAGGAGGCGCCGGCTCAGCTCGGGCCGGAATTCCCACCGCTGCGCGAATCCGATGAGCCAGCACGCGGTGCTGACCTCACGCCAGTCCCCCGCGAGCAGCCCCTCCAGCTCCGCCATGGACGCCCGGCGGCCGTCGTCCGCCATCGCCCGGCCGAACCGCAGCGCCTGCTCCCGGTCACCGCTCAGTACGTTCACGGAGAGGAGCTTCTTGTACCGGTTGCCGGGCAGGCAGTACCGCCGGAACAGGTCGTCCCGCCCGCTCATCCCTCCAGCGCCATCGCGTGCAGCTTCTCCAGGCGGGCTCGGGACTCCTCGTTCTTCGGGGGGTAGATGACGATGCGGGGGCCCTGGTCCGGGGAGAGCCAGAGGTCGGTGTGTTCCAGGGTGAGGTGGCCGACGTGGCGGTTGAGGAACTCCTTGGTCTTGGAGCGGCTGCCGACCACCTCGTAGCGCTCCCAGTGTTCGCGGAACTCGGGGTACGCCTGGAGGCGCTTGAGGAGCACCTTCCAGGCGGGCTCGCCGAGGTGTCCGGCGAGCGAGGCGCGCAGCCGGGCCGCCATGAGCCGCAGGGCCTCGTCCAGGTGGACGATGGACGAGCGCCACTCAGGGTTGGAGTAGGCGAGGAGAACGCAGTTGCGGTCCTCGGGCGGGATGGCGTCCATGTCGCACAGCAGCCGGGCGTAGGTGCGGTTGTAGGCCAGGATGTCGTACCGGCTGTTCTGCACCGCCGCCGGGAACGGCTCCATCTGGCGCAGGGTCGCGCGCAGCGCCGGGGTGATGCTGGGGCAGACCGCGGCGGGTGTCGGATCGGCGGCCCCGGCCAGCTGGAAGAGGTGGGCGCGCTCGCTGGGGTCCAGCATCAGAGTGCGCGCGAGGGCGTCGAGTACCTGCACGGACACCTGGATGTTGCGGGCCTGTTCGAGCCAGGTGTACCAGGTCACCCCCACCGCGGAGAGCTGTGCGACCTCCTCCCGGCGCAACCCGGGCGTGCGCCGCCGGGCCCCGCGTGGCAGCCCCACCTGTTCCGGGGTGATCCGCTCACGGCGGCTGCGCAGGAACGCGGCCAGCTCGTGGCGCCTGATCTCGGCGCCCTTCACCTCGGGGGCGACGCTTACCTGGGCCATGGTGGTCATGGTTCCAGGGTGCCTCCGCCCGGACCCCGTTGCCAGGTACTGCTGCCACCAGGATGAGCGCCCGCCACTACCAGGCTCCAGGCGGGACAAGGGGTCTCCGAGGGCATTGGCGGGTACTTCCGGTACCAGGATCGGCACACTCTGGTACCCGTCTGAGGGCGGGCGCACGCTCGGTGGCATGACCGAGACCACCCTCTCCACCGCGCCGTCCGTGCGCGCTCCGGCGGCGGCGCCTTCCCTGAGCGGGGCGGGCCTGGTGACCGTTCTGCTGGCCGCCTCGCTCCCCCTGGTCGACTTCTTCATCGTCAACGTCGCCCTCCCCGCCATCGGCAGCGACCTCTCCGCGAGCGAGTCCCTGCTGGAGCTGGTCGTGGCCGGATACGGCGTCACGTACGCCGTCCTGCTCGTGCTCGGCGGGCGCCTCGGTGACCTGTTCGGCCGGCGCCGGCTGTTCCTCGGCGGCATGGCCGCCTTCGGGCTGACCTCGCTGGCCTGCGGTCTGGCCCCGGACGCGTGGACCCTGGTCGCGGCGCGGGCCGCGCAGGGCGCCTCGGCCGCGCTGATGCTGCCGCAGGTACTCGCCACCATCCAGGCCACCACCACCGGTGGCCGCCGCGCACACGCGATGAGCCTGTACGGCGCGACGGCGGGCCTGTCCATGGTGGTGGGCCAGATCCTCGGCGGGGTTCTGGTCGCGGCGGACATCGCCGGCACCGGCTGGCGCTCGATCTTCCTGGTGAATGTGCCCGTGGTCGTGCTCGGCCTGATCCTCGCCGTCCGCCACGTCCCCGACACCCGCGCCCGGCACCCCGAGCCGGTCGACGTCCCCGGCACCGTTCTGCTGGCGGTGGCCCTGCTGGCGCTGCTCGCCCCGCTGACCGAGGGCCGGGCGACGGGCTGGCCGCTGTGGACGTGGGTCTCGCTGGCCGTGTTCCCGGTGGCGGGGTGGGCGTTCTGGACGGTGGAACGGCGCTTGGACCGGCTGGGCCGCACTCCTCTGCTGCCGCCGAGTCTGTTCGCCACCCTGTCGCTGCGACGGGGGCTGCTGATCGTGGTGCCGTTCTGCCTGGGATTCAGTGGGTTCATGTTCGTCATCGCGCTGAGCCTCCAACAGGGTGCGGGTCTGGGTCCGGTACGTGCGGGTCTGGCGCTGGCGCCGATGGCGGTCTCCTTCCTGCTCGTCTCGCTGGCCGGGCCCCGGCTAATCGCCCGCTTCGGTACGCGGGTGGTGGGCGCCGGGGCGGTGCTCCAGGGTGTGGGTGTGCTGCTGATCGTGCTGGCGGTGTGGCGGGACTGGCCCGGCCTGGGGCTCGCCGGACTGCTGCCCGGCGCCGCCGTCGCCGGGGCGGGCCAGGCGCTCCAGCTCCCCAATCTGCTGCGGATCGTGCTCTCCGAGGTCCCGGCCGCCCGTGCCGGGGTGGGCAGCGGGGTGCTGGCGACGACCCAGCAGGCGTCGTTCGCCCTGGGCGTGGCCACCCTGGGCGCCCTCTTCCTCACCCTGGTCCCGCACCTCGGCATGCGGGACGCCCTGCTGATCGCCCTCCTCACCCAGCTCACCGCGATCCTCGCCACCGGCCTGCTGAGCCTGCGCCTGCCCCGCGAGGTGGGCTGAGCCGGGACTCTGGAGGTGGGTTGAGCCGGAACCGTGTGATAGTTCCCACCCGGACTTCCACCCCTCGCCCCGCCCCGCGTGCCGCACACTCCGGGCATGACCGACAACAGAATCGGCACCAGCGTGCGCCGATGGGACCGGCACGGCCGGGAACACGTCGTACGGCTGGAACGGGCCGGACTCCAGCGGACCTTCGGCTGCGGCACCTGCGGCTGGCGCCGGGGCACCCGGCACCTGCCCTGGACGTCGACGGACGAGCACCCGGCGACGGAGCATCTGGCCGAGGCCCATCAGGCGACGCTGGACCCCGCCCGGCGATGATTTCCCGGCGCCGTGGGAGTCGTACCCCATGACGACCCGCGCCGACCGGAAGGCGAGCCCCATGACCGCACTGCACGACACCCTGCGCCGGCACGTGGACGACGGGAGCCTGCCCGGGGTGGTCGGTCTCGTCGCCCGGGGTGACGAGGTGGAGGCGGTGGCCGTCGGACACACGGACACCGGCAGGACCGTGCCGCTGGAGCGGGACTCGCTGTTCCGGCTCGCCTCCATCACCAAGCCGGTGACCGCCGCCGCGCTGATGATGCTGGTGGACGAGGGTCTGGTCGGGCTGGACGATCCGCTGTCGCGCTGGCTGCCCGAGCTGGCCGCGCCGATGGTGGTGCGCACGCCCGGTTCGCCGGTGGACGACCTGGTGCCGGCCGAGCGGCCCGTCACCGTGGAGCACGTGCTCAGTTCGCGGTGCGGCTGGGGTTTTCCGCCGGACTTCTCGCTGCCCGCCGTGGCCCCGCTGTTCGAGCTGCAGCGCGGCGGGTTCGCTCCGCACGCCGTGCCCGCCGTGGACGAGCTGCTGGCCGAACTCGCCAAGGTGCCGCTCCTCCACCAGCCCGGTGAAGCCTGGCTCTACAACACCTCCTCCGATCTTCAGGGCGCCCTGATCACACGGGCGACGGGCCAACCACTGCCGGACTTCCTGGCCGAGCGGATCTTCGAGCCACTCGGTATGAGGGACACGGGCTTCTCCGTGCCGGAACAGGACCTGCACCGGCTGCCCACCGCCTACCAGCCCGGTCCCGACGGCACCTTGAAGGTGGCGGAGACCTTCAACGATGGTTGGGACCGGCTCCCCGCCTTCCCCTCCGGCGCCGGTGGCCTGGTCTCCACCGCCGACGACTACCTGGCCTTCGCCCGGATGCTGCTGGCCAGGGGCGAAACGGCCGATGGCCGCAGGCTGCTCTCGCCGGAGTCCGTCGCCCGGATGACCAGCGACCAGCTCACCCCGGCCCAGCGCGAGAGCAGCCCGCTGTTCCTGGAGGGGCAGGGCTGGGGGTACGGCGGCTCGGTCGACATCGAACGCACCGAACCGTGGCACGTGCCCGGCCGCTACGGCTGGGTCGGCGGCACCGGCACCGCGGCCCATCTAATCCCGGCCACCGGCAAGGTGACCGTCCTGCTCACCCAGGTCGCCATGACCGGCCCGACCGCGCCCGAGGTGGTGCGGGACTTCTGGCGGGTCACGGCCTGACCGGGATCACACCCCGGCGCGGCTCATGGCCTGGCGGGTGCGCCCAGCCCGCGTATCAGCAGGTCCACGATCATCTTGAAGTCCTCCTCGATACCGGGCTGCTGCCATTCACGTGCGTAACAGGGGTCGTGGAAACGGGCGGTGGCCTGGAAGACGGCACGGGCCTCGGCGGCCGGGTCCTCGGCGCGGAAGGTGCCGGACTCGGCGCCGTCCTCGATGATCCGGGCGAGCTGGGCGGTGAGGTCGGTGATGTGCTCCCCGACCGTCGCCCCGCTCTCATCGGCCAGCACGCTGTAGGTGGCGAACAGTTCGGGATCGTCGCCCGCCTTGTGCCGCTTGGCCTCGAACAGGGCGGCGAGCCAGTCCCGCAGCCGCCGCTCGACGGGCGTCTCCTCGCCGGCGATGACCGCGAGCCGCTCCGAGGTGCGGTCCAGCCAGCGTTTGGTGACCGCCTCGCGCAGCGCCGCCTTGGTGCGGAAGTGGCGGTAGACGCTGCCGTGGCTGACGCCGAGCGCGCGGGCCACGTCCACCACGGTGGCCTTGGCCGGTCCGTGGCGGCGCAGCACCTCCTCGGTCGCTTCGAGGATGCGCTCGGCGGTCAGGGTCTCGGTCGCTGCCATGCCTAGACCGTACCCGGCGCGCCGGTCACCGGTTCCTGCTCATCGCTCGCTGTCCAGCATCGCCATCTGCGCGGGGGCGTAGCGCTCGCCGGCGGCCGCGTCCGCCGGGACGGCCTCCTCGATGGCGGCGAGGTCGGCCGCGTCCAAGGTGATGTCCAGGGCGCCCAGCGCCTCGGACAGCCGCTCGCGGGTGCGGGAGCCGATGACCGGGACGATGTCGGAACCCTGAGCGAGGACCCAGGCGATGGCGATCTGGGCGACCGTGGCCCCCTTCTGTTCCGCGATCTTGCGGAGGGAGTCGACCAGGCTCAGGTTGTGCCGGAAGTTGTCGCCCTGGAAGCGGGGCGAGAAGGCACGGAAGTCGGTGGCGGCGAAGTCGCGGTCGGCGGAGATGTGGTTGGAGAGGAGACCGCGGGAGAGCACGCCGTACGCGGTGACGCCGATGCCCAGCTCACGCAGGGTGGGGAGGATCTCCCGCTCGATGCCGCGCGAGATCAGCGCGTACTCGATCTGGAGGTCGGAGATCGGGGCGGTGGCGGCGGCCCGGCGGATGGTGTCGGGGCCGACCTCGCTGAGGCCGATGTGTTTGACCCATCCCTTCTCCACCAGTTCCGCGACCGCGCCGACCGTCTCCTCGATCGGGACGTCCGGGTCGAGGCGGGAGGGGCGGTAGATGTCGATGTGGTCGACGCCGAGGCGCTGGAGGGAGTAGGCGGCGAAGGTCTTCACCGCGGCGGGCCGGCCGTCGAAGCCGAGCCAGGCGCCGTCCGGGTCGCGCAGGGCGCCGAACTTCACGCTCAGCACCGCGTTGTCACGGAGGTGGGAGGGGGCGGTGCGCAGGGCTTCGCCGACCAGCATCTCGTTGTGACCCATGGCGTAGAAGTCGCCGGTGTCGAGGAGGGTGACGCCTGCTTCCAGAGCGGCGTGCACCGTGTGAACGGCCTCCGGGCGGTCCGCTTCTCCGTACATACCCGACATGCCCATGCAGCCGAGGCCGAGGGCGGAGACCTGGGGTCCGGTGGTTCCGAGATTTCGCGTGGGGATCGTCATGCGTCCAGCCTGGCACGTGGACTGACAGAATTCAATATCTGTCAGCTGTTAGTTGTCAGCGGATTCCGGGTAGACCCCGTCCAGACACGAGAAAGCCCACCCTCCGACCCGGAGGACCGGGCGGGAGGGTGGGCGGAAATGCGAAGGTCAGGCGCCGATCAGACGGGCGGCGAGGTAGCCCTCGATCTGGTCGAGGGAGACCCGCTCCTGCTTCATGGTGTCGCGCTCGCGCACGGTCACCGCGTTGTCCTCAAGCGTGTCGAAGTCGACCGTCACGCAGAAGGGGGTACCGATCTCGTCCTGACGGCGGTAGCGGCGGCCGATCGCGCCGGCGTCGTCGAAGTCGATGTTCCAGTTCTGGCGCAGCGCCTGGGCGAGACCCTTGGCCTTCGGAGACAGCTCCGGGTTGCGGGAGAGCGGGAGCACAGCGACCTTGACCGGCGCGAGGCGGTGGTCGAGGCGCAGCACGACGCGCTTCTCCATCTTGCCCTTGGCGTTGGGCGCCTCGTCCTCGGTGTAGGCGTCGAGGAGGAAGGCCAGCATGGTGCGGCCGACACCGGCGGCGGGCTCGATGACGTAGGGGGTCCAGCGCTCGCCGGCCTCCTGGTCGAAGTAGGAGAGGTCCTGGCCGGACGCCTTGGCGTGGGCGCCGAGGTCGTAGTCCGTGCGGTTGGCGACACCCTCCAGCTCGCCCCACTCCGAGCCGCCGAACGAGAAGCGGTACTCGATGTCGGCGGTGCGCTTGGAGTAGTGGGAGAGCTTCTCCTTCGGGTGCTCGAACCAGCGCATGTTCTCCTCGCGCAGACCGAGGCCCGTGTACCAGTTCCAGCGCTGCTGCATCCAGTACTCCTGCCACTCCTCGTCCTCGCCCGGCTTGACGAAGAACTCCATCTCCATCTGCTCGAACTCGCGGGTCCGGAAGATGAAGTTGCCAGGCGTGATCTCGTTGCGGAAGGACTTGCCCATCTGCGCGATGCCGAAAGGCGGCTTGCGGCGCGAAGTGGTCTGCACCTGGGCGAAGTTGGTGAAGATGCCCTGGGCGGTCTCGGGACGCAGGTAGGCGACGGAGCCGGAGTCCTGGGTCGGGCCGAGGTGGGTGGAGAGCAGGCCGGAGAACTGCTTGGGCTCGGTGAAGGTGCCCTTGTTGCCGCAGTTCGGGCAGTTGAGGTCGGCCAGGCCGTTCGCCGGGGCGTGGCCCTTCTTCTCCTCGTACGCCTCTTCCAGGTGGTCGGCGCGGAACCGCTTGTGACACGAGGTGCACTCGGTCAGCGGGTCCGTGAAGGTGGCGACGTGGCCGGAGGCGACCCAGACCTCGGGGGCCAGGATGACGGACGAGTCGATACCGACCACGTCCTCGCGCGACGTCACCATGTAGCGCCACCACTGACGCTTGATGTTCTCCTTGAGCTCGACACCCAGCGGTCCGTAGTCCCAGGCGGCACGCTGTCCGCCGTAGATCTCACTGCAGGGGAAAACGAAGCCACGGCGCTTGCTCAGGCTGACGATGGTGTCGATCTTGTCGGCGGCCACGGTGCTCTCTTCATTACGACGACGGGCGTTGAAGCGAGATGCTTCCAGCGAATGATTCAGGTTACCGGCGCATGCGTCCTCACGGCCAAATCGGCCCCCGTCGACCCCCCTCCCGAAGCCGTCGAAGCCCGCCCGAACCCTTACCAAGCCGACCCGGAGAATCCGCTTCGCCGGCTCCCGGCGGACAGCTTGTTGACAATCGTTTCCACCTTTGTTGAAAATGACTGTCATGAACGTACGACGACGCCTCATATCCGGGTCCGCGATAGCGGCCGTCACCGCGCTGGGGCTGGGGACGCTGTCCGCCTGCTCGGACAGCAGCGCCGCTTCGGGGGACACGGGGAAGTTCGACGTCGTCGCCTCCTTCTATCCGATGGCCTACCTCGCGGAGCGGATCGGCGGGGAGCACGTGCACGTGACCACCCTCACCTCGCCGGGCCAGGAGCCGCACGACCTGGAGATCAGCCCGCGGCAGATAGGCGGGCTGGAGCGCTCCGACGCCGTCCTCTATCTGAAGGGGCTCCAGCCGTCGGTGGACAAGGCGGTGGACCAGTCGCCGGTGAAGACGAAGATCGACGCGGCCGCGCTGACCACGCTGGAGGAGCACGGCACCGAGGTCGGGGGCCATGCCTCCGAGCACGAGGACGAGCACGCGGGCCACGACCACGAGGGGGAGAACGGCAAGGACCCGCACATCTGGCTCGACCCGGTGCGGTACGCGGAGGTCGCCCAGGGCGTCGGCCGGGCCTTCGAGAAGGCGGACCCGGACCACGCGGCGGACTACAAGAGGAACACCGCGGCCCTGGTGAAGCAGTTGGACGAGCTGAACACCGACTTCAAGGAGGGCCTGGCGCACACCCGGTCCAAGGTCTTCATCACGACCCACGCGGCTTTCGGTTACCTCGCCGAGCGCTACGGCCTCACCGAGGAGGCGATCAGCGGGCTGGACCCCGAGTCCGAGCCGAGCGGGGCCCGGGTGCGGGATCTGCAGAAGCTGGCCAAGGCGGACGGGGTCTCCACCGTGTTCTACGAGACGCTGGTCAGCGACAAGACCGCGAAGACCGTCGCCGGGGACGCGGGCCTCAAGACCGATGTGCTCGACCCGATCGAGGGCATCACGAAGAAGTCGCGCGGCCAGGACTACCTCGCCGTGCAGCGGGCCAACCTCAAGGCCCTCCAGAGCGCGCTGGGGTCCAAGTGACCAGCCGTGAGAGGGAGTCGACGCCCGTGCTGGCCCTGCGGGACGTGCGGGCCGAGCTGGGCGGGCGGCCGGTGCTGCGGGGCATCGACCTGAGTGTGCGGCCTGGTGAGGTCGTCGCGCTGCTGGGGGCAAACGGTTCGGGCAAGTCCACGGCCGTGCGGACCGCGATCGGGCAGGTGCCGGCCACCTCCGGTGCCGTCGAGCTGTTCGGGACGCCGTTGCGGTCCTTCCGGGACTGGGCCCGCGTCGGCTACGTGCCCCAGCGCACCTCGGCCGCCGGGGGCGTGCCGGCCACGGTGTCCGAGATCGTGTCGTCGGGGCGGCTGGCACGGACCCGCTTCGGCCTCTTCCGCAAGGCGGACCGGGAGGCGGTGGGGCGGGCGCTGGAGCTGGTCGGCATGGCGGACCGGGCCAAGGACTCGGTGACGGCGCTCTCCGGGGGCCAGCACCAGCGGGTGCTGATCGCTCGCGCGCTGGTGTCCGAGCCGGAGCTTTTGATCATGGACGAGCCGATGGCGGGCGTCGACCTCGCCAGCCAGGAGGTGCTGGCGGCGACCCTGCGCGAGCAGGTCGGCGCCGGGGCGACGGTTCTGCTGGTGCTGCACGAACTCGGGCCGCTGGAGCCGTTGATCGACCGGGCGGTGGTGCTGCGGGACGGCTGCGTGCTGCACGACGGGCCGCCGCCGAAGGCCGTCGGCCAGCACGCGTTGCCCGGCCACGACCACGTGCATCCGCACGAGGGCGCCGAACCGATCCGTACGGGACTGCTGAGCTGATGGACTTCCTTAACTACGCCTTCATGCAGCGGGCGCTGCTCGCGGCCGTCCTGGTCGGGATCATCGCGCCGGCGATCGGCATCTACCTCGTGCAGCGCCGCCAGCCCCTGATGGGGGACGGCATCGGGCACGTGGCGATGACCGGTGTCGGCCTCGGCTTCCTGCTGAACTCGTCGCCGGTGTGGATGGCGACGCTGGTCTCCGTGGCGGGGTCGGTGCTGATGGAGCTGATCCGGTGGTACGGCAGGACGCGGGGTGACATCGCGCTCGCCATGCTGTTCTACGGCGGTATGGCGGGCGGTGTGCTCTTCGTCAACCTCGCGCCGGGCGGGTCCAACGCCAACCTCACGTCGTATCTCTTCGGCTCGCTGTCCACGGTGGCGCCGGCCGACGTGACCGCGATCGTCGTGCTCGGGGCGGCGGTGGTCGCGGTGACGCTGGGGCTGCGGCGGCAGTTGTTCGCCGTCAGCCAGGACGAGGAGTTCGCGCGGGTCACCGGGCTGCCGGTACGGGCGCTGAACCTGCTCGTCGCGGTCACGGCGGCGGTCACCGTCACGGTGGCGATGCGGGTGGTCGGCCTGATCCTGGTGTCGGCGCTGATGGTCGTTCCGGTGGCCGCCGCCCAGCAGCTGACCCGCAGCTTCGCGGCGACGTTCGCGATAGCGGTGGCTCTGGGTGTGACGGTGTCCATCGGCGGCACGATCACCTCGTTCTACGAGGACGTGCCTCCGGGCGCCACGATCGTTCTCCTCACCATCGCCGCCTTCGCCCTCATGACCACCCTCGCCACTCCCCTGGCCCGCCGACGAGCCCGGACAACCCGGCCCACCGGGGACCCGGTCGAATGCGCGATCCCGGCGACGCGCCCGGCGGGTGACGAGGTCGGCGTCTGACCCCGGGTCGGTCAAAAGGGGCCGTACCAAGCCTTCCGGAGGCCGGGCGGCCGTGAGCCGCACGCGGGCGAGACGACCGGGACCGAGGCCAACCCCCGCTCGGGGCTCAGCTCGAGCACCCCGAACCGCCGGAGGCACTTTCGCGTCTGACCGACAGGGGTGCGGGCTGGCACAATGGGCCGGTCAGAGGCGCAGATGTGAGGAGGCACCCCGGTGACGACCGCTGGACCGCCCGTGAAGGGCCGTGCGACGAAGCAGCGCGCGGCGGTGGCGGCTGCCCTCGACGAGGTCGACGAGTTCCGCAGCGCGCAGGATCTCCACGACATGCTCAAGCACAAGGGCGACTCGGTCGGGCTCACCACCGTCTACCGCACCCTCCAGTCGCTGGCCGAGGCCGGTGAGGTCGACGTGCTGCGCACCTCGGACGGGGAGTCGGTGTACCGGCGCTGCTCGACGGGCGAGCACCATCACCACCTGGTCTGCCGCAGCTGCGGCAAGGCGGTCGAGGTGGAGGGCCCCGCCGTGGAGAAGTGGGCCGAGGCCATCGCCTCCGAACACGGCTTCGTGAACGTCGCCCACACGGTGGAGATCTTCGGCACCTGCGCGGACTGCGCGGCGGCGCCCCGCTGAGCAGGCGGCGCCTCCAGCGCACCTCGTCCCCCGGCCAGACTCAGCAGCGCGTGATGTTCCGGTCCAGAATCCCGCGCAACCGGTCCGCAGAAGCCCGGTCCGGCAGGCCGTGCTTGGGGAGGACCGTGAAGCCGGTGGCGTTGGGGTCGGCGCTGAGGAGGACGAAGAGGCGGGGGGTCTCCAGGTAGCGAGGGAGGGCCGCCCAGGTGAGGGACGAGGAGCTGGTGTCGTTGGCCAGGGTGAGGCCGTCCTCGGTGACGGTGGCCCGGAACACGCCCTGCGCGTCGCTGAGCCGCTGGAGCTGACGCCCCGACAGCCAGGGCGACAGCAGCAGCACGGCCAAGGCGAGGAGCAGCCCCACCGTCCAGCCCACCGGAGGACTCTCGCCCCGGGCGACGAACAGCGCGGCCCAGGCCACGAAGCCGACCCCCACCACGTAGGGCGCCCAGCGCTGGAGCCACCCCAGCCGGCCGACCTTGTGCCGCGCCCGCAGGGCGGCGGTGAAGTCCGCGGCCACTGGCCGGTACATCAGCTCCACCGTGTCCCCGGCCGCGTCCGGTATGCCATCGCCGACGGATTCCCCGCCCATGACGGTCCCTCCCCAATTTCATGATCGTGGAGAGGGATCGTAAGGGGCGCGGGGCGGTCAGGACGACGTCGAGTCGTCGCCCCTCATCGCCGCCTCCATCGCCAGCAGTTCCTCGTTCGGGACCGCGCCGCCGAAGCGGCGGTCGCGGGAGGCGAACTCGACGCAGGCCCGCCAGAGGTCGCGGCGGTCGAAGTCGGGCCAGAGGACGTCCTGGAAGACCATCTCCGCGTAGGCGCTCTGCCAGAGCAGGTAGTTGGAGGTGCGCTGTTCGCCGGAGGGGCGCAGGAAGAGGTCGACGTCGGGCATGTCCGGGTAGTACAGGTACTTCTGGATGGTCTTCTCGGTGACCTTGGCCGGGTCCAGACGGCCCGCCTTCACGTCCTCGGCGATGGCCTGCGCGGCGTCGGCGATCTCGGCGCGGCCGCCGTAGTTCATGCAGAAGTACAGGGTGAGACGGTCGTTGTCCTTGGTCTGCTCCTGCGCGACCTGGAGTTCCTTCGCCACCGACTTCCACAGCTTGGGCATCCGCCCGACCCAGCGCACCCGGATGCCCAGCGCGTCGAGCTGGTCGCGGGACTTGCGGATGAAGTCGCGGTTGAAGTTCATCAGGAAGCGGACCTCGTCGGGCGAGCGCTTCCAGTTCTCGGTGGAGAAGGCGTAGAGCGAGATGTTGCGGACGCCCGCCTCGATCGCCCCCTGGAGCACGTCGAGCACCTGCTCGGCGCCCACCTTGTGCCCCTCGGTACGCGGCAGCCCCCGCTCCTTGGCCCAGCGCCCGTTGCCGTCCATGACGATCGCCACGTGCTCGGGGACCAGCTCACCGGGAAGCTTCGGCGCGCGGGCGCCGGACGGGTGCGGTTCCGGCGCCTGGTACTCCCGGCGCCGGCCCCCCAGAAATCCGCGTACGACCATGCTTCTCGTCTCCTCAGCCGTGCTTGCTGCTTACTTCTCTACATAGCGCAGGGAGCGCAGTCCCCGTTCCAGGTGCCAGTGCAGGTAGGCCGACACCAGGCCGCTCCCCTCGCGGACGTGCCGCGCCTCGGCCGCGTCCGCGGTCTCCCAGTCTCCCGTAAGCAGCGCGCCCAGCAGCATCAGGGTCTGCGGGGAGGGGACCACGCTGCCCGGCACCCGGCAGTCCACGCACACCGAGCCGCCCGAGGCGACCGAGAAGAACCGGTTCGGCCCCGGCATCCCGCACCGGGCGCAGTCGCCGAAGGTCGGCGCGTAGCCGTTGACCGCGAGCGAGCGGAGCAGGAAGGCGTCGAGGACCAGGTTGGAGGCGTGTTCGCCGCGCGCGAGGGTGCGCAGGCCGCCGACCAGGAGCAGGTACTGCTGTACGGCGGGCTCGCCCTCGTGGTCGGTGAACCGCTCGGCCGTCTCCAGCATGGCGGTGCCGGCGGTGTAGCGGGAGTAGTCGGTGACGATGCCGCCGCCGTACGGGGCGATCGTCTCGCTCTGGGTGCACAGCGGCAGCCCGCGCCCGATCAGCTCGCTGCCGCGCGCGAAGAACTGCACGTCGACGTGGGAGAACGGTTCCAGGCGGGCGCCGAACTTGGACTTCGTGCGCCGTACGCCGCGCGCGACGGCCCGTACCCGGCCGTGGCCCCGGGTCAGCAGGGTGATGATCCGGTCCGCCTCGCCCAGCTTCTGGGTGCGCAGCACGATGCCGTCGTCGCGGAACAGACTCATGCCGTCCATTCTCGCGCACGCCCGGACCCGCGAAGGCGTCACTCCGGTTATCCGGCCCCGGCTGTGACGGTCCCCACGCCCGGCTCTACGATCCCGCTGGACGTGACGCATGTGTGCGCACGGGCCGCCTGTGGCGGCAAGGGGAGAGGCTGGACATGAGAACAGAGGCAGGCGGCGCGCGGGCGCCGCGGGGGAGACGGGCCAGGACATGGCTCGCCGCCGGGACCGTGCTGGTGGCGGGGACAGGCGCGGTCGTCGCCCTCCGCGCCACCTCGGACAGCGGTACGGCGGCGGAAGGGCCGCAGGTCGTGCACACCTCGGTGGACTCGCTGGACCTGACCGGTTCGGCGGGCGAGCGCGTACTCGCGGCCCGCTCGACCAAGACCTTCCGGATGCTCGCGGTGAGCTGGCAGGACCCGGGTGTCCGCCTCGACGGGACGGTACGGGTCCGCACCCGCTCCTCGGCGACCGGCACATGGTCCGGCTGGCAGGCGCTCGGCGCCGGGGACGCGCAGCCCGACCCCGCCGAGCGTGACCGGGCCGGAGTGCGCGGCGGCACCGCCCCGCTGTGGGCCGGACCCTCCGACGGTGTGCAGGTGAAGGCGGACGGCAAGACGCTGCCGAAGGGTCTGACCGTCGATCTGGTGGACCCCGGCAAGGGCGGCTCCACCACCCCCGCCATGGACGCGGCCGCCTACGCGATGCCCGCCGACGGCGACGAGACCCCGACCGACCGGCCGACCGACCCCGAGACGACGTCCGCCCCGGAGCAGACCCCCTCGGACGACCCGGCGGAGAGCACCCCCGCGCCCACCGACTCCGCCACGGAGCCTCCGGCCGAGAGCACACCGCCGGCCAGTCCGACCGCAGAGCCCTCCCAGAGCACCGACGCCGGGACGACCGCCCCCGCGTCGCCCACCGCGCCCATCTCGACGGCGTCGCCCACCAGCGCCTCGCCCACCGCGCCGGGCTATCTGCCCTCGCTGTCGGCCGCGTACCCCTCGTGCGCGAGCGCCTCTGCCGTGCCGCAGACGATGCCGAGCCCGCTGCCCGCACAGCCGCCGGCGACGAAGGTGCCCGCTCCCCCGTTCGTCACGCGGGCGGGCTGGGGCGCGGACGAGTGCGCGCGGGACACCGGTTACCCGGACTACGGCCGCACGGTGAAGGCGGTGTTCGTCCACCACACCGACACCACCAACACCTACTCGTGCGCCGACTCGCCCTCGATCGTGCGCAGCCTGTACGCGCTGCATCTGCACCAGGGCTGGCGCGACCTCGGCTACAACTTCCTGGTCGACAAGTGCGGCACGATCTTCGAGGGCCGCTTCGGCGGTGCCGCCATGCCGGTGATCGGCGCGCAGACCTACGGGTTCAACACCGACTCGATGGGCATCGCCGCGATCGGCACGTACACCGACCTCACCGGCGGTGACTCCAAGGCGAGCACCATTGTCGGGGCCGCGCCGAGCCAGGCCATGGTGACGGCGATCTCCCGGATCGCCGCGTGGAAGCTCGGGATGTCCGGGGTCAGCCCGACCGGCACCAGCTCGCTGACCGAGGGCGCCAAGGACAGCTACGGTTTCACCTTCGGCAAGGCGTACACCCTGAACGCCGTCTCCGGGCACCGCAACGGCTTCGCCACCGACTGCCCCGGCAACCAGCTCTACGCCAAGCTCGACACCGTCCGCTCCTACGCGGCCGGTCCCCCGGCCGGGGTCGGGGTCACCAGCGTGGACACCCCGTCGGGCGCGGTGCGTTCGGGCACCGGGTATGTCACCGGCACCACGGCGACCGTGCGCTGGTCCACGTCGACGCCTACTTCGCTGCTCTCGGGCGCGGAGGTCCTCGTGGACGGCACCTCCGTGGCGAAGGTCGCGGGCACCGCCACGTCGGCCCCGGTCAAGCTGGCCTCGGGACGGCACACCGTCCAGGTGCGGGCCACCCACGTCTCCGGCAGGACCACCACCTCGGCCGCCGTCACGGTGACCGCCGACACCACGCGGCCCACCTACCCGACCGCGCCGAGCGTGCAGCTCGGCAAGGGCACGGTCAACACGGCGGGCGTGCCGGTGACGGTGAACTGGAAGGCGGCCGACGACAACGGGCTGCGCTCGCAGGCCGCCACCTCGCCCACCG
This sequence comes from Streptomyces seoulensis, assembly GCF_004328625.1. Taxonomy (NCBI): domain Bacteria; kingdom Bacillati; phylum Actinomycetota; class Actinomycetes; order Kitasatosporales; family Streptomycetaceae; genus Streptomyces; species Streptomyces seoulensis. The sequence continues at coordinate 1,913,490 of NZ_CP032229.1, forward strand.
CGAAGACCCTGACGGCCACCTCCACCAGCTGGCCCACCACCGCCAAGTCGGCGACGGCGACCAAGTTCGGTCTCACCGCCACCGACCTGGCCGGCAACACGGCGACCGCGTCGGTCACGGGGACGGCCACCCTGGTCCAGGAGAGTTCTGCGAAGGCCACCGGCACCTGGACCAAGCGGTCCAGCAGCAGCTACCTGGGCGGCTACTCCACCAGCTCCGGCACCAAGAACGCCTCGCTGACCTGGACCTTCAAGGGCCGTTCGGTCGCGTGGATCGCCTCGCGCGCGAGCACCTCGGGCGCGGTCCAGATCTACGTCGACGGCACCTTGCAGACCACCGTCGACCTGAAGTCGGCCACCACGGCCTACCGTCAGGCGATGTGGACCAAGTCCTGGAGCGGCGCGGCCCAGCACACCCTGAAGATCGTGGTCGTCGGCACGTCAGGCCGTCCCACGGTCACGACGGACGGCATCGCGGTCCTCAACTGAGCTGATCCCGAAGGGCAGCGGCCTCCCCGGACTCCGGCCCGGTGGAGGCCGCTCTCCGTCTCAGCCCTCAGGGCACCTCGCCTCTGCTGCGGGCGTTCGCGTACGCCGTCGCCGCGCTGATCCGCTCCGCGGGCGTCGCCGCCCGCACCCGGTCCGGCGCCACGTCCCACTCCCTGCCACCGCCCAGCGGTCTGAGCTGCACATACGGTCCCTGGTGTCCCATGACCACCCCCACTCTGTTCGTCCCCGTGTCCAAGGCGTACGAGCCCAGCGGCGGTCGCAGCGCGTTCATCGCAGCGCCGCTGCGAGCCGCACGGCCGTCTGCACCGAGCACCGCCCCAGCTCCACCAACGGAATCGGGGCCTCGCAGGCCAGCGAGATGGGATCAAGCCCGAGCGAAGGCAACTTGATCCCGACCTTCTCCAATGCGGTCCGCAACTCCTCGAGGGTTCGCTCCGCTTCCTCGACCCGGTCCGCTGAATCCTGTGTGTTCACTGTCCGCATCACTTCCCTTCCGTCACGATCTTCACGCTTCGTGTCCTCACGGTGACGCTCCACAACTAGACTCGGAAGAGGGCTGGGCCCTACAAGCGCGTGGCAGCACAAGGGGGTTGGCAGTGGCCAACGGTTCACGTCAGGCGGTCTGGGAGTTCTTCGGCACGGAGCTGAAGCGTCGCCGCGAGGAGGCGGGCCTGACTCAAACGGAGTTGGGCGCGAAGGTATTCGTCTCCGGCGGCTACATCGGCCAGTTCGAGCAGGCGATCAGGAAGCCGCAACTGGATGTGGCCAAGCGGATCGACCAGGTGCTGCAAACCGACGGTATTTTCGAGCGGCTGTGCAGAAAGCTGATCGATGATCCTAGGTATGCGGATTACTTCGCGCAGGTGGTGGAGCTGGAGCGCCTGGCCACGCTGATCTGCGAGTTCGCTCCCACGGTGGTGCCGGGCCTGCTCCAGACAAAGGAGTACGCCCGTGCGGTCACCATCGCGGCCAACCCCTTCCAGGCCGACGAGCACGTGGACGAGATCGTCACCGCCCGACTGGAGCGCTCGCTGATCCTCAGCGACGCTACAAGGCCGGAGTATTGGGTGGCGCTGCATGAGAATGTGCTGCGCAGTCCGGTGGGAGGTCCGACGGCCATGGCTGCTCAACTGGACCACATTGCCAGCCTGATGCGAGCCCGCACGGCCATAGTGACGGTGCTTCCGTATAAGGCCGGAGCGCACGCGGCCATGGGCGGGATGCTCCAGCTCATGGAGTTCGAGGACGCACCGCCAATCGCCTATACAGAGACCTCGTTCTCCGGGACGCTGGTGGACGTTCCGGTCGTGGTGAAGCGGGCCCAGCGCGCATACGATCTACTCAGGGTCGCCACGCTGTCGCCGGAGGCGTCCCTGACTCTGATCGAATCGGCGGCGGAGGACTTCAGACGATGCGCGAGTACGACCTGACCAACGCCCGCTGGCACAAGAGCAGCTACAGCAACGGCGAGGGTGGTAGCTGCGTAGAGGTCGTCGCCGATTTCCCCGGCGTAGTCCCCGTGCGGGACAGCAAGGTCGCGAACGGCGCCGTACTCATCATCGGCGCTTCCGCGTGGGCTCACTTCATCGACTCGGCTGTAGCGGAGAACTCCCGATGCGCGAGCACGATCTGAGCAACGTCCACTGGCGCAAGAGCAGTTACAGCAACGGCGAGGGCGGCGACTGCGTCGAGGTCGACGAAGGCATCCGCGTACGGGACAGCAAGGTCGAGGACAGTCCCGTACTCGTCCTGAACCCCTCCGCCTGGGCCGACTTCCTTGACGCCCTCCGGCGCTGACATCCGCACCGCACGGCTCGACCTGCTCCCCCTGCGGGTCGAGCATGCCGACGAGATGGCCGGGGTGCTGGCCGACCCCGCCCTGCACCACTTCATCGGCGGGACCCCGTACACCCCGGACGCGCTCACGGCCCGGTACCGCCGACTCGTCGCCGGCTCGCCCGACCCCGAGGAGACCTGGCTCAACTGGGTGCTCCGGCTGCGCGAGGACTCCCGCCTGACCGGCACCGTCCAGGCGACCCTCGGCGCAGCGCACGGCACCGCCGAGATCGCGTGGGTGGTGGGCACCCCCTGGCAGGGGCGGGGCCTCGCCAAGGAGGCGGCCGTGGCGCTGGTCGCGTGGCTCACCGCGTACCCCGTGCGCAGCATCACCGCGCACATCCACCCCGACCACCACGCCTCGGCGGCCGTCGCGAGGGCGGCGGGCCTCGCACCCACCCCGGAACGCCAGGGCGGCGAGATCCGCTGGGTGTGTGCGTGCCGCGCCGGGGGAACCGGGGGGCTCAGGGAGGGTACTGGTCATACGGGTCCTGGCAGGTGACGAAGGGCGCTTCATCGTCTCCTCGGCCGGCTTCTGCGCCCTGTTCGCCGTGCTGCTCGCCGGTAACCGGGCGGCCCGGCGCAAGCGGTCGACACCCACGCGCTAGACCAGCGGCTCGCTCAGTTCGAGCGCCCGCAGCGCCGCCGCGCAGGCACGCTCGTCGCCCACGTCCAGTGCCGTGTCCGTCAGTTTGATCACGTGCTCGTCGCCGTGGGCGAGGGCTCGCTCGGAGAGTTCCTCGGGGGCGAGGGGGCCCGGCGGGGCGTAGGCGGCCGGCTCGTCGGGGGCGTACATCGCCGTGACCGCCGCTGAGGCCGTCCACGCGGCGCGCATGCTGGGGACCCACAGGTCTCTCGGGAGCGCGGGCAGGGTGCGGAGTACCGCGTTGGGGGCCGTCGCCGCGTGCACCAGCATCGTGGGCTCGCCGTGGGCGTGCGTGGCGTACCGGTGGGTGGCGGCCCGTACGAGGTCGGTGAGGCTGCGGTGGGCCTCCTCCGGCTCGGTGACGTCCGCCGCCCAGACGGGCAGGCCCGTGAGGCGGTCCAGCCGCGCGGGGAAGCCGCCGTCCCGTACCGCGATGGGCCGTACCGCCTCCAGCGCGGCGGCGGCGCTGTCCGCACCGGGCAGCGGGGTGAGCCCGGCTACGGGCCGGTGCCGAGCGGCCCAGTAACCCAGCCCGTGCGCAAGCTCGTTCACCCGTGGTCCGGTCTCCCCCGCCAGCAGTGTCCGCACCGCGTGGCCGACCCGGATCACCGGATGCGTGGACCCCCCGTACATGCCGGGCAGCAGCCTTGGCCACCACACGGCAAGTACCTCACGCCACCCCCGCTCCCCCACCTCCCCCTGGAAGTACCCGACCCAGTCGGCGACCCTGCGCGCATCCCCCAGCGCGGAAGCCCAGTTGGCGTCGGTCACCCGCTCAACCCCGGCCGGGAACTCCTCCAGCTTCCCCGCGTACCGGCCCACCCACCGGTGCACGCCCCCCGCCTGCCCTCGCGCGACCAACGCCTCCACGGCCATGGGCGCGTGGTTGGTCAGCCGGCCCCTCCGCTCCGGCCCCGCCCCGTGCAGCCGCTCCAACGCCTCGTCCAGTACTCCGGTGTCATCCATGCCGGGACGGTAGAGCGGGATGCGGGGGCGGCGTAACGGCCGGAAGTCCTAGGCCGGGTCCTAGGTCAGACCTGCCCGAAGAACATGCTGCCGGGCGCGTCGGGGTCGTTGGACAGGAAGTGCTCGCGGACGGCACGGATGAACTCCTGGCGGGAGATCGAGCCGTCCCCGTCGGTGTCCAGCCTGGTGAACGACTCCATCGCGTCCGGCGCCCCGCTGCGCCACACGTCCCGCAGGAAGCGCTCGAACTCGGCCCTGCTGATCTCGTTGTCCTGGTCCACGTCGATGACGTCGAAGATGGCGTGGCCGCCGCCCTCCATCACGTTGAGGCGGCTGGTGTCGATGACGGCGAGGCGGTTGGCGGTGACGAACTGCTCCCTTGTGAGCCGGTCGCCGTCGACCCCCGCGTGCCGCAGCAGCTCCAGCCAGGAGATCTGGCAGAACGCCTGGATCGCCCTGGCCCGCCGGTCGTTCCTGTCGAGCCGGTACGCCTGGATGTACCGGTCGCCGAGCTTCTCGTAGTCGCTCCAGGCCAGATACCCGTCACTGTCGGCGTCGAGAGCGTCGAACGCGCGCTCAAGCTTGACCGAGATGACGTCCTGCGCGGTGGTGGTCATGCTTCCAAGTCCTCCGTGATCTCGCCCTGATGGCACCTTCAGGATGGGGCGAAAAGTCACGAAGGCATAGCAAAATCCGCATATGCCACCCGATTCAGTGATCGTCGGGGAGTTCACGTTCATAGCGCGCCAAGGTGCTGCGGGCGCCCACGGTGTCGGAGTGTCCGCTGCCCAGCACGCGGTCGAGATCGGCCACGGCCCGCCGCAGGAGCGTGAGGGCTTCTTCCCTTCGCCCGGCCTCCCAGTGGGCGACGGCGAGGTTGCCGCGGCCCGTCAACGTCTCGGGGTGGTCGGCACCCATCAGCCGTTCCCGGTCGGCCACCAGTGCCTCAAGCAGACCGGCGGCCTTCTCCACGTGCCCGGCGCGCCAGTGGTAATAGGCGAGGTGGCCACGGACGTTCAGGGTCTCGGGGTGCTCTGCGCCGAGCACTCGCTCGCAGTCGGCCAGCAACCGTGTCAGCAGCCCGCCCGCCTCCGCCACCATGCCGGACTGCCAGTAGCAGTTGATGAGGTTGAGGCGTGCGCCCAGGGTGTCGGGATGCTCGGCTCCCAACAGCCGCTCGCTGTCGGCGATCACCCGCCTCTGCAGACCGACGGCCTCCACAACCCGCCCCGCCTCCCGGTACGCACTGGCCAGGTTGTTCCGAGCGGTCAGGGTGTGGGGGTGCTCGGGCCCGAACTGCCGCTCACAGTCGGCGACCAGGCGCTCGAGCAGGTCGGCGACCTCTTCGGCGCGGCCGGTCCTGCCGTAGGAGATCGCGAGGTTGTTCCGGACTCCGAGGGTGAGAGGGTGCTGGTCCCCCAGCAGCCGCCGGCAGTCGGCGAGCACCCGCTCCTGAAGGCCGGCCGCCTCCGGGACCCGCCAGGCGTCCGCGTAGGCAGTGGCCAGGGCGCTGCGCACCGTCAGGGTCTGAATGTGCTCGTGCCCCAGCCGCCGTTCGCACTCGGCAGCCGTCCGCTGCCAGTGGGCGAGGGCGGGCGCCACGAGCCCCGCCCTGCTCAGGCTCTCCCCGGCACGGCCGAGAACGGCATGAGGCGCGGAGTCCCAGAGACAGTCGGCCGCGTGGTCCGCGAGGGCGTCCGTGTTGGCGCGCAGGGTGGCGGCGAGATCGGGGCGGAGCTGGTCGGGGTCGGGCCAGATGTCCGTGAGCGCGTCCGCCGCCGCCTTGGCCAGCTCGGGCAGCCGCGCCTCCGGAATCCCCTCCCGTACCGCCCGAGCCGTCAGCGCGTGGACACGGACCGCACGGGGTTCCGCCCGGGTGTCGCAGGTGAGCAGGGCGTACCGGTGCAGGAGTCGCAAGGTCTTGTGGGCCTGGGCGGGAGTCGCCTCCCGGGGGCTCAGGCAGTTCAGAAGGGGCGGGGCGGACCAGAGCGCGTGGGGGTGGCCGGACGGGTCCAGGAGGGACACCAGGCGCAGTGCCGTCGTGGCGAAGCCCGTCGTGTCCGTCGCCTGGGCGGCCTCCAGGGACAGCAGCAGGGTGGTGGTGATCTGGCGGCCGTAGCCCTCGGTGTCGGCCGCCTCGGGGAGGGCCTCCTTCAGGGAGGTGCGGTGGTCCGTGAAGAGGGCCAGGTACGCCGTGCAGGTCAGTTCCTCGTTGCCCATGTAGGCGGTGGCGTGGCTCAGGGCCAGGGGTAAGTGGCCCAGCGCGGAGGCGAGTTCGGCGACCTGCTCGTCCAGCAAGTGCTCCATGCCCTCGCCCCTGAGGCGGGCCTCGACGAACGTACGCGCCTCCCCCGGGGTGTATACGTCGATGTCGATCCGCGTCCGCCCACCCCCCGTCATCCGCGCGTCCTTCAGCCGGGTCGTGGCCAGCACCCAGTCCGACCCCGTACGGCTCGCGGGCCACCAGGACGTGAGGACGGCCGGGTCGGTCACGTCGTCCAGCACCACCAGCCAGCGCCGGGAGGTGGTCGCCAGCCACTCCAGGAACAGGCGGGCGTCCGCCTCGGGCTCACCGCCCGCGACGCCCACCCGGGCGGCGGCCTGCGCGTACTGGGTGATGACCTGCTGGGCCTCCGTCGCGGCCGTCCACACCACGAGGTCGTACCCCTCGGCCACCGCGTCCGAGGCGCAGGCGGCGGCGAGTTGGGTCTTGCCGACGCCGCCGCCTCCGGAGAGGACCTGGGTCAGGACGACCGTCCCGCCCTTCGCCCGCGCCCCCTCCACCCGCTCACGCAGCTCGCGCCGGGGCTGGAACGCGGACGCCAGGACCGGGACCGGACCGATCTCCACCGGCCACGCCACGGCCGTCGGCACGGCCGGGGCCTCGTGGAAGTGGACGTTGGCGACCCGGCTGTTCTCCCCGAGCGCGCTCCCCTCGATGCCGCCCCCGGCACCGACGCCCCCGCGCCCCACGCTCACGTGCCCGGACCCGGCACGTGGCGCGTCCTCCTCACGGCGCCCCCACCGCCGTCCAGGGGGCTTCATCGCGGACCGCCGGTGTGCCCCGTCCCGCCCACGCCGCTCCCCCGTCCACCTCGAAGTGCCCTGCCCCATAACCGACTTGGCGCAGGTGCGGTAAAACGTAGCGCCACCCGCCGGGTTGCGTGAACATGTTCCTGTCGACCGAGGGCGGGGGCATGTGATGGCGCGGACATGGACATGGGTGACCGCCGTGGTGGCGGGCGCGGCCACCCTCGGGCTGGTCCTGGTCGCCGTGCTGGCCGACCTGGACACCGCCGGTCAGGCCGCGAGCGTGGTGGGCGCGGTGGTGGCGCTGGCCGCGCTGGTGGTCTCGGTGCTCGCACTGGGCGGCACGCCCACCCCGGGCCGCCGGGTACGCGCCGGCCGGGGCGCCGTCGCCGCCGGAGGCAACATCACCGGCTCCGCCCTCGGCCCCCACTCCAAGGTCACCGGCCCCCACACCCCACCCACCCCCACCCGCCGCACCCGGTCCGACGTCCACGCCTCCCGCGACGCCATCGCCACCGGAGGCGACATCACCGACAGCGCCCTGGGCGAGGGCAGCGAACGGTAGGGCCGGTCAGCCCGCCACCGGGCTCTTGACCAGCTCGCCCGGCACCGTGTCGGCCGGGTCCGGGACGGTCACGCGCACCGGCTTGCCGAGGTCGGTGAGGTTCATCGTCGCGGTCGCCTCGACACCGCCCAGGTTCACGGCCAGGCGGGTCTTTACGAGGCGGCCCCGGGCGTCGACCCAGGCGTCCGCGAAGACGGGCAGGTCGGCGCCCAACCGCTGGCGGGCGTCGCCGAGCTGCTTCCGCACGTCCGCCGCCATGCGCAGGGTGAGGGTGCGGTGGTCGAGGGTGCCCCGGTAGTGCCTGGCGCGCACGCCGTGGACGGTCTCGCTGCCCTCGTCGGAGACCTGGCGCATCGCGGCGACCTGACGCATGACGTGCTGCGGGTCGTTGAGCGGGGCGCGCAGCAGGTAGTGGGCCTCGGCCTTCTCGCGGGACACGCTCGCCCAGGTGCTCGCGGCGATCCCCGCGCTGCCCCTGGCGAAGACCTTGCCGTCGGTGAACACCTCGTCGGTGCTCGCCGCGCCCCAGGGCGGGTCGACCGTGAGGTGTCCCCGGTCGGCGCCGAAGTCGAAGCCGCCCGCGATGCCGAAGCGGTACTCGTCTCCGGCGGCCCCGAGCTCTATCGTCTCGTCGATCCGCGCCGTCCCCGCACGGGTCCCGGCCACGGCCGCGCGGACGACGGAGCCGGGATCGGGAGCGGGCGAGGCACTCGCGGACTTGTCCTCGGCGTCGGCGGTGGCACAGCCCGCGCACAGCAGCGCGACGGCGGCGGCCAGCACGAAGGGACGGCGCATACGGTTCTCCAGGTGTTCCGGTGGAACCGCGTCGCACCACGCGTCTGCTCACCCTGAACCGGAAACCCCGCCCATGCCGGCAGGCGGCCCCCGCCGGTGATCTTACGCGGCGGTCCCCCCGCGCACCTCCAGGCGGGTGCCTGTCCAGGACGGGGAGAGGGGGAGCGGGGGGTGGGCGGTGAGGCCTGCGGAGGTGGCGCTTTCGGTGATGTCGGCGGGGTCGATGTGGCCGTCGCGGCCGGGGCGGGGGGTGAGGAGCCAGATGAATCCGCCGGGCGCGAGGTCGCCGCGGGCGGCGATGAGGCCGTCGAAGAGGTCGCCGTCCTGCTCGCGCCACCAGAGCAGTACGAGGTCGGCGGCGCCTTCGGTGTCCTCGTCGGCCAGGGCGTCGCCGGTCCACTCCTCCACGGCCGCGCGCAGGCGGTCGTCGCTGTCCTCGTCCCAGCCCGTCTCGCGCACGAGCTGTCCGGCCGTGAGTCCCAGCCGGTCCGCGAGGGTCTGCTCGGCAGTGGTCATCGTCGTCCTCCATTTAAGAGACCGCGATGCTCAACGCCGAGGACGCTCCCGCGTCACGCCTGCCCTGGTCAGGACGGCATGCGGGCTGCCGTCAGAACCCGTTCCACCACCTCGGCGGGGAGCAGGAGGGCCTCGCCGGCCACGGTGAGGGCGGTGTGTTCGGCGGGGGTGTAGGGGCCGTCGGCGAGGGCGATGAGGGCCGCGTCCAGGAGGAGGGACTCGCGGCCCGGCGCGGCCAGGTGGGGGGCGAGGGCGGTCAGGGCGGGGCGGGGGTCGCCGCCGTCGAGGGTCATGGCGAGGCGTTCCGCCGCGTCCTCCTCGCAGCCCGCCGCGCGGACCGTCTCGGCGGCCGCCTCCAGCGCGGCCCGCGATCCGCTGCCCCCGGCGGCCAGCACCGAGACGGCCACCGCGTGGACCGCGTCGCGGAGCAGGACGGAGAGCCGGCGGGTGGTGGGGTGGTCGAGCGTCTCGACGCCGAAGCGGTGCAGACAGGACGCGCACTCCACGACCGGCCCGGTCGTCCCGCGCGCCAGCACGGGCACCCCGAGCACGGTGAGACGGGTGCGGCCGGTGAGGCGCTGGTAGTTGCGGTCGCCGCCGCAGCCGGGGCAGAAGAACTCCCCGTCGCCCTGGGGCGTCCAGGCGGTGCGGGAGCCCAGGAGGTGCCGCACGAACCCGGTGGCTCGGCCGTCTCGTCCCCGTACTGGCAGCACGTCGCACCTCCGCACGTCACCACGCGGCCCCATCGCCGCGCTGGCGTGATGTTAGCCACATCACGCGGCCCTAGTCAGCCCTCCGGGCGAGACCGGTCCGTGACCTGCGGCGTTCCCTGGCCGGAAGACGACGCCGCCCCGGCCGCCGTGGACAGCGGCCGGGGCGGCGAAGCGCCGGGTCGGGGCGGGGTCAGCGGGTCGCGCGGTTCACCGCGGACACGACCGCCTTCAGCGACGCACGTGTCGTGTTCGCGTCGATGCCGATGCCCCACAGCACCTTGTCGCCGACCGCGCACTCGATGTAGGAGGCGGCCTGCGCGGACGCGCCCTCGCTCATCGTGTGCTCCTGGTAGTCCAGCAGGCGTACGTCCACGCCGACCGACTGCAGCGCGTCGAAGAACGCCGAGATCGGACCGTTGCCGCTACCGGTCAGCACGGTGTCGGCGCCGTCCACCGTCGCCTCCACGGTCAGCGTGTCCACGCCGTCGGTGTCGGTGGTCGACTGGCCGGTACGAACCTGGATGCGGCCCCAGGGGTTCTCCGGGTTCGGCAGGTACTCGTCCTGGAAGGCGGCCCAGATGTCGCGCGGGGTGATCTCGCCGCCCTCGGCGTCCGTCTTGGCCTGGATGATCTTCGAGAACTCGATCTGCATCCGGCGCGGCAGCTCCAGCTTGTGGTCGTTCTTCAGGACGTACGACACACCGCCCTTGCCGGACTGCGAGTTGACCCGGATCACGGCCTCGTAGGAGCGGCCGACGTCCTTGGGGTCGATGGGCAGATACGGCACCGCCCACTCCAGGTCGCCCACGCCGACACCCCGCTCGGCCGCGTCGGCCTCCATGGCGTCGAAGCCCTTCTTGATGGCGTCCTGGTGGGAGCCGGAGAAGGACGTGTAGACCAGGTCGCCCACGTACGGGTGGCGCGGGTGGACCTCCATCTGGTTGCAGTACTCCCACGTGCGACGGATCTCGTCGATGTCGGAGAAGTCGATCTGCGGGTCGACGCCCTGCGAGAACAGGTTCATACCCAGGGTGACCAGGTCGACGTTGCCGGTGCGCTCGCCCTGCCCGAACAGGCAGCCCTCGACGCGGTCGGCGCCGGCCATCAGCGCCAGCTCGGCGGCGGCCACGGCGGTGCCCCGGTCGTTGTGCGGGTGCACGGACAGCACGACGTGCTCGCGGCGGGAGAGGTTGCGGTGCATCCACTCGAACCGGTCGGCATGCGTGGACGGGGTCGAACGCTCCACGGTGGCGGGCAGGTTGAGGATGATCTCGCGGCCCGGACCGGGCTGGTAGACGTCCATCACCGCCTCGCAGACCTCCAGCGCGAACTCCAGCTCGGTGTCGGTGAAGATCTCCGGGCTGTACTGGTACCCGAACTCGGTCTCCGGGCCCAGCAACTTCTCCGCGTACTCCACGACCAGGCGGGTGCCGTCGACGGCGATCTGCTTGATGTCCTCCTTGGAGCCCCGGAAGACCACCCGGCGGAAGACGGGCGCGGTGGCGTTGTACAGGTGGACGGTGGCGCGGCGGGCGCCCTTCAGGGACTCCACGGTGCGCTCGATCAGGTCCTCGCGGGCCTGGGTGAGGACGGAGATCGTCACATCCTCGGGGATCGCGCCCTCTTCCTCGATGATGGAGCGCACGAAGTCGAAGTCGGTCTGGCCGGAGGCGGGGAAGCCGACCTCGATCTCCTTGTAGCCCATCTTGACCAGCTGGTCGAACATCCGGCGCTTGCGCTCGGGCGACATCGGGTCGATCAGGGCCTGGTTGCCGTCGCGCAGGTCGGTGGAGAGCCAGCGGGGGGCTGCGGTGACGCGCTTGCCGGGCCAGGTGCGGTCGGGGATGTCGACCTGCTCGTACTGGCCGTAGCGCTGGAACGGCATGGAACTGGGCTGCTGGCGGTTCGCCATGATCGCGTGGGCTCCTCGGAAAGTCCTTGGGACGGCCGACGACGCAACGCCAATAGCACCGCGGGGAGGGAGTCGGCCTTGCTTACAGGCCCTCGCCGCGGCAGCTAAGGAGAAGCAGCCCGAAACGCATGATGCTGTGCAGCCTAGCCGAGGCCCGCCGGGCTCGCGGGGGCGTATCAGCATGCGGAACCGGGACGGCCGACGCGGGCCCCTGATGAGGCTTCATACCACTCGGTGACGGGGAGTGACGAGAGATATCACGGTATTTCATCCATCACGGTTACAGGTAGTGACTTTGACATCGCCCGGTGCGACCATTTATTGGCATGACGACCAACGGGGGCCATGAGCCCGTCTTCTGCACGATCGTGCCGCCGCACCTCCTCGACAAGCTCGCGCGCGACTCCGACCCGGCACTGTCCGGCCCGGCCCGCCGCTCGCTGGAGCGGGACGCGCTGGAGCGCACCCGCCGCCGGCTGACCACCGTGATCGGCGGGCAGCCCGCCGCCGCCACCGCGCCCGCCGGCTCCGGCGGGGACCAGCCGGAGCGCACGATCTTCGACGCCGGGCACAAGCAGGACCTCCCCGGCAAGAAGGTCCGCGCCGAGGGCTCCGAGCCGGGCTCCGACGCCACCGTCAACCGGGCCTACGCGGGCCTGGGCGCCACCTTCGAGCTGTATCTGAAGGTGTACGGCCGCCACTCCATCGACGGCCAGGGCCTCCCGCTCAACGCCACGGTCCACTTCGACAAGGACTACGACAACGCCTTCTGGAACGGCGAGCAGATGGTGTTCGGCGACGGGGACGGCGAGATCTTCCTCGACTTCACCATCCCGGTCGACGTCATCGGCCACGAACTCACCCACGGCGTCACGCAGTACACCGCCAACCTCGCCTACTTCGGCCAGTCCGGCGCGCTCAACGAGTCGCTGTCCGACGTGTTCGGCTCGCTGATCAAGCAGTACACGCTCCGCCAGACCGCCGCCGACGCGGACTGGCTGATCGGCGCCGGACTGCTCGCCCCGCGCGTCCAGGGCGAGGCCCTGCGCTCGATGAAGGCCCCGGGCACCGCCTACGACGACGACGTGCTCGGCAAGGACCCCCAGCCCGCCGACATGCAGCACTACGTGCACACCGGCCGGGACAACGGCGGCGTCCACATCAACTCCGGCATCCCCAACCACGCCTTCTACATCGCGGCCACCGCGATCGGCGGCTACGCCTGGGAGAAGACCGGCCAGATCTGGTACGACGTGCTGACCGGCGGCAAGCTCAAGGAGGACGCCCAGTTCGCCGACTTCGCCACGCTGACCGTGAAGGCCGCCCGCGAGCGGTTCGGCGCGGGCGGCGAACTCCAGGCGGTGGAGAAGGCGTGGGAGGAAGTGGGGGTGGAGACGCTGTAGCCGCCGTGCCGGACACTGGGGCCATGCGTATCCAAGTACGGCGTACGGGCGGCTTCGCGGGCATCGAGCGGCAGGCGGAGGTGGACACCTCCGGGCTCCCCGACGCGGCGGAGTGGCGCACCCTGGCCGACCAGGCCCTGACCGCCGCCCCGGCCACCCCGGTGGCGGGTGTCCCGGACGGCTTCCACTACGAGATCACGGTGGACGGCCGCACCGTCCACGCGGCCGACCCCCGACTGACCGAGGCGCAAAGGGAGTTGGTGTCACGGGTGCTGAAGGAGGGCGCCTGAAGGAGGGGGGCTGACGCGGGCGTTGACGCGGCGGGGGCCGGGTGCGGATGATCCGGCCCATGGTGACGGACGCGTACGGCCCTCTCCCCCGCTTCCCCGACGGCTTCCTGTGGGGGGTGTCGACCTCCGCGCACCAGATCGAGGGCGCCGCCGATCTGCGCGAACCCTCCGTCTGGGACGTGTTCACCGCCGAGCCGGGCCGGGTGAAGGACGGCTCGACGGCCGCCGTGGCCTGCGACCACTTCCACCGCTACCCGGAGGACGTGGCCCTGCTGGCCGATCTCGGCGTGGACGCGTACCGCTTCTCGGTCTCCTGGCCGCGCGTGAACTCCCCCGGCGGGCTGGACTTCTACGACCGGCTGGTGGACGCGCTGTGCGAGGCGGGGGTCCAGCCGGTGCCGACGCTGTTCCACTGGGATCTGCCGGCCGGGCTCGACTGGCTGGACCGGGACACCGCGTACCGGTTCGCGGACCATGTCTCCGCTGTCGCGGACCGGCTCGGGGACCGCGTGCCGCGCTGGATCACCCTCAACGAGCCCGCCGAGCACACCCTGTTGGGCCACGCACTCGGCACCCACGCCCCCGGCAAGGCCCTGCTCTTCGACGCGCTCCCGGCCGCCCACCACCAGCTCCTCGCGCACGGCCTGGCGGTACGGGCGCTGCGCGCGGCCGGGGTGACGAACATCGGCGTCGCCAACTCCCACTCCCCCGTGGAGCCCGCCTCCGCCGACCCGGCGGACGTGGAGGCGGCCGTCTTCTACGACCTGCTTCTGAACCGCCTCTTCGCGGACCCGATCCTGCTGGGCCAATACCCGGACGGCACGGCTGCGTTGATGCCCGAGGGAGCCGAGGACGATCTGCGGATCATCGCGGAGCCGCTGGACTGGTACGGGATCAACTACTACGCCCCGGCCAGGGTCGGCGCCCCGCAGGAGGAGCCCACCGAGTTCGGCGGGGTGGCGCTGCCCGCCGAACTACCCTTCTCACTGCGGGAGTTCGAGGGCGTCCCGGTGACCGACTTCGGCTGGCCGGTCGTCCCCGAGGCGCTGACCGGCCTGCTGACCGGGCTCCGCGACCGGTACGGCGACCGGCTCCCGCCCCTCGTCATCACCGAGAACGGCTGCTCGTACGAGGGGCTGGACGACCAGGACCGCATCGCCTACCTGGACGGCCATGTCCGCGCGGTCCACGCCGCGCTCGCCGAAGGGGTCGACGTGCGCGGCTACTTCGTGTGGTCGCTGCTGGACAACTTCGAGTGGGCCGAGGGTTACGCCCGCCGCTTCGGCCTGGTGGACGTGGACTTCGCCACGCTGCGGCGGACCCCGAAGGCGTCGTACCGCTGGTACCGGGAGCTGCTGCGGGCGCAGCGCGGCTGAACGGTCAAGAGAGGAGCGGCCTCAGAAGCCGAGCTTGCGCAGCTGCTTGGGGTCGCGCTGCCAGTCCTTGGCGACCTTCACGTGCAGGTCGAGGAAGACGGGCGTGCCGAGCAGGGCCTCGATCTGCTTGCGGGACTTGATGCCCACGTCCTTCAGCCGCTTGCCCTTGGGGCCGATGATGATGCCCTTCTGGCTGGGCCGCTCGATGTAGACGTTGGCGTGGATGTCGAGCAGCGGCTTGTCGGCCGGGCGGTCCTCGCGCGGGAGCATCTCCTCCACGACGACGGCGATGGAGTGCGGCAGCTCGTCGCGCACGCCCTCCAGCGCGGCCTCGCGGATCAGCTCCGCGATCATGACCTGCTCGGGCTCGTCAGTGAGGTCGCCCTCGGGGTAGAGCGCGGGGCCCTCGGGGAGCAGCGGCACGATCAGGTCGGCCAGCAGGCCCACCTGCTTGCCGCCGGTCGCGGAGACCGGCACGATCTCGGCCCACTCGAAGCCCAGCTCCTTGCCGAGCTGGTCGATGGCGATGAGCTGCTCGGCGAGGGTCTTGGAGTCGACGAGGTCGGTCTTGGTGACGATGGCGACCTTGGGGGTCTTCTTGATCCCGGCCAGCTCCTTGGCGATGAAGCGGTCGCCGGGGCCGATCTTCTCGTTCGCCGGGAGGCAGAAGCCGATCACGTCGACCTCGGCCCAGGTGGTGCGCACCACGTCGTTGAGCCGCTCGCCCAGCAGGGTGCGCGGCTTGTGGAGGCCGGGGGTGTCGACCAGGATCAGCTGGGCGTCGTCCCGGTGCACGATGCCGCGCACCGTGTGCCGGGTGGTCTGCGGCTGGTCGGCGGTGATGGCCACCTTCTGCCCGACCAGAGCGTTCGTGAGGGTGGACTTGCCCGCGTTGGGACGGCCCACGAAACACGCGAAGCCTGCGCGGTGGGCGTTCTCGCCCGACCGCTCGGATGACTGGGTACGAACGCTCATGCCGACCATTCTCCCTGATCCGCGAGCCCGTGCCGCACGGGCGTCCGCCGCACCCCCGCAACCGGCGTCTCCGGGCGCCCGCACGGGCCGAAACCTGCTGGAAACGCCCCTGTAGGCGACCGGAAACGCGCACCCGTGACCCTCTGACGAGCCCGCTCCCCCGGATCACTGGAGACGCCCGTGACCCTCGCCGCCGCGCACGCGGACACCGGTGACACCGCCTGGCTGCTCGCCGCCACCGCCCTGGTGCTGCTGATGACACCGGGCCTGGCCCTGTTCTACGGCGGCATGGTCCGCGCGAAGAGCGTGCTCAACATGCTGATGATGAGCTTCGTGTCCATAGCCCTGGTCACCGTGGTCTGGCTGGCGGCCGGCTACTCGCTCGCCTTCACCGACGACCTCGGCGGGGGCCTGCTGGGCGGGCTGGAGAACGCGGGGATGGCGCGTCTGACCCCGTCCAGCCTGCACGGCACGGTCCCCACCCTGCTCTTCGCCACCTTCCAGCTCACCTTCGCGATCATCACGGCCGCCCTGATCAGCGGCGCGGTCGCGGACCGCACCCGGTTCGGGGCGTGGCTGGTGCTGGTGCCGGTGTGGACGCTGCTCGTATACGTTCCGGTCACGCACTGGGTGTGGGGTCCCGGCGGGTGGATCGGCGCGAAGCTGGGCGCGCTGGACTTCGCGGGCGGTCTGCCGGTCGAGATCACGTCCGGCGCCTCGGGACTCGCGCTGTGTCTGGTGCTCGGCCCCCGGCTGGGCTTCAAGAAGGACGCCATGCGGCCGCACAGCCTGCCCATGGTCATGCTCGGTGCCGGGCTGCTGTGGTTCGGCTGGTTCGGGTTCAACGCCGGGTCCGCGCTCGGCGCGAACGGGCTCGCCGCGGCCGCCTTCCTCAACACCATGGCCGCCGGCTGCACCGGCCTGCTGGGCTGGCTCCTGGTCGAGCAGAAGCGGGACGGCCACCCCACCACGCTGGGCGCCGCCTCGGGCGCGGTCGCGGGGCTGGTCGCCATCACCCCGTCCTGCGGGACCGTCTCGCTGCTGGGGGCGCTCGCGGTCGGCCTGGCCGCCGGTGTCGTCTGCTCGTACGCGGTGGGCTGGAAGTTCAGGCTCGACTACGACGACTCCCTCGATGTCGTCGGCGTCCACCTGGTCGGCGGGGTGATCGGCACGCTGCTGATCGGCCTGTTCGCGGACAAGGCCATGACCGGCGGCCCGCAGGGCCTGCTGTACGGCGGCGGGCTCGCCCTGCTGGGCCGCCAGCTCGTCGCCGTCCTCGCGGTCGCCGCGTACGCCTTCGCGGTGACGTACGGGCTCGGCAGGCTGCTGGACCGCACGCTGGGCCTGCGCGCGAGCGAGGACGAGGAGCGCACCGGGCTCGACCTTACGGTGCACGCCGAGACGGCCTACGATCACGGGGTCCTGGGCCATGGCGCCCCTGTCCGGAAAGCCGAGAGCCCCCTATGAAGCTCATCACCGCCGTCGTGAAGCCCTACCGCCTGGACGAGGTGAAGTCCGCCCTGCGCGACCTCGGCATCGACGGCCTCACCGTCACCGAGGCCAGCGGCTACGGCCGCCAGCGCGGTCACACCGAGGTCTACCGGGGCGCGGAGTACGTGGTCGACCTCGTCCCCAAGGTCCGCCTGGAACTGGTGGTGGAGGACGCGGTGGCCGAGCAGGCGATCGACACCATCGTGGAGGCCGCGCGGACCGGCAAGATCGGCGACGGCAAGGTGTGGTCGGTACCGGTGGAGACGGTGGTGCGGGTACGGACGGGGGAACGGGGACCGGACGCGCTGTGACCGGTCCCCGGACCGCTGCCGTCAGCCGGTCGCGACGGTCGACCTGACGACACCGTCCGCACCGGCGAGCAGTACCGGTGTGCCCGCGCCCCCGAGGTCGGCCACCGCGGCCAGGTCCTCCGCCGGGACAGCTTCCGCCGTGCTGACGACCGCCGCTGCCTCCAGGGACTCCGCTCCGGACGCCACCGCCATGGCGACAGCCGTACGCAGCGCGCTGAGCCGGAGCGAGGGGAGGGACACCGTTCCGGCCGCGTAAGTCCGTCCCGTCGAGTCCCGCACAGCGGCCCCCTCCGGGACGCCGTTGCGGGCCCGTACCGACCGGGCCAGGGTCACGATCTTGCGGTCCTCGGGGTCAAGCTCGTTCTCGCTCATGCCCCGAGCATACGAACCCCGTCGGACCCGTTCGCCAGCCACTCCAGCTTCGCCGCGGTGTCCGCCTCCGGCAGCGGGGTGTGCAGCACGATCAGCAGGTCGGGCCGGGCGGGCACCCGCATGGCGGTGGACTCCACGGCCAGCAGCCCGGCGCGGGGATGCATCAGCTCCTTGCGGATCTGCCCCTGGTCCTCGATGTCCCGCTCGGCCCACAGCGCGTTGAACTCCGGGCTCAGGGCGCTCACTTCGGCGAGCACCGCCCGGAACCCCTCGTCCTCGGGATGCGCCGCGCAGGCCGCCCGGAACTGCGCGACGACCGTACGCGCGTTGGTCTCCCAGCTCAGCGTGCGGCTGCGGAACAGCGGGTCGGCGAAGAAGTCGACCAGGCAGTTGCGCGGGGTGGAGTCCTCCCCCATGCCGAACACCGCGGTCGCCGCCGCGTTGTACATCACGCAGTTGTAGTAGCGGTCCATGATGTGCGCCGGATACGGCATCCAGGTGTCGATCAGCCGCCGCAGCCCGTCGCACATGTCCCGGCGGGCCGAGACGCGTTCGGACGCGGGCGGGTTGAGGCCGGCCAGCAGGTACAGGTGCCGCACCTCGGCGGCGCTCAGCCGCAGCACCCGCGAGACCGCGTCCAGCACCTGCGGGGAGACGGAGATGTCCCGACCCTGCTCCAGCCACTGGTACCAGGACGCGCTCACCCCGGCCAGCACCGCGACCTCCTCCCGGCGCAGCCCAGGGGTGCGGCGCCGGGGTCCGCCGAGCGGGAGGCCGGCCTCCTGCGGGGTGATCCGGGCGCGCCGGGACACCAGGAACTCCCGCAGCTCGGTGCGCCGTTCACTTCTCGGCATGCTCGTCACGCTCGCCGTCGCAGCCACGTCCCGGTCCCCCTCGTCGCCGTGTCTGGTGGTGCCACCACCACCATAAGTTCCGACTCCCCACGTTTCTTCCGGCCGCCGGAAGCTCTTTGCCATGGCGATCGACACCCCAGCCCCCGTAACTCCCCCTACCGACCTGCCCGTCGGGCCCGTCCGGCTCTCGGCGCGGGACCGGCTCGTGCTGTTCGTGCTGTGCGCGGCCCAGTTCATGGTCGCGCTCGACTTCTCGGTGCTGAACGTGGCGCTGCCCGAGCTGGGCGACGGCCTCGGCATGAGCCGCACGGCGCTGCAGTGGGCGGTCACCGCGTTCGCGCTGCCGTCCGGCGGGTTCCTGCTGCTGTTCGGCCGCGTCGGCGACCTCTTCGGCCGCCGCAGGCTGTTCCTGACCGGGCTCACCCTGTTCGGCGCCGCCTCGGTGCTGGCGGCGATGGCCTGGGACCCGGCGTCCTTCCTCACCGGCCGCGCCCTCCAGGGGCTCGGCGCGGCGGCGATCGTACCGACCGGGATGTCCCTGCTGACGACGACCTTCCCCGAGGGCCCGGCCCGCAACCGCGCGCTCGGCATCTCCGGCACGCTGCTGTCGCTGGGCTTCACCACCGGCATGATCGCGGGCGGCGCGCTGACCGACGCCTTCGGCTGGCGCTCCACGATGGCGCTGCTGGCCGTGTTCGCGCTGATCGTGCTGCCGCTCGCGCCGGGTCTGCTGCCCGAGTCCCGTACCCCCGAGCGGCCCCGGCTGGACGTGCCGGGCGCGGTCACCGTCACCGCCGGGCTGCTGTCGCTGATCTACGCCCTGTCCACCGCCGCCGCCCAGGGCTTCGGCCGGGCGGACGTGCTGACCGCCCTGGTGGCGGGGCTCGCGCTGCTGACCGCGTTCACCGTGATCGAGTCCCGTACGGCCGCGCCGCTGGTCTCGCTGCCGATGCTGCGCCGCCGCACGGTGGCGTGGGGCAACCTGGGCGGGCTGGTCACCTTCTCGATGATGTCGGCCGTGGTGTTCGCGCTGACCCTGTACCTCCAGGAGGTGCTGCGGCTGTCGGCGTTCGAGACGGGCCTGGTCTTCGGGGTGCAGGGCGTGCTGTCGGCGGTGGCGGGCGTCTGCGCGCCGAGGGTGATCGGCCGGTTCGGCGCCCGGCGCACGCTGGCCGGCTCGCTGGCGGGGCAGGGGCTCCTCACCGCCGCCCTGCTGCCGCTGAGCGCCGACGGCCGGTCGGTGTGGCTGGCCGTGACCGCCGTGTCCCTGGCCAGCATGTGCCACCTCGGCGCGATCGTCTCGTACGGCCTCACCGTCACCTCGGGGGTCTCGGACGGCGAACAGGGCCTGGCCACCGGCCTGGTGACCTCCACCCAGCAGGTCAGCCTCACGCTCGGCGTGCCCCTGCTGGGCGTGGTGGCCACCACCTCCGGCGACCTGCTGGCCGGCGTTCACACGGTGGCCGGACTGTCCGCGGCGATCGTCCTCGCCGCGGCCACCCTGATCGCCCTCGGACTGCGCCCCGCACGGGCCTGACCTCAGTCCAGGATCCGGGTGATCGCGCTACGCGCGGCCGTGTGCTCCACGCGGCCGCGCGCGCCGTTGACACGGGCCCGCCTCGTACCCGTAGGGGTCTTCAGGGGCGGTCGAGTCTCAGGCGCTCGGACTTCGGCAGGCCCGCGACGACGAGGTCGTAGGAGTCCTCGATCAGTTCCTTCACCAGGGCGTCGGGCAGGTCGGCGTCCACCGTGACGGTGTTCCAGTGCCGTTTGTTCATGTGGTAGCCCGGCACGATCAGGCCCTCGTGGTCGGCCCGCAGGCGCTGGGCGTCCTCCGGGTCGCACTTGAGGTTGACCGTCAGGGGCCGCGCGTCCAGTGCCGCGAGGGCGAACATCTTGCCCAGCACCTTGAAGACCGAGGTGTCCGGGTTGAAGGGGAACTCCTCCTCCACCGCGTTGAAGGACAGGCAGAGGGCGCGCAGCTCCTGGGGCTTCATTCCGTGCTCTCCTCCCGCGCCGGGACCCCGGCGGGCTCGACCAGTACCGTCACGATCTTGTTCCGGCGACCGGCGGCGGCCTCGGCGGTCAGCTTCAGCCGTCGCTCATCGGGCAGTTCGACCTCGGCGCTCGCGCCGGCGATGGGCACGCGGCCCAGTGCCTTCGCGAGCAGTCCGCCTACGGTTTCCACGTCCTCGTCGTCGTACTCCTCCAGGCCGTACAACTCGCCGAGGTCGGTGATGTCCAGGCGGGCGGTGACCCGGTGGCGGCCCTCGCCGAGGTCCTCCACGGGCGGGAGTTCACGGTCGTACTCGTCGGTGATCTCGCCGACGATCTCCTCCAGGATGTCCTCGATGGTGACGATCCCGGCCGTGCCGCCGTACTCGTCGATGACGACGGCGACGTGGTTGCGCTCCTTCTGCATCTCGCGCAGCAGGTCGCCCGCGTTCTTGGTGTCCGGGACGAAGACGGCGGGGCGCATCGCGGTGGAGACCAGGTCGTTCTCGGCGTCGCGGTTGATGTGCGTCTTGCGGACCAGGTCCTTCAGATACACGATGCCGACGATGTCGTCCTCGCTCTCCCCGGTCACCGGGATGCGGGAGAAACCGGAGCGCAGGGCGAGGGTGAGGGCCTGCCGGATGGTCTTGTACCGCTCGATGACGACGAGGTCGGTGCGCGGCACCATCACCTCGCGGACCAGGGTGTCGCCCAGCTCGAAGACGGAGTGCACCATGCGGCGCTCCTCGTCGGCGATCAGCGACTCCTGCTCGGCGAGGTCGACCATGGCGCGCAGCTCCGCCTCGGAGGCGAAGGGGCCGCGCCGGAAGCCCTTGCCGGGGGTGAGCGCGTTGCCGAGGAGGATCAGCAGCGAGGGCACCGGGCCCATGACACGGGCCAGCGGCAGCAGCACGTAGGCGGCGGCGGTCGCGGTGGACAGGGGGTGCTGGCGGCCGATGGTGCGGGGGGAGACGCCGACGGCGACGTACGACACCAGCACCATCACCGCGATGGCGACCAGCAGCGCCTGCCAGGTGGCGTCGAAGGCGCGCAGGCAGGCGTAGGTGACGAGGGCGGCGGCGGCCATCTCGCAGGCGACGCGCACCAGCAGGGCCACGTTGAGATAGCGGGTGGGGTCGGCGGCGACCTGCGCCAGCTTGGCGCTGCCCCGACGGCCGGACTTGACGGCCTCCTCGGCGCGGAAGCTGGAGACGCGGGCGATGCCCGCCTCGGCGCAGGCGGCGAGCCAGGCCACGACGATCAGCGCGACCGCGCCGATCACGATCTGCGGACTCATTCGGGTACCGGCCGCCCTACGAGACGGTCGGCGCCGGCGACGGCCCGGTCAGGCCGCGCTCGGCCCGCCAGCCGTCGACGATGGCGGCCTGGAGGCCGAACATCTCGGCCTTCTCGTCCGGCTCCTCGTGGTCGTAGCCGAGGAGGTGCAGCACGCCGTGGACGGTGAGCAACTGGAGCTCCTCGTCCATGGAGTGCTCGGTGGGCGCGTCCTTGCCCTGCTGGGCCGCGACCTCCGGGCACAGGACGATGTCGCCGAGCAGGCCCTGCGGGGGCTCCTCGTCGTCCTTGCCCGGCGGGCGCAGCTCGTCCATCGGGAACGACATGACGTCCGTCGGTCCCGGCAGGTCCATCCACTGGATGTGGAGCTGCTCCATGGCGTCGGCGTCCACGACGATCACCGACAGTTCGGAGAGCGGGTGGATGCGCATCCGGGCGAGCGCGTAGCGGGCGATGTCGAGCACCGCCTGCTCGTCCACCTCGGTGCCGGATTCGTTGTTGACGTCGATCGACATGGTCGTGCTGGTCTACTTCCCCTTGGAGCCCTTGGCCCCGGTCTTGCCCGCGGCCTCGTGGCTGTCGTACTTCTCGTACGCGTCGACGATACGGCCCACCAGCTTGTGCCGGACGACGTCCTGGGAGGAGAGACGGGAGAAGTGCACGTCCTCGACGCCCTCCAGGATGTCCTGCACCTGCCGCAGACCGCTCTTGGTGCCGCCGGGGAGGTCGACCTGGGTCACGTCACCGGTGATGACGATCTTCGAGTCGAACCCGAGCCGGGTGAGGAACATCTTCATCTGCTCGGGGCTGGTGTTCTGGGCCTCGTCCAGGATGATGAAGGCGTCGTTCAGGGTGCGGCCGCGCATGTACGCCAGCGGGGCGACCTCGATCGTGCCCGCCGCCATCAGGCGGGGGATGGAGTCGGGGTCGAGCATGTCGTGCAGGGCGTCGTAGAGCGGGCGCAGGTACGGGTCGATCTTCTCGTACAGGGTTCCCGGGAGGAAGCCGAGCCGTTCGCCGGCCTCGACCGCGGGGCGGGTCAGGATGATGCGGTTGACCTGCTTGGACTGGAGCGCCTGCACGGCCTTCGCCATGGCGAGGTAGGTCTTGCCGGTACCGGCGGGGCCGATGCCGAAGACGATGGTGTGCTTGTCGATGGCGTCGACGTAGCGCTTCTGGTTCAGGGTCTTGGGGCGGATCGTGCGGCCGCGCGAGGACAGGATGTTCTGCGTCAGCACCTCGGCCGGGGTCTCGGGGCCGTCGCTCGTGCCGTTGTCGCTCGCCCTGAGCATCGCGATCGAGCGTTCCACCGCATCCTCCGTCATCGGCTGCCCGGTGCGGAGCACCAGCATCATCTCGTCGAACACACGCTGGATCAGGGCGACTTCCGCCGGTTCGCCGACCGCGCTGATCTCATTGCCCCGGACGTGGATGTCGGCCGCCGGGAAAGCCTTCTCGATCACGCGCAGGAGGGAGTCGCCGGAGCCCAGCACGGTCACCATCGGGTGCTGTGCGGGAACGCTGATCCGTGCTCTCGCCTGGTCCTGCGCGGAGGTGTGAGCTGTCGGTGTCTGAGTCATGGGCCGGCACTGATGGCCTGCGATTCCTCCTCATCCCGGCCACCCCCGACGGGGGCCTCGGCTCCTCAAGCCTACGCCGCACCCCCGTCAACCCCGCAGTGCTTTTCACCCACGAGAGTGCCTGCGGCGCCTTGGCGGGGGAGGAGGGGTGTCGGCGGGGCCGGACTGGAGGGTGCAGGTCTCGCGTCGAGCGCGGGTGCCTGCGGCGCTTCGGCAGGTTGGGGGGTGATCCGCAGTGGCGGGCGAGAAACGCCGGTCCGGTGGGGCACCGGGGCGGGGGCGGCGTCTCGGGTGACGGGGAGGTCGGGTGGCGTCGGTGTGAAGGGCAACGGTGCGGTGCTTTGGCGGGTGAGGGTGCTGGCACCGTAGGGGCCCAGCTGGTGCCAGGCGCCTGCGGGCGGCGGTCGTGGGTCTCGGCGCGGATGTCCGGCGTGCTCCGGTACGTGGGACCAGCGGTGGCGGGCCGGCGCGGCCGGGCGAGGTGGGGCCGTGTGGCCGCTGCTTCGGCGGGCCGCCTGGGCGCCGGGCCGGCGGCGAATCCCGGCCGGTCCGCCGGAGGCTTACGCGTTGCGGCCGAAGCCGATGGTCGGGACTGCCCGGCGGAGGGGCCAGGGGCGGTCGAGGTGGGCGGGGATGAGGGGGTCAAGGAAGGCGTAGCGGCGCAGGGCCGCCGGGTTCTGGGTGTCGAGGGACTGCACGCGGCGCCACCAGGCGCCGATCTCGGACCAGCCGGGGGCGGAGAGGGAGCCGCCGAACTCCTGGACGGAGAGGGCGGCGGTGAGGCCGGCGAGGGCGAGGCGGTCGGCGAGGGGCCAGCCGGCGAGGGTGCCGGTGACGAAACCGGCCACGAAGACGTCGCCCGCGCCGGTGGGATCGAGGGCCTCCACCGCGATGGCGGGCACCTCGGCGGTCTCGCCGGTACGCCGGTCCACCGCGTACGCCCCCTCCGCGCCGAGGGTGACGACCGCGACCGGTACGTGTTCGGTGAGGGCGTGCGCGGCCGCCTTGGGGCAGGTGGAGCCGGTGTAGCGCATCGCCTCCTCCGCGTTGGGCAGGAACGCCTCGCAGTGCTCCAGGTCGGCCAGCCCGGCCAGGTCCCAGGCACCGGTGTCGTCCCAGCCGACGTCGGCGAAGATCCGGGTGCCCTCACGGGCGGCCTGCGCGATCCAGGGCGCACGGCGGCCCGGCGTGAGCGAGGCGACGGCGGCACGCGCGGGCGGCGGGCAGTCCGGCGCGGGCTCCTCCGGGGGCGGCTCGTGGCCGTGGGAGATCATCGTGCGCTCCCCCTCGTACGCCATGGAGACGGTGACCGGCGAGTGCCAGCCGGGCACCGTGCGCGAGGGGGTGAGGTCGATGCCCTCGCCCCGCGCGAGCGCGTCCCAGCAGTACTCCCCGTAGTGGTCGTCCCCGAAGGCCGCCGCCAGCGAGGTGCGCAGGCCGAGGCGGGCCAGCGCGGCGGCCATGTTGGCGACCCCGCCGGGGCTGGAGCCCATCCCGCGCGCCCAGGACTCGGTACCGCGCACGGGGGCGGTGTCCAGGCCGGTGAAGACGATGTCCAGGAAGACGGTGCCGGTGAGGTAGACGTCCCAGGGCGGATCGCCGGGGGCGCGCAGCGCGGCGAGCGGGTCGACCTGGGCCTGGTGGCGCGCTGTCCGGGTGAGGTGCTCCGGGTCGCCTCCGGTTTCCTCTCCGGCGATCGCGTGGGACGGCATCAGTGCGGGCTCCCTGACGTGGTGCGGATCTGGCCAGTGTGCACCACCGACCGGCCGGTGACCGAGGGTTCGGCGGCCGGAACCCGATGGTTCCAGGGGGCTCGCGGGGTCGCGCGGGGGGTCACCAGCGGGGCATCACCGGGGTCTGCCAGTCCGGGTCCGCGACCCGCATCGCGGCGCTGTCGTCGCGGTCGCGGAAGGTGCCGTCGTCGTGGAGCCAGCGGTGGTGGAGGCGGGCGAGGGCGTCGTGGTCGAGTTCGACGCCGAGGCCGGGGCGGTCGGAGACGGTGACGTGGCCGGCGGTGAACGGGACGCGCTCGGTGAGCACGTCCTCGGCCTGCCACGGGTAGTGGGAGTCGCAGGCGTGGTGGAGGTTCGGCACGGTGGCCGCGACCTGGGTCATCGCGGCGAGGCTGATGCCGAGGTGGGTGTTGGAGTGCATGGACACCCCGACCCCGAAGGCCGCGCAGACCGCCGCGAGGTGCCCGGTGTTGCGCAGCCCGCCCCAGTAGTGGTGGTCGGAGAGCACCACCTGGACGGCGTCCCGGGTGAACGCCTCCTTGATCTCCCCGAACGTGGTCACGCACATGTTGGTGGCCAGTGGCACCCCGGTCCGCGCGGCCACCTCGGCCATCGCGTCGGTGCCCAGTACCGGGTCCTCCAAGTACTCCAGCAGGCCCCCGAGTTCGTCCGCCACCTTCAGCGCGGTCGGCACCGACCACGCCCCGTTGGGATCGAGCCGCAGCGGCCGCCCGGGGAACGCCTCGGCGAGGGCGCGTACCGCCTCGGTCTCCTCCTCCGGCGCGAAGAACCCGCCCTTGAGCTTGAAGGAGGAGAACCCGTGCCGCTCGGACAGCGCGCGGGCCTGCGCGACCACCCCGGCCGGGTCGAGCGCGGCACCCCACTCGTCCGGGGCCGCCCCGGGATGCGCGGCCCACTTGTAGAAGAGGTAGGCGCTGTACTCGACGGAGTCCCGCAGCCTGCCGCCCAGCAGCGCGTGCACGGGCAGTCCGAGCGCCCGCCCCTGCGCGTCCAGGCAGGCGACCTCGAAGGCGGAGAGCACGGACAGCCGGAGCTTGTCGGCGCTCTGCACCCCGCGCAGCCCGCCCGCGTCGACCGCGCCCCGCACCCGGCTCTCGTCCACCGCGAGGTCGAGGGAGAACAGCGCGTTCACATCCGTGACCGACCGCCCGACGAGCCGTTCGGCGAGCGGGCGGGCCAGCTCCAGGTACTTGGTGTCGCCGTACGTCTCCCCGAGTCCGGTGGCCCCGCCCGCCGTGACCACCTCCACGATCAGCCGGGGGGTGTAAGGCTGGTGCACGCCCTGGGTGTTCAGCAGCGGCGGGTCGGCCACCAGGACCGGGGTGAGGCGCACCTCGGTGACGGTCAGCTCCGGGATCACAGGGCGGCTCCCACGAGGTCGAGTCCGGCGGCGAGCACGTCCTTGAGGGCGGCGAGGTCGGCGGCCGAGGGGTCGGCCAGGGGCGCCCGCACCGGTCCCACGCGCGCTCCCCTGAGCCGGGCGGCGGCCTTGACCAGGGAGACGGCGTATCCGGGGACCCGGTCGCGGAGTTCCACGAAGGGGACGTAGAAGCCGCGCAGCAGCCGGTCGGCCGTGTCCTCGTCCCCGGCGCGCAGGGCGGTGCGGAAGGCGCCGGCGATCTCGGGGGCGAAGGCGTGCACGGCGGAGGAGTACGCGGGTACGCCGACGGCGGTGTAGGCGCGGGCCTGGACCTCGGCGGTGGCGGCGCCGTTGAAGAACAGGAACCCCTCGGGCGCGGCCAGGGTGAGCCGCTGGAGGCGGTCGAGGTCGCTGTGCCCGTCCTTGAGCCCGATGACGTTCGGGATGCGGGCGATGTGCCGCAACGAGTCCACGGTGTAGGCGACTTGGTCCCGCTGGTAGGCGATGAGCGGGAGCCGGGTGCGGGCGGCGAGCTGGGTGAGCTGAGCGACGAGCCCGCTCTGCGGGGCGGCGACGAGGTAGTGCGGCAGGACCAGCAGGGCGTCCGCCCCGGCCTCCTCCGCGATCCGGGCGAAGCGCGCGGCCTGCGCCCAGCCGTAGCCGGTACCGGCGACGACGGGGACCCGCCCGGCCGCCTCCTCGACAGCGACCGTGACGACCTGGCGGTACTCGTCCTCGTCCAGGGAGAAGAACTCCCCGGTGCCGCAGGCCGGGAAGAGGGCGCCGGGCGCGGCGGCGAGCCGGTCGGCCACATGGGCGCGGCAGCCCTCGCGGTCGAGGGTGCCGTCCTCGTGGAAGGCGGTGAGCGGGAAGGAGAGCACGCCCGCCGCCATCCCCTCCCGCAGCCGCCGGGCCACGTCCTGCGGAGCGCCGCTCACCCGCACCATCTCCTCTTGTGAATGCCGTCCATGTATGAGAACAGAGGCTAGATACACCCATCAGGGCCGTCAATGGGGTGAGCCGTCCACGGACGGAGGGAGCGACCGGGAGCGAGTGGAGGCAGGCGGGCGCGGAGCGGGGGCGCGCAACAAAGAGCCCCACCCCGCTCGGAAGCGGGATGGGGCTCTGTTCGGAGCGCCGGGCAGGCCTTGCACCTGCATTTCCCCGCAGGAAGCGGGGCGTCTTTCCTTGGACCACCAACGCACTGTCCGCCACCGGGAGTTCCGGCGACCGCGACGTGAACAACCATAGCGTATCCCGGAGTTCTGTGCGATCACCGTCCGCGCGTTCGAGCGCGAAATCTGTTGTGCCTACCCGTCGCCGCACGGGCCAAACGTGATAGTGATCTGAATCACATCGGCCCGGCTTCTTCTCGAAACCGCGTGCTTGATACAACTTGCTCGCGCGCTCCCGTCGAACAGACGGCCGTCGCCCCTCCCCCCTCTTTCACTCCTCGTCGAGCTGTCGCTCACGCCTGCCCTGGGAACGCCCGTGTTCGCCCCCCGCTCCTTGCCCTGGCCCCTCGTCGCCCTTTTCACGGCCGGGTACCTCGCCTCGTATCTGCTGCCGACCACGGTCGGCCGTCTCGACAGCGCGCTGCCGCTGTCCGCCACCCAGGCCGGTGCCATCGGCAGTGCCCTGCTGCTGAGTTCGGCGTCGGCCGGGTTCACGCTGGCCGCCCGCGTGGACCGGTTCGGCGCCCGTGCGCTGGCCCGGACGGGGATAGTCCTGGCCGTCCTCGGCTACGGCTCGGCCGCGCTCACCGGCTCCGTCCCCGCCGTGGTGCTGGGCGCGGTCGTCGGCGGGTTCGGCTCCGGCACGATGACGGCGGTCGCCGCGAGCGGCATCGCCGCCGGACGCGACCCGCACCGGGCCACCACGTCCGGGCTGCTGGTGGTCTCGGCGCTGGCGGGCGCGCTCTATCTGACGATCCCCCGCCTCGGTCCGGGCCACGGGCTGCCGCTCGGCGCGGTCGCGCTGACCGCGCTCGCGGTGTGGCCGTTCACCGGCCGGCTGCCCGCCCGCACCGCCCCGGCGGCCGGTTCCGACGGCATACGGCGGCCGCTCCCCCACCGCCGGGCCGGACTGCTGCTGGCCGCGACGATGCCGTGCTGGTCGCTGGCGCAGAACGCGCTGTGGGGCGTCAGCGGGCGCATCGGCCTCGGGCAGGCGCACCTCACCGAGATCACGGTCGGCGCGGTGTTCGCCATAGCGCTGGGCGCCGGTCTGCTCGGCGTGGCCGGCGCGAGCGCCCTCGGCCCCCGGCTGGGCCGCGCGCTGCCGATCGGTCTCGGCACCGCGCTGATCGCGGGCTGTATCGCGCTCAGCGCCTCGGCCACCGACCTGCCGTCCTTCGCGCTGGGCGAGATCGCGTGGAACCTCTGCTACCCGGTGGTGCTCTCCTACGTGATCAGCCTGGCCGCAGCGCTCGACGCACGCGGCCGCTGGGCGGTGCTGGTCGGCTCCGCCGCCTCGCTGGGCACGGCCGCCGGACCGCTGACCGGCAGCCTGCTGTCCGCTCGCGCGGGCTTCCCCGCGATGGGCGAGATCCTGGCGGCCATACTGCTGCTGGCGGCCGTCCCGATGGCCGCGGTCGCCCTGCGCACGGCCCCCCGCCGCCTGCGGGTGGTGGAGATCTCCCTGCGCCGGACGCCCGTGCCGGTGCCGGACCTGGCCGTCACGGACACGGCCGCCAGGGTCGCGCCGGTCACGGTCGGGGGTGTCACCGTCCGGGACCTGGCCGCCAAGGGCATCCCGGCCGTGCACATCCCCCTCACCGACACCCCGGCCGCGACCGTCTCCGCGTGACTACGCCTCGCCGCGCGGGAATTCGTACGCGTCGACCTCCGCCAGGTACCGCGCCCGGCGGGGTTCGTCGTCCTCCAGGAAGGAGGCGAGGAAGGAGTTGCGGGCCAGCTCGCGCATCCGGTCCTCGGTGAGGCCCAGGGTCTGCTGGACGGCGGTGAAGTTGTCGTCCGCGTAGCCGCCGAAGTAGGCGGGGTCGTCGGAGTTCACCGTGCACATCAGCCCCGCCTCCAGCATCGCCGGGAGCGGGTGGTCGGCCAGCGTGTCGATGGTGCGCAGGCGGACGTTGGACAGCGGGCACAGGGTCAGCGGGACACGGTCCCGGACCAGCCGCTCCACCAGCGCCGGGTCCTCCACGGAGCGCAGCCCGTGGTCGATCCGCTCCACCCCGAGCAGGTCCAGGGCCTGGACGACGTACTCCGGCGGACCCTCCTCACCGGCGTGCGCGACCCGGCGCAGGCCGAGCGCGGCGGCGGCGTCGTAGGCCTCGCGGAACTTCACCGGCGGGTGGCCCACCTCGGCGGAGTCCAGGCCGACCCCGGTGATCCGGTCCAGGTACGGCTTGGCCGCGTCCAGCGTGGCGAGCGCCGACTCGGCGGACTCGTCGCGCAGGAAGCACATGATCAGCTTGGTGGAGACGCCGTGGGTCTCCACGCTGCGGCCCAGCGCCCGCCACAGCCCCTCGATCACGGTCCCCA
The DNA here is from genome assembly GCF_004328625.1 of Streptomyces seoulensis. Classification (NCBI taxonomy): domain Bacteria; kingdom Bacillati; phylum Actinomycetota; class Actinomycetes; order Kitasatosporales; family Streptomycetaceae; genus Streptomyces; species Streptomyces seoulensis. The sequence continues at coordinate 1,943,538 of NZ_CP032229.1, forward strand.
TCTCCACCCCGCGCGCCAGGTGGGCCTGCGGGTCGAAGAAGATCTCCGCGTGCCGCACCCCCTGCGCGGCGGCGCGGGCCAGGTAGGCGTCGGCCAGCTCCTCGAAGTCCTGCTCGGTGCGCAGGACGGCCATCAGCTCGTAGTACAGGTTCAGAAAGGACTGGAGGTCCTCGAACCGGTACGCGTGGCGCAGGGCCTCGGTGTCGGCGTAGGAAAGCTCGACGCCATTGCGCTCGGCCAGACGGAACGCAAGCTCCGGCTCCAGTGTGCCTTCGATGTGCAGGTGCAGTTCAGCTTTGGGGAGGGGCATCGAAATATCGTACGCCCGCGTCGGGACGCTCAGCGGCGCTTGGGGAGCGGCACGCGGTCCAGGTCGCGGGCGACCGTCAGCTCGCCCGCGAAGCCGGCCGCGCGGGCCTGCCGCTCGAACTCGGCGGGGGATGAAGGACCGGAGTAGCGCTGGCTGAAGTGGGTGAGGACGAGGTGCCGCACCCCGGCGTCCCGGGCCACGGTCGCCGCCTGCCCGGCGGTCAGGTGGCCGTGCTCCTCGGCGAGCGTCACGTCCTCGTCCAGGAAGGTGGACTCGATGACGAGCAGGTCGCAGCCGTCGGCGAGGGCGTGCACACCGGGGCAGAGCCGGGTGTCCATGACGAACGCGAACCGCTGCCCGCGCCGCGTCTCGCTGACCTCCGCCAGCTCGACCCCGCCGAGCGAGCCCTCCCGCTGGATACGGCCCACGTCCGGGCCCGCGATGCCGTGCGCGGCGAGGCGGTCGGGCAGCATGCGGAGCCGGTCGGGCTCGACCAGCCGGTAGCCGTAGGACTCCACCGGGTGGGAGAGCCCGTACGCCTCCAGGGTGTAGGAGGGGGTGGTGGCCAGCGGGCCGTCGGTGTCGACCGGTGCCTCGGTGAGGCCGACCGTCTCCCGGTAGGCGGTGGCGTACCGGAGGCGGTCGAAGAAGCGCTGCCCGGAGCGAGGGTAGTGCGCGGTGACCGGGTGCGGCACCCGGTCCAGGTTGATCCGCTGGATCACCCCGGCCAGACCCAGGCTGTGGTCGCCGTGGAAGTGGGTGACACAGATCCGGTTCAGGTCGTGCGCGGCGACCCCGGCGCGCAGCATCTGCCGCTGGGTGCCCTCACCGGGGTCGAAGAGGATGCCCTCGCCGTCCCAGCGCAGCAGGTAGCCGTTGTGGTTGCGGTGCCGGGTCGGGACCTGGCTGGCGGTGCCGAGGACGACCAACTCGCGTACGGACATGGAGGGTTATCCGGGGGGCCAGTTCAGGCCGCGACCGCCGAGGACGTGCGCGTGGGCGTGCCAGACGGTTTGTCCGGCGCCGCTTCCCGTGTTGAAGACGGTGCGGTAGCTCTCCAGGGACTCGCCTTCGGCGACTCCGCGGGTCTCCGCGAGGACGTCCGCGGCGAGTTGCGGGGCTTCTGCGGCGAGTTCCGCTGCGTTTTTGTAGTGGGCCTTGGGGATCACCAGGATGTGGGTGGGGGCCTGGGGGTTTATGTCCCGGAAGGCGAGGGTGGTGTCGGTTTCCCTCACCACGTCTGCGGGGATCTTGCCCGCGATGATGTTGCAGAAGAGGCAGTCTTCTTGGGGTTCGCCGGCCATCTAGCTGCGCTCGCTTTCGCCGATGATCTTTGCCTTCGGCATCCTAGTCGTTCGGGTGCGGGTGCGTTGTGGTTGCTCGCGCAGTTCCCCGCGCCCCTCAGGTGGGCAGGCCCGGCGGGGTTTTTGCCGGGTCCCTCTCCAGTGCTTCCAAGGCCAGGTCTATTGCCTTGTCCAACTGGGGGTCCTCGTCCCGTGCCCAGTCCTGGGGGCGCATGGGGATTTCCACGTCCGGGTCCACGCCGTGGTTTTCCACGTCCCAGCCTGCGCCCTCCAGCCAGAAGGCGTATTTGGGCTGGGTGATGATCGTGCCGTCGACCAGGGTGTAGCGGCTGTCGATGCCGATGACTCCGCCCCAGGTGCGGGTGCCGACGACCGGGCCGATGCCGAGGGCGCGGATCGCGGCGTTGACGATGTCGCCGTCCGAGCCGGAGAACTCGTCGGCGACGGCGACCACCGGGCCCCGGGGGGCGTCCTGGGGGTAGCTCTCGGGGCGCATGCCCCGGGGGAGGTCCCAGCCGACGACGCGGCGGGCGAGTTTCTCGACGATGAGCTGGGAGGTGTTGCCGCCCCGGTTCTCGCGGACGTCGACGACCAGGCCCTCGCGGGCGACCTCCACGCGCAGGTCGCGGTGGATCTGGGCCCAGCCGGGGGCCTGCATGTCGGGGACGTGGAGGTAGCCGAGGCGGCCGCCGGAGCGTTCGTGGACGTGGGCGCGGCGGCCGGCGACCCAGGCGTGGTAGCGCAGCGCGTCCTCGTCGGCGAGCGGGACGACGACCGCGTGCCGGGGCTCGCCGCCGCCGGCCGGGGCGACGGTCAGCTCGACGGGCTTCCCGGCGGTGCCGAGCAGCAGCGGGCCGGGCCCGGCGACCGGGTCGACCGGGTGGCCGCCGACGGCGAGGAGGGTGTCACCGGGGCGTACGGCGACCCCGGGGGCGGCGAGCGGGGAGCGGGCCTGGGGGTCGGAGGTCTCCGAGGGCAGCACCCGGTCGACGCGCCAACCACCGTCCTCGTGGCGGGAGATGTCGGCGCCGAGCAGCCCCTGGCGGGCGTCGTCGCCCCATTCGCCGTGCGGCATGACGTAGGCGTGCGAGGTGCCGAGTTCGCCGTGCACCTCCCAGAGGAGGTCCACGAGGTCGTCGTGGGTGGCGAGGCGGTCGAGGACGGGGCGGTAGCGGTCCAGGACGCCGTCCCAGTCGACGCCGCCCATGTCGGGGCGCCAGAAGTTGTCCCGCATGAGCCGGCCCGTCTCGTCGTACATCTGCCGCCGTTCGGCGACGGGGTCGACGGTGTGCCGGATGCGGCCGAGGTCGACGGTGACGCGGGCGTCGCCGTCCTCGTCGTCGGGGGCGCGGCGGTCGGCGGGGACGACGCGGAGCCTGCCGTCGCTCCACAGCAGGACGCGGCGGCCGTCGCCGGTGACCTCGAACTCGTCGGCGTCGGCGGCCAGGTGCTCCAGCCGGTGCTGGGCGAGGTCGTAGCGCTCCAGCCCGGTCTTGGGGTCGGGGGCGTCCGGGGTGGCGCGGGAGGCGCCGAGGACACCGCGCACCGGATGGCGCAGCCAGAGCACCCCGTCCTTGGCGGCGCGCAGGTTGCCGTACCGGGCGGCCTCGACGGGGAAGGGCACGATGCGGTCGCCGAGCCCGTCGAGGTCGACGCGGGTGGTGGGGGTGCCCTCGGCGCCGGGGGTCTCGTCCCGCTCGGGGGTGCCGAAGGGGCGGCCGTGGCGCTGCGGGCCGAAGGGGGACGGTGTCGTGGCGGCGAGGGTGATGAGGTGGGGGCGGGCGCCTTCCACGAAGGCCAGGTCGAAGACGTGGGTGTCGAAGACGGGGTCGAAGGCGCGGTTGGAGAGGAAGGCGAGGTGGCGGCCGTCGAGGGTGAAGACCGGCTCGTAGTCGGCGAAGCGCAGCGGGGTGGCCTCGGTGACGGTGAGGTCGGTGGTGGCGGCGAGCCGGATCTGGGAGAGCGGGCGGGGGCCGGGGTGGGCCCAGGCGAGCCAGCCGGAGTCGGGTGAGAAGGCCAGGCCGTGCGGGTCGCCGTGCTCGCTGCGGTCGACCTCGCGGATCTCGCCGGTCTCCCGCTCGACCAGCAGCAGCCGCCCGTCGTGGGAGGCGACGGCGGCGCGGGTGCCGTCCGGGGACATGGCGAGTTCGAGGACGCGGCCGAGTCGCCCGGCGGCGAGCCTGCGCGGGGCGGTGCCGGGGGCGAGGCCGGTGGCGGGCGCGAACTCCAGCGCGTCGTCGCCCTCGGCGTCGGTCACCCACGCCACCCATTCCTCGCCGTCCGCGCGGAAGGCGCGCGGCAGCCGGGCCCGTACGCCGGGCGCGGCGGCCAGCGCGCGGGCCGGTCCGGCGCGGTGGGTTACCCAGTGGACGGTGCCGCGCACCGCGACCGCGCTGCCGCGCCCGGTGTGGTCGGGGGTGGCGGAGTCCAGCCAGCGGGCGGCGTCCAGGACGAAGGGCTGGAGGTCGGTACGGGGGCCGCCGAGCCGGATGCCGGGGCGGCGGGGTTCGGCGCCGTCGAGGTCGTCCAGCACCCAGAGCTGCCCGGCGCTGACGTACACGACCCGGGTGCCGTCGCTCGCCGCGTGCCGGGCGTAGAAGCCGCCGAGCGGGGTGTGGCGGCGTAGGTCGGAGCCGTCGGCGAGGGAGGAGTACAGGGCGCCGGTGCCCTCGTGGTCGGAGAGGAAGGCGAGCCGGTCGCCGACCCAGGAGGGGTACTCGAGGTTGCCGTCGAGTTCCTCGTGCAGCCGGACGAACTCGCCGTCGCCGTCCCGGTCGATCCACAGCTTGCCCGCGGTGCCGCCCCGGTAGCGCTTCCACGCGGAGGCGTCCCGGTTCATCGTGGCGGACAGCAGCACGGTGTGCGGGCCGTGGGCGACGGTGCCGACGGGGCCGTACGGGAGGGTGGCGGCCGGGCCGCCGTCCAGCGGGACGGTACGGGCCCAGCTGTGGCGGGTGCTGTGCCGTCCTGCGGCGGTGACCGCGAGGATCTCGCCGTCGGGGGTCCAGTCGCGGACCTGGGTACGGGCGTTGCCCCAGTGGGTCAGGCGCCGGGAGGGTCCGCCGTCCACGGGGGCGGTGTGCACCTCGGGGGCGCCGTCGCGGCGGGAGGTCCAGGCGAGGGTGGTGCCGTCGGGCGAGATGCGGGGGTGGTTCACGGGGACGCCGTCGGCGCTGACCCGCCAGGCCCGGCCGCCGTCCAGCGGGGCGACCCAGACGTCGCCCTCGGCGGTGAAGGTGACCAAGTCGCCCCGCACATGCGGGAATCGGAGGTACGAGGCGCTGTTTTCCGTAGCTGCACCGTGAGTCACGCGATCACCCTACGCGCGAACGCCCCTGATCGGACCCGGAATTGATCAGTCTATTTGCCCTGGACCGGCCGGCACGACGGGTCGTTCTCGCACCACAGGGTGCGGGTGACGGTGACGGTCACCGTGGGCCGGGGCTGTCCCGGCGGCCGGTAGGTGGCGGGCGGGGTGTAGGCGGGGGCGGCTTCGCAGTTGCCGAGTCCGTTCACCCGGAAGACCTGGCGTCCGCCGACTTTGCCGACGAGATCGCCGCGCACACAGGCCCCGTTCACCGCGCGGGTCACCTTGCCGGTGACGGTGATGTCCCGCCCGTCCTTGGTCTTCCCCTGGCAGTCGACGGTGACCACGGTGGACTCGCTCGGCGACCCACCTGCCGACGGCCCGCCGTCCTGCCGCCCGGTGCAGGTCAGCCAGCTCACGTCCACGTCACGCTTCTTCAGCGCGTCGGTGGCCGTCGAGTCGGTGGTGTACGCGACCGAGGCCGCCCCCAGCTCCCCCGGCTGACACGCCGTCACCGCACCGACGGCGAGCACCACGAGCCCACCGGCGGCGAGCACCCGAACCCCACGCGAAGCCCCCATACACCCAGCGTCCCACCGCCACCCTCTCGGCGGAAGCCCGCATACGGCCAGTCACCCGAACGTGCGGCACGGGCCCGTCAGCCCCGCATCAGCAGCCACTCCTGCAGCTCCACCAGGTTCCCCTCGGGGTCCTCGATGTGGGCCACCCGCATCCGGTCGGTGAACTCCGCCGGGCCGTGCGCCAGCCGACCACCCCGGCCGGTGATCCCGGCACAGTAGCCGTCGAGGTCGTCCACCCGGAGGACCACCAGCGAGCGGTGACCGGTGGCGGGTCCGGCCAGCTCCGGCAGGACCTCGGCCATCGAGGCGCGGTCCTGGAGGGCGATGCCCGCCGACCCGGCGTGCGGGCTGAACTTCTCGTACGGGCCCTCGGTCGCGCCCGACTGGGGGCGCAGGCCGAGGACTTCGGCGTAGAAGCGGTAGCAGGCGGCGAAGTCCGTGACGAGCAGGCGTACTTGGGCCAGTTCCATGTCAGGACCAGCGTCCGGTGCGGCCCAGCAGGAGGGCGGTCGCGGCGGTGCCGGCGGTGGAGGTGCGCAGGACGGACGGGCCGAGGACGCAGGCGCGGGCACCGGCCTCCTCGAAGAGGGCCAACTCGTCGCGGGAGACACCGCCTTCGGGGCCGACGACGAGCACGATCTCGCCCTCGGCGGGGAGTTCGGCGGTGGCCAGCGGGACGGACTCGTGGCCGAAGTCGGAGTGCAGCACGGCGGCGAAGTCGGCCTTCGCGAGCAGCGCGGCGACCTGCTTGGTGGAGGCGGCGTCCGCGACCTCGGGGAAGCGGACCCGGCGCGACTGCTTGCCGGCCTCCCGGGCGGTGGAGCGCCACTTGCCCAGCGCCTTCAGCCCGCGCTCGCCCTTCCACTGGGTGATGCAGCGCGACGCCTGCCAGGGCACGATCGCGTCGACCCCGGTCTCGGTCATGGTCTCCACGGCGAGTTCGCCCCGGTCGCCCTTGGGCAGCGCCTGCACGACGGTGATACGCGGCCGGGGCTCGGGCTCCTCGCGCACCTCGGGCAGGTCGACGATCAGCCGGTCCTTGCCCTCGGTGCCGGTGACCCGGCAGACCGCGTACCGCCCGGCGCCGTCGGTGAGGACGACCTCCTCACCGGGCTCCAGCCGCTTCACCGAGACGGCGTGCCGCCCCTCGGGTCCGTCGAGCACATAGCGGGTGCCGTCCGTGCGGAAGTGGTCGACGACGAAGACGGGCGCGGTCATCGCGCGTCCCCTCCCTGGGCTCGGACGGGTCGGTGGTGGCGCCCCGACTCGCCCCGTACGAGGTTGAGTTCGGCGGCGAGGGTGCGGACGAGTTCGGCGGCGGGCAGCGGGCGGGCCATTCGGTGGCCCTGGCCCGCCCAGAGCGACATGCCCTGGGCGTCCCCGGCGGCGGTGGCGGCCTTGCGCAGCGGCGAGGTCAGATGGTGCACGTCGGGGTAGGCGGGGGGCGCGTACGGCCCGTGCTCGCGCAGGAAGCGGTTGGTCAGGGCGCGCGCCGGGCGGCCGGAGAAGGCGCGGGTCAGTTCGGTGCGCGGGAAGACCGGGTCGGTCAGCGCCCGCTTGTGGACCTCGGGGGCGCCGGACTCGGGGGTGGCGAGGAAGGCGGTGCCGAGCTGGGCGGCGGTGGCCCCGGCGTCGAGGACGGCGGCGATCTGGGCGCCGCACATGATGCCGCCGGCGGCGACGACCGGGATCTCCACGGCCTGCGCGACCTGGGTGACCAGGGACAGCAGGCCGAGCCCGGCGCCGTCGTTCTCCGCGAGGTCGCGGTGGGTGCCCTGGTGGCCGCCCGCCTCGATGCCCTGCGCGATCACCGCGTCCGCCCCGGCCCGCTCGACCGCGCGGGCCTCCTCGACGGTGGTGGCGGTGACCAGGGTGACGGTCCCGGCCCGGCGCAGCGCGGCCAGCGCCTCCGGGTCGGGCACGCCGAAGTGGAAGGAGACGGCGGCGACGGGATCGTCCAGCAGGACGGCGAGCTTGGCGTCGTAGCCGTCGTCGCGGCCGCCGTCGGGGTCGCCGGTCTCGGTCTCGTACCAGGCGGCCTCACCGGCCAGTTGCTGCGCGTACAGCTCGACCGCGCCGGACTCGGCGTGGGCGGGCTGGGGCAGGAAGAGGTTGACGCCGAAGGGGCGGCTGGTCAGCCCGCGCAGGCGCTTGATCTCGCGGTACATGCCGTCGGCGGTCTTGTAGCCGGCGGCGAGGAAGCCGAGCCCTCCGGCCTCGGAGACGGCGGCGGCCAGTTCCGGCACGGCGACACCGCCCGCCATCGGGGCCTGCACGATCGGATGCACGACGAGATCGGCCAGTGCGGAGGACATGCCCGCATGGTGTCATGTCCGCCTGACAAGTCCGAATCCGGTCCGGACGTGGGGGCGCACGCGGCGCCCCCCGCCCTCAGCGTCCGTTGAACGCGTCCTTCAGCCGGGAGAACAGCCCCTGCTGGCCGGGCTGGAACTGACCCGTGGGCCGCTCCTCGCCGCGCAGCTTGGACAGCTCCCGCAGCACCCGCTCCTGCTCGGCGTCGAGCTTGGTCGGGGTGGTGACCTCGACGTGCACGATCAGGTCGCCCCGGCCGCCGCCACGCAGGTGCGTGACGCCCCGGGTGTGCAGCGGGATCGACTGGCCGGACTGGGTGCCGGGCCGGATGTCGACCTCCTCCATGCCGTCCAGCGTCTCCAGCGGCACCTTGGTGCCGAGGGCCGCGGCCGTCATCGGGATGGTGACCGTGCAGTGCAGGTCGTCGCCGCGCCGCTGGAAGGTGGAGTGCGGCAGCTCGTGGATCTCCACGTACAGGTCGCCGGCGGGGCCGCCGCCGGGGCCGACCTCGCCCTCGCCCGCGAGCTGGATGCGGGTGCCGTTGTCGACACCGGCGGGGATCTTCACGGTGAGCGTGCGCCGGGAGCGGACCCGACCGTCGCCCGCGCACTCGGGGCACGGGGTCGGGACCACGGTGCCGAAGCCCTGGCACTGCGGGCAGGGGCGCGAGGTCATGACCTGGCCCAGGAAGGACCGGGTGACCTGGGAGACCTCGCCGCGGCCGCGGCACATGTCACAGGTCTGCGCGGAGGTGCCGGGGGCCGCGCCCTCGCCGCTGCACGTGTTGCAGACGACCGCGGTGTCGACCTGGATGTCCTTGGTCGTGCCGAAGGCCGCCTCGTCCAGCTCGACCTCGATCCGGATCATCGCGTCCTGGCCGCGCCGGGTGCGCGAGCGCGGGCCGCGCTGCGACGCCGTACCGAAGAACGCGTCCATGATGTCGGAGAAGTTGCCGAAGCCGCCGGCCCCGAAACCGCCCGCGCCACCGGCGCCGCCGGCCTGCGAGAGGGGGTCGCCGCCGAGGTCGTAGACCTGCTTCTTCTGCGGGTCCGACAGCACCTCGTAGGCGGCGTTGATCTCCTTGAACCGCTCCTGGGTCTTCGGATCGGGATTGACGTCCGGATGCAGCTCGCGCGCGAGCCTGCGGAACGCCTTCTTGATCTCATCCTGCGACGCGTCGCGGCGCACGCCGAGAACGGCGTAGTAATCCGTGGCCACTTACGACTCCGCCAGGATCTGTCCGACGTACCGTGCCACTGCGCGTACCGCTCCCATCGTTCCCGGATAGTCCATGCGGGTCGGTCCGACCACGCCGAGCTTGGCAACCGCCTCGCCGCCCGAACCGTAGCCGACCGACACGACGGACGTGGAGTTGAGTCCCTCGTGGGCGTTCTCGTGCCCGATACGCACGGTCACGCCCGGATCTTTGGCTTCGCCGAGGAGTTTGAGGAGCACGACCTGTTCCTCCAGGGCCTCCAGCACGGGCCGGATCACCAGGGGGAAGTCATGTCCGAAACGGGTGAGATTGGCGGTGCCGCCGATCATCAGCCGTTCCTCGTTCTCCTCGACCAGTGTCTCCAGCAGAGTGGAGAGCACTGTGGAGACCGTACCGCGATCCTCCGCCTCGAAGGCATCGGGGAGGTCCTCGACCAGTCGCGGTACGTCGCTGAACCGGCGGCCGGCCACCCTGCTGTTGAGCCGCGCGCGCAGGTCCGCGAGCGGTGCCTCGCCGCACGGGGCGGGGCAGTCGACCATCCGCTGCTCGACCCGGCCGGTGTCGGTGATCAGCACGAGCATCACGCGGGCGGGCGCGAGTGAGAGCAGTTCCACATGCCGCACGGTGGACCGGGTCAGCGAGGGGTACTGCACGACGGCGACCTGCCGGGTGAGCTGCGCGAGCAGCCGGACGGTGCGGGCCACGACGTCGTCGAGGTCGACCGCGCCCTCCAGGAAGTTCTGGATCGCGCGCCGCTCGGGCGCCGTCATCGGCTTCACACCGGCGAGCTTGTCGACGAAGAGCCGGTAGCCCTTGTCGGTGGGGATGCGTCCGGCGCTGGTGTGCGGCTGGGCGATGAAGCCCTCCTCCTCCAGCGCGGCCATGTCGTTGCGCACGGTGGCCGGGGAGACGCCGAGGCTGTGCCGTTCGGTGAGGGCCTTGGAGCCGACGGGCTCCTCGGTGCCGACGTAGTCCTGCACGATGGCGCGCAGTACCTGCAGCCTGCGTTCGCTGAGCATGCGCACCTCCGTCACGTCGCCCCACGGCCCTTGCTTCGTCCCGCCTGGCACTCTGCGCGTGCGAGTGCCAGACATCCCCGGCCAGTGTACGGCCGTGGGGTGCCCACCGGGCAAGGTCGGTACGGTCCGCCCGGCTTGTCCCCGGCTCGTTCCCGGCTAGCGTGCGGGCATGACCGTGACTTGGGAAGACCTCGGGTGGGAGCGCCTGGCCGAGGGGGTGGGCCGGTGCCGGCTGCCGGGGTGGGACTGCACGGTGGGTCTGGTGGTGGGCGCGGGCACGGCACTGGTGGTGGACGCGGGGTCGGGCCTCGCCGAGGGGGCGGCGCTGCGGGCGGCGGTACGGCGGCTGGCCGGGCGGGATGTGACCCATCTCGCGCTGACCCACCCCCACTTCGATCATGTCCTGGGCGCTCCCGCCTTCGCCGGGGCGGAGGTCTACGGCGCGGTCGGCCTGGACGTGGTGTTCCGCCACGAGCGGGAGGCGCTGCGGCGGGACGCGGTCGAGCACGGGGTCCCGGCCGGGGAGGCGGAGGCCGCCACGGCCGCCCTGGTGCCGCCCGCGCACGCGGTGTCCGGCGAGTGGACGCTCGACCTCGGCGGCGGCCGCCAGGTGCTGCTGGCCAACGTCGGCCCCGGGCACACCGCCCACGATCTCGCGGTGCTGGTGCCAGGCTCCCCCGAGGTCGTCTTCTGCGGCGACCTGGTCGAGGAGTCCGGCGAGCCGCAGGCGGGGCCGGACGCGGTGCCGTCCCGCTGGCCGGACGCGCTGGACCGGCTGCTGGCCCTCGGCGGCGCGGACGCGCTGTACGTGCCCGGTCACGGAGCGGTGGTCGACGCGGCCTTCGTACGACGCCAACGCGACGCCCTGGCAGCCCGTTTCGGCGTGTCCTGAGAGTCGCGCGGCGACTTCTCCTATCGTCATTGGAATGCGCGACTACTCCCCCGACCTGACCGCCCCCTGGAAGAAGCCGCAGCCGGTGCCCGAGGTGGCGGCGGAGGCGGGACTGGTGGTGGAGGAGCCCGGTACCGGGTTCTGCGGGGCGGTGATCCGCTGCGAGGCGGGCACGGTGACGCTGGAGGACCGCTTCGGCAAGCACCGGGTGTTCCCGCTGGAGCCGCGCGGCTTCCTGCTGGAGGGCCGCCCGGTCACCCTGGTCCGCCCGACCGCCGCCCCGGTGAAGCCCGCCCGCACCGCCTCCGGCTCAGTCGCCGTGCCCGGCGCCCGCGCCCGCGTGGCCCGCGCCGGGCGGATCTACGTCGAGGGCCGGCACGACGCCGAGCTGGTGGAGAAGGTCTGGGGCGACGACCTGCGCATCGAGGGCGTCGTCGTGGAGTACCTGGAGGGCGTGGACGACCTGCCGTCGATCGTGGCCGAATTCGACCCCGGCTCCGACGCCCGCCTCGGCGTCCTGGTCGACCATCTCCTGCCCGGCACCAAGGAGTGGCGCATCGCCCAGTCGGTCACCAGTGACCACGCCCTGGTGGTGGGCCACCCGTACATCGACATCTGGGAGGCGGTGAAGCCCTCGGCCCTGGGCATCCCCGCCTGGCCCCGCGTCCCCCACGGCCAGGACTGGAAGAAGGGCGTCTGCAAGGCGCTGGGCTGGCCGGAAAACACCGGTGCGGTGTGGCAGGCGATCCTGGCGAAGGTGACGTCCTACCGGGACCTGGAGCCGGAGTTGCTGGGGCGGGTGGAGGAACTGATCGACTTCGTCACGGATAGCGGTGGGGCCTGACGGCCTTGTAGGTGCCAAAATCGGTGGTGTCGACCTCGACATCGAGGCACTCCAACGGGAGGGGCGCGCCGAACTTCGTGACTCTTTGCGCCCGGTAGTCGGCCTCCTCACCAACGCCGACCGGCTCCGTAAGCAGTACACAGTGGGCCATGACCGGATCGATGATCAGGTAAGCGGGCACCCCGCCAGCGGCGTAGATCGACCGCTTCACACCATAGTCGCGATCGACACTCGTCTTGGAGACGACCTCAACCACCAGGGTGACCAGTGAGGACGGCAGAAGACGCCACGAGTCCGGAGCCACTCCGGGCTCCAGCACCAACAGATCGGGCACGGACTCACTCGCCTCGTTCGCGATGTCCAGATCTGTCGTCTGGAGCCGTTCCCAACGCTGCGGCGGAATCTGGTCCTGCACTGCCGTCACGATCCGGTTGTGCACCAGATCAGGCGCGGCCATCATCACGACTTCCCCCCGGAGAAGCTCGATCTTGATTCCCTCGGGAGGCTCGAACTCCTCGAAGAACCTGGTCATGCCACGATCGTCCACAGCGGTCATCTCCGCAGCCCTCCGGTTTCTGCCACCGTGCACCTACGGGGGCAGCCCAGGGACCAGGTTAGGGATCGAACCGGCGTCCCGCACCGATTCATCCTGGCGAGTGATCAGTCCACCAGATCCCGCACCACCGCGTCCGCCAGCAGGCGGCCGCGCAGGGTGAGGGTGGCTCGGCCCTCGGCGTAGGGCTCGGGGTTCAGGAGGCCGTCGGTCAGGGCGCGGTGGGCGGCGGTGAGGCCGGCCGGCTTGAGGAGGGTCAGGGGGACGCCGTCGTGGAGGCGGAGTTCCAGGAGGATGCGTTCGACGCGGCGGTCCTCGTCGGAGAGGAGTTCGCGGCCGGCGCCCGGGGTGCGGCCGGCTGCGAGGGCCGCGGCGTAGGCACCCGGGTGCTTGACGTTCCACCAGCGCACCCCGCCGACGTGGCTGTGGGCGCCGGGGCCCGCGCCCCACCAGTCGGCGCCGCGCCAGTACAGCTCGTTGTGCAGGCAGCGGGCGGCCTCGGTGGTGGCCCAGTTGGAGACCTCGTACCAGTGCATTCCGGCCGCGGTGAGCAGCTCCTCGGCGATGAGGTACCGGTCGGCGTGCACGTCGTCGTCGGTCATGGGGACCTCGCCGCGCCGGATGCGCCGGGCGAGCTGGGTGCCCTCCTCGACGATCAGGGCGTAGGCGCTGATGTGGTCCGGGCCGGCGCCGAGAGCCGCTTCGAGGGAGGCGCGCCAGTCGTCGTCGGACTCGCCGGGGGTGCCGTAGATCAGGTCGAGGTTGACGTGCTCGAACCCGGCCGCGCGGGCCTCGGCCACGCATGCCTCGGGGCGGCCGGGGGTGTGGGTGCGGTCGAGGATCTGGAGGACGTGGGGCTTGGCGCTCTGCATGCCGAAGGAGAGCCGGTTGAAGCCGCCCTCGCGCAGGGTGGCCAGGTAGGCGGGGTCGACGGAGTCCGGGTTGGCCTCGGTGGTGATCTCGGCGTCCGGTGCCAGGCCGAACTCGTCCCGAATCGCGCCCAGCATCCGTACCAGGTCCTCGGCGGCCAGCAGGGTGGGCGTACCGCCGCCGACGAAGACCGTACGGACCTCGCGGGGGTCGTCGCCGAGCACCTTGCGGGCGAGGCGGATCTCCTCCACGACGGTGTCGGCGTAGTTGTCCCGCGAGGCGAGCACGCCGCCGGTGCCGCGCAGCTCGGTGGCGGTGTAGGTGTTGAAGTCGCAGTAGCCGCAGCGGGTCGCGCAGTACGGGACGTGCAGATAGAACCCGAGGGGCCGCTCGGCGGCACCGGCGAGCGCGGCGGCGGGCAGCGCGCCGTCGTCGGGGACGGACTCGCCGTCGGGGAGTGCGGAAGGCATGTCCTCCATTGTCCCGCACCGCGCGCGGGACCCGGTTCACCGCGCTTTCACTGTGCCTGGAGCACCAGGAGGGCGAGATCGTCCTCGGGGGCGTCCTCGCCGAAGCCGTGCACCAGGGCGCGGATGCGCTCCGCGATGTGCTCGGCGCTCAGACCCGTACAGCCGGACAGGGCGCGGGCGAGGCCGTCGCCGTCGTCGAACTGGTCGGTGCCGGAGCGGCGCTCGGTGACCCCGTCGGTGACGCACAGCAGGCTGTCGCCGGGGTACAGCTCGATGGTCTCGCTGGTGTAGGTCTCGTCCTCGACGACGCCGAGCAGGGTCTGCGGGCGGGCCGCCGGGGTGACCTGGCCGTCGGGGCGCAGCACCAGGGGCAGTGGGTGCCCGGCGGAGGCGAGGGTGCAGCGGACACCGCCGTCGACGGGGGTCAGCTCGCCGTAGAGCAGGGACAGGAACCGGGTCTGCGGGCCGTCGCCGGGGGCGAAGGGTCCGCCTCCGGCGGCGATCAGGGCGCGGGCGGCGGCGTCGGCGGCCTCGGTGGCGTCGTCCAGCAGGAGCTGGTTGAGGCGGTCGAGGACGTCCGCGACGCCGTACCCCTCGCGGGCGAGCAGCCGGAGCCAGGGGCGGGCGAGGCCGATGACGACGGCGGCCTCGGGGCCCTTGCCCTGGACGTCGCCGACGGCGAAGCACCAGCGGCCGCGGCCGGCCGGGAACAGGTCGTAGAAGTCACCGCTGGGGCCGCCCTGGTCGCGGGGTTCGTAGACGAGGGCGCTGGTCATGCCGGGGATCTCGGCGACCGCGCCGGGCAGCAGGCCGCGCTGGAGGACGGCGCTGATGGTGGCCTGGCGGGCGTACTGGCGGGCGGCGCCGATGGCGAGGGCGACCCGGCGGCCGAGGTCCTCGACCAGGCCGGTGACCTCGTCGGGGAAGCCGAGCAGGCCGCAGCGGCCGATGAGCAGGGTGCCGAGCGGGCGGCCGCCGGCGATCAGGCGGTAGGCGAGGGCGGTGCCGTGGGTGCCCTCGGCGCCGAGCGCGGTGCCGGGCCAGGGGTAGGGCTCGGGGCCGGAGCGCACGGTGTGGCGGGAGCGCGGCGGCTCCTTCTCCAGTGCCCGCTGGAGGTCCTCGGTGCGGGCCTCGCTGGTGTGCCAGACGCGGGCCGGACCGTCACCGCCGCCGCGTACGGTCGCCTCGTCCTCCAGCCAGATCGCGCACCAGTCCGCGAGCCGGGGCACGATCAGCTGGCCGGTGAGGGCGGCGACGAGGTTCTCGTCGAGCTGTCCGGCGAGCAGGTCGGAGGCTTCGGCGAGGAAGGAGAGCGCACCCCGGCCGAGCCAGTCCCGGTCACCGGCGGCGCGCGGCTGCGGGGCGAGGGCCTCGGCGGCGACCAGCGCGGGGGCGGGCGCGGGGCCGGCCGGTTCCTCGGTGCCGCCGGGCGGCAGGCGGGCCCAGACGGTCTTGCGGCCGGCGCGGTAGGTGACGCCCCAGGACTCGGCGAGCGTGGCGACCAGCCGCAGCCCGCGCCCGTGCTCGGAGGTCTCGTACGGGGTGTGGTCGGCCGGGTCGCGCGGGGCGCGGGCGGGGTGCTGGTCGTGGACCTCCACGGTGAACGCGCCGCTCTCCTCCAGCCGCCAGCCGACCTCGACCTCGGTGCCGGCGTGGACGACGGCGTTGGTGACGAGTTCGCTGACGACGGCGGTGGCGTCCTCGGCGAGCCGGTCCGCGCCCTCGGGTCCGGTGAGGCCGAGGGCGGCCCAGTCGGCGAAGGCGGCGCGGATCAGGGCGCGGGCCGAGCCGGGGGCGGCGGGGCTGCCAGGGAGGGTGGCCCGGTCCTCGGCGAGCGGGCGCGTGCCGGAGGGCGCCGGCGCCTCGTCCGCTCCGGCGCCGCCCGCCCGCTGCACGGGTATGGCCGCCATGTCCATGCGGCCAGGGTGACAGACAGGCGGGGCGCGTAAGCGTCGAGTCACCGAAGTGAACGCTCGTGGCGGCGAACCGTGTTACCGCCCGGCCAGAAGGCGCTCAATTCCGGTCATGGCCGAAAGAGAACCCACCAGGACGGCCGAAAAACCACCCCGGCGGGTACGGCTCACGCCTCGCGGGCCCCGTTGTACATCTCGTCGATCAGACCCTTGTACTCCCGCTCGACCACGGGCCGCTTCAGCTTCAGGCTCGGCGTGATCTCGCCGTGCTCCACGTCGAGGTCGCGCGGCAGCAGCCGGAACTTCTTGATGGTCTGCCAGCGCTGCAGCCCCTCGTTGAGCTGCTTCACGTACCCGTCGACCATCTCGACGGTCTGCGGCGCGGCCACCACCTCGGCGTACGACTTGCCCTCCAGGCCGTTGTCGGCCGCCCACTGGAGGATCGTGGGCTCGTCCAGCGCGATGAGGGCGGTGCAGTAGTTCCGGTCGGCGCCGTGCACCAGGATGTTGGAGACGTACGGGCAGACCGCCTTGAACTGGCCCTCGACCTCGGCGGGCGCCACGTACTTGCCGCCCGAGGTCTTGATGAGGTCCTTCTTGCGGTCGGTGATGCGCAGATAGCCGTCGGCGGACAGCTCGCCGATGTCACCGGTGTGGAACCAGCCGTCGGACTCCAGCACCTCGGCGGTCTTCTCGGGCTGCTGGTGGTAACCCTCCATGACGCCGGGGCCGCGCAGCAGGATCTCGCCGTCGTCCGCGATGCGCACCTCGCAGCCGGGCAGCGGCTTGCCGACCGTGCCGGTGCGGTACGCCTCGCCGGGGTTCACGAAGGAGGCGGCGGAGGTCTCGGTGAGGCCGTACCCCTCCAGGATGTGGATGCCGGCGCCGGCGAAGAAGTAGCCGATCTCGGGGGCGAGCGCGGAGGCGCCGGAGACGCAGGCGCGCAGGTTGCCGCCGAACGCCTCGCGCAGCTTGCCGTAGACCAGCGCGTCGGCGGCCTTGTGCTTGGCGGCCAGCGCGAACGGCACGGAGGTGGTGCCGGTGCGGCGGAAGCTGTCCTGGGACGCCTTGGCGTACTCACGGGCGACCTCGGCGGCCCACTGGAAGATCTTGTACTTGGCCGCGCCGCCCTCGCGCGCCTTGGCGGCGACGCCGTTGTAGACCTTCTCGAAGATCCGCGGCACGGCGGCCATGTAGGTCGGCCTGACCACGGGCAGATTCTCGATGATCTTGTCCACCCGGCCGTCGACCGCGGTGACGTGGCCAACCTCGATCTGGCCGGAGGTGAGCACCTTGCCGAAGACATGGGCGAGCGGCAGCCAGAGGTACTGCACGTCGTCGGCCGAGATCAGGTCGGTCGAGGCGGTGGCCCGCGCCATGTAGGCCCAGTTGTCGTGCGGCAGCCGCACGCCCTTGGGGCGGCCGGTGGTACCGGAGGTGTAGATGAGGGTGGCGAGCTGCTCGCGGGTGATCGCGCCGACCCGCTCCTTGATCAGCTCGGGGTGCTGCTCCAGGTAGGCGGTGCCGCGCTTCTCCAGCTCGGCGAGGGTGATCACCCAGTCGCCCGTCTCGGCGCCCGCCGGGTCGATCACGACGACCTTGGTCAGCGCGGGCAGCTCCCCGCGCCGCTCCACCGCCTTGGCGACCTGGGCGGCGTCCTCCGCGATCAGCACCCGGCTCTCCGAGTCGGACAGGATGAACGCCGACTCGTCGGCGTTGGTCTGCGGATACACGGTGGTCGTGGCACCGCCCGCGCACATGATGCCGAGGTCGGCCAGAATCCACTCGACCCGGGTCGAGGAGGCGAGCGCCACCCGCTGCTCGGACTCGATCCCCAGCTCGATCAGGCCGGCCGCGATCGCGTACACCCGCTCCGCCGCCTGGCCCCAGGTCAGCGACCGCCACTCGTCGGGGCCCTCGCCGGAGGCCGCCGGGACCGGGTATCGGTACGCCTCGGCGTCCGGTGTGGCCGCCACGCGCTCCAGGAAGAGGGCCGCCACGGACGGCGGACGGTTCTCGATCAGGGTCTGTGTGTCGCTCACGACATCCTCCGGGGCCCGCGACGGTGCGGCTGACTCGGTGCGGCTGGGTGGACTCACTCGGTACGAAGCTGTGGTGCGAAGCTGTGGTGCGAAGCTGTTGTTTAACCCGCGAGTAACTAGCGAGCAGGCATCAGGGTAAGGGGCGACCGGCCACCGCGTAAGAGGCCACGGCCTGTGACTTGGCACCCGAACCCCATCGGGATCGGCCCCCGGACGGCCCCCCGAACGAGCGGGGGCCCGCCGCACATGTGTACGGCGGGCCCCGCTTCGCCCGTTTCGCTCCGACAACCCGGTGCGATCGCGGGCTACTTCTTGCCCTTGCCCGAGCTTCCGGCGCTGTCGTCGCTGGAGAGCACCGCGATGAACGCCTCCTGGGGAACCTCCACGGAACCCACCATCTTCATCCGCTTCTTGCCCTCCTTCTGCTTCTCCAGCAGCTTCCGCTTACGGGAGATGTCACCGCCGTAGCACTTGGCGAGGACGTCCTTGCGGATGGCGCGGATGGTCTCGCGGGCGATGACCCGGGAGCCGATGGCGGCCTGGATCGGCACCTCGAACGCCTGCCGCGGGATCAGCTCGCGCAGCTTGGCGACGAGCCGGACCCCGTAGGCGTACGCCTGGTCCTTGTGGGTGACCGCCGAGAAGGCGTCCACCTTGTCGCCGTGCAGCAGGATGTCGACCTTGACCAGGGAGCTGCTCTGCTCGCCCGTGGGCTCGTAGTCCAGGGAGGCGTAGCCGCGGGTCTTGGACTTCAGCTGGTCGAAGAAGTCGAACACGATCTCCGCGAGGGGCAGCGTGTAGCGGATCTCGACCCGGTCCTCGGAGAGGTAGTCCATGCCGAGCAGGGTGCCGCGCCGGGTCTGGCACAGCTCCATGATCGAGCCGATGAACTCGGACGGCGCGAGGATCGTGGCCCGCACGACCGGCTCGTACACATCCGCGATCTTGCCCTCGGGGAACTCGCTCGGGTTGGTCACCGTGTGCTCGGTGCCGTCCTCCATGTCCACGCGGTAGACCACGTTGGGCGCGGTGGCGATGAGGTCGAGGCCGAACTCGCGCTCCAGCCGCTCCCGGATCACGTCCAGGTGCAGCAGGCCGAGGAAGCCGACGCGGAAACCGAAGCCGAGGGCGGCGGAGGTCTCCGGCTCGTAGACCAGGGCGGCGTCGTTGAGCTGGAGCTTGTCCAGCGCCTCGCGCAGCTCGGGGTAGTCGGAGCCGTCCAGCGGATACAGGCCCGAGAAGACCATCGGCTTCGGGTCCTTGTAGCCGCCGAGCGCCTCGGTGGCGCCCTTGGCCTGGCTGGTGACGGTGTCACCGACCTTGGACTGGCGGACGTCCTTCACACCGGTGATCAGGTAGCCCACCTCGCCGACGCCGAGGCCGTCGGCCGGGAGCATCTCCGGCGAGTTGGTGCCGATCTCCAGCAGCTCGTGGGTGGCGCCGGTGGACATCATCCGGATGCGCTCACGCTTGTTGAGCTGGCCGTCGATGACACGGACGTACGTCACGACACCGCGGTAGGAGTCGTAGACCGAGTCGAAGATCATCGCGCGGGCGGGGGCGTCCGCGTTCCCGACCGGGGCCGGGATCTCCTTGACGACCTTGTTCAGCAGCGCGTCGACACCGAGGCCGGTCTTCGCGGAGACCTTCAGCACGTCGTCCGGCTCGCAGCCGACCAGGTTCGCCAGCTCCTCGGCGAACTTCTCCGGCTGCGCGGCCGGCAGGTCGATCTTGTTGAGCACCGGGATGATCTTGAGGTCGTTCTCCATCGCCAGGTACAGGTTGGCGAGGGTCTGCGCCTCGATGCCCTGCGCGGCGTCCACGAGGAGGACGGTCCCCTCGCAGGCGGCCAGCGACCGCGAGACCTCATAGGTGAAGTCGACGTGGCCCGGCGTGTCGATCATGTTGAGGATGTGCGTCGTGCCCTGGTCGGGGCCCTCGGTGGGGGCCCAGGGCAGACGCACCGCCTGGGACTTGATCGTGATGCCGCGCTCGCGCTCGATGTCCATCCGGTCGAGGTACTGAGCACGCATCTGCCGCTGCTCGACGACACCGGTGAGCTGGAGCATCCGGTCGGCGAGCGTGGACTTGCCGTGGTCGATGTGCGCGATGATGCAGAAGTTGCGGATCAGAGCCGGGGCGGTTCGGCTCGGCTCGGGCACATTGTTAGGGATCGCGGGCACGCAGGGTCCTGTCTCTTGAGGCGCCTTGTGCCTCGGGTCGGATCGATACGTAGCTTCCATGGTCCCACGGGGAACGACCGGGAAGCGTTTTGGGCCGCCGCCGGGGCCGCTGGTACTGTAGAGCGCTGTGCCTCATGCCCTCTCAGCGCGAGGCGCGACGACAAATTTCTGGATCACCGGTACGGACCCCTCACAGGGCCCGTGCCTGAACCTGTAAAGGCTCCTTTCGTGGCGAACATCAAGTCCCAGATCAAGCGGATCAAGACCAACGAGAAGGCTCGGCTGCGCAACAAGGCCGTCAAGTCCTCCCTGAAGACCGCGATCCGCAAGGCCCGCGAGGCCGCTGCCGCGGGTGACGTCGAGAAGGCCACCGAGTACCAGCGCGCTGCCGCGCGTCAGCTCGACAAGGCCGTCTCGAAGGGCGTCATCCACAAGAACCAGGCCGCCAACAAGAAGTCGGCGCTCTCGGCCAAGGTCGCGGACCTCAAGGGCTGAACCTCTTTCTGATCTGACCGCCGGAGGGACTCAGAGCGGGCCCTCTCTATCCGCTCCCGTCCGGCACCCCGAAGCCACACGCGGCCTGCGTTCGCCACGCGGGTGTGGCTTCAGCATCTTGGTCCGAGGCCCCGGTGTCCTTCCCTTCCCAGGGAGGCGCCGGGGCCTTCGGCATGTCCCGCTACGCCCGCCCCCGGGAACGGGCCGCTCGGGCGATGGTCACGACCGCCTTCTCCAGCGCGTACTCGGGGTCGTCGCTGCCGCCCTTCACGCCCGCGTCGGCCTCCGCGACCGCGCGCAGCGCCACGGACACCCCGTCCGGCGTCCAGCCCCGCATCTGCTGGCGGACCCGGTCGATCTTCCACGGCGGCATCCCCAGCTCACGGGCGAGGTCGGTCGGCCGGCCGCCGCGCGCCGAGGACAGCTTGCCGATGGCCCGCACGCCCTGGGCCAGCGCGCTGGTGATCAGCACCGGTGCCACCCCGGTCGACAGCGACCAGCGCAGCGCCTCCAGCGCCTCCGCCGTACGCCCCTCCACCGCCCGGTCGGCGACGGTGAAGCTCGACGCCTCGGCGCGACCGGTGTAGTACCGGCCGACCACGGCCTCGTCGATCGTGCCCTCGACGTCGGCCACGAGCTGGGCCGCAGCGGAGGCCAGCTCACGCAGATCGCTGCCGATCGCGTCGACCAGCGTCTGGCACGCCTCGGGGGTCGCGGACCGCCCGAACTCCCGGAACTCCCCCCGCACGAACGCCAGCCGGTCCGCCGGCTTGGTCATCTTCGGGCAGGCGACCTCGCGGGCGCCCGCCTTACGGGCCGCGTCCAGCAGCCCCTTGCCCTTCGCACCACCCGCGTGCAGCAGGACCAGCGTGATCTCCTCGGCGGGCGAGCCGAGGTACGCCTTGACGTCCTTGACCGTGTCGGCAGAGAGATCCTGTGCGTTGCGCACGACCACGACCTTGCGCTCGGCGAAGAGCGAGGGACTGGTCAGCTCGGCGAGGGTGCCGGGCTGCAACTGGTCCGGGGTGAGGTCGCGTACGTCCGTGTCGGCGTCGGCAGCCCTCGCGGCGGCCACCACCTCCCGCACGGCACGGTCGAGCAGGAGGTCCTCCTGGCCCACGGCAAGGGTCACCGGGGCGAGAGGGTCGTCATTCGCAGTCTTTCTTGCCATCACCGACAGCATCCCACGCGGCACCGACAACCGGGCGGGGAGTGCGGGGGCGCGGGGTACCGGCTCACGGCTCCTCCCGCCAGCCCTCCCACTCGGCCGCGAAGGCGTCCAGCTCGGCGGGGTCCAGCCGGGCCGCCTCGTCGCGCAGGACGAGCAGCCACTGGGCGTCCTCCGCGTCGTCCTCGCCGGCCAGCGCGTCCCGGACGAGCCGGGGCTCCTCGTCGAGGCCGAACCGCGCCCCGAGCGCCTCGGCCGCCTCCTCGGCGGCGTCACGGTCGGGAAGCACCAGCACATGTCTCACGTCACTCACGGAGCCATTGTCCGGTACGGCGTGAGAGCGCGGCCGGGCGGACCTCGTGGCAGCTCAGCCGGTGAGGACCCGCGGCACGATCTGCACGTCCAGGTCGACCCGGATGCTCGGGCCGATCGCCGCGATGCCACGGGCCAGCAGGGTCTGCCAGTTGATCGTGTAGTCGTCGCGGTGGAGTTCGGTGGTGGCGCGGCAGGCGGCGCGGGTCTCGCCCTCCATGCCGTTGCCGAGGCCGAGGTACTCGGTGTCGAGGGTCACGGTGCGGGTCACGCCGTGCAGCGAGAGTCCGCCGGTGACACCCCAGCGGTTGCCGCTGCGGCGGACGAACCGCTCGCTGTAGAACTCCAGCGTCGGATACCGCCCCACGTCCAGGAAGTCGGGCGAGCGCAGGTGGTCGTCGCGCATCCGGACCCCGGTGTCGATGGAGGCCGCGTCGATCACCACGTGCATCGCCGAACTCTCGACCTGGTCGGCGATCCGTACCGCGCCCGCGAAGGCGTTGAACCGGCCGTGGATGCGGGCCAGTCCGATGTGCCGGGCGGTGAAGACGATGGAGGAGTGGACCGGGTCGATGTCCCAGTCGCCCCGCATCGGGGGTTCGGACGGGGGCGCCACCTGGAGGGTCACGTCACCGAGCGAGGCGAGGGAGTTCGCCGCGACCATGGCCGTGGCCCGGTAGGGCGTGTACCCCTCGGCGGACACCGCGAGCCGGTACTCGCCGGCCGGGACGGTCGCCATGAAGGAGCCGTAGGGGTCGGTGCCGCCGGTGACGACCTTGCGGCCGAGGCGGTCCGTGACGGTGAACTCGGCCCAGGGGACCGGCTGGTTGACCGGATCGAGCACCCGGCAGCTCAGCACGCCCGCGTCGGCCGGGGTACGGACCGCCGCCAGTGGACTCGTCCGGTGCACCCGGTCCGTTCGTTTCTCCAGCCACCGGCCGAACATGTACGCCACTCCCGTGCGCCTCGACATCCTGTGTTGCCGAAGGGTCATTCGATCACCGATGCGGCTTTCGAGCAAAACGGGCCCACATCACGGGAGTACGGCCCATGCGCCGGAAGTCACCCGAATTGGCGACCCCGGACGGTGGGCACTTGACGCAGCCCGATCCCGAAGCCGTCCCGGTACACCGCGAGCACCTCCTCGTCCGCGCCCAGTTCACGTACCGTCTTGTGCCCGTCGGCGTCCGTGGTCGTCAACGTCCGTCCGCTGAGCGTGATCCGCCCGCCGTCCTCCGTGATCCGCGAGCACACCAGGGACCGCGTGAAGTGCGACTCGGGCGAGGTGGAGTGCCACCAGGCTCCGGCGCGGAAGTCGGGGAGCGTGCGGGGGCGCGTCTCCAGGCGGTACTGCGGCCTGCCGTCCCGGAGGACGTCCAGGTCCCCGCCGGCCTCCACCACTCGGAAGGTCCCGCCGGGGTCGGCCTGGTCCCCGCGCTCGCCGAAGAGCAGCGGGCGGTGGCTGTGCGCCCCGAAGCCCACGTCGGCGATCAGATCGCCTCCGTCCACCGTCCGTACCCGCAGGGCGAGATGGTCGTACGGGATACCGAGCCGCCCCTCCTCCCCGTGGACCCGGCCTGCGAGGTGCTGGACGTCGTAGCCGAGCGAGGTGAGCAACAGGGCGAAGGCGCCGTTGAGTTCGTAGCAGAAGCCGCCCCTTCGGCCTGTCGTCACCTTACCCAGCAGGGCTTCCTCCTCCAGGACGACGGGCTCGCCGAGGTGGACCGACAGGTTCTCGAAGGGCACGGTCCGCAGGTGGCGCAGGTGCAGGTCCCGCAGGGCGTCGGCGGTGGGCCGCGCGGGACGCCCGGCGCCCAGGCGCCGGAGGTAGGCGTCGGTGTGGGTGGGGTTCATGGGGTCAGTGTGGCGGCCGAGGGGCCGCTCGGTCCCGCACCGGACGCGGCGGAGTGGCCCGCTGCTACTCCGTGAACATGCTGATCAGGCTGTACGGCGTGTCCTCGCCCAGCATCTCGCGGAGATCGACCCCGTCCCGCGCGGCCGTGGCACTGCGCGGGAACATCTCCCGCTCGTACGCGGTGAGCGCGGCCTCCACGTCGTCCGGGTGCGCGGCGATGGCCTTGCCGAGTTCGGCGCCGTCGTAGAGGGCGAGGTTGGCGCCCTCGCCGTTCGGGGCGGTGAGGTGGGCGGCGTCGCCGAGGAGCGTCACCCCCGGCGTCCGGTCCCAGCGGTGCTCGTCGGGCAGCGCGTGGATCTGGCGCGGCACCGGGGCGGTGTCGCCGTCGGCGATCAGCGCGGTGAGCCGCGGAGACCAGTCGTCGAACTCGTGGGCGATGTGCGCGAGCGCGGCGGCGTCGGAGAAGTCGATCCCGTCGACCCAGTCGCGCGGCCGGACGAGCATCACCCAGGTGTGCAGGGTCCCGCCCCGCTCCCGGTGCACCAGGACCCCCTTGCCCGGCGCGAGGCTCATCGTGGAGCCGTCGCAGACGAGCTTCGCGCTCTCCGGGTGCCGGGTGTCGGCGTCGAGCAGATGGGTCTCCACGAAGGAGACGCCGGTGTACTCGGGCGTCGCGCCGGACAGCAGCGGCCGGACACGGGACCACGCGCCGTCCGCGCCCACCAGCAGCTCCGTCTCCACCGTGGCGCCGTCGGCGAAGGCGACCTCGTGCCGGCCACCGCCGAGCCCCCGGACCCCGGTGACCTTCCGGCCCCACCGCACGGTACCGGCCGGCAGCGAGTCGAGCAGCATCTGCCGCAGCTCCCCGCGCGGGACCTCGGGGTTGGTGCCCGTACCGTCGTCGGGCAGGTCCAGCAGCACCTCCCCCTTCCGGCTCAGGACACGCATCGCCTGACGCCCCTCAAGAACGAGGGCGCGGAACTCGTCGTACAGCCCGGCGTCCCGCAGCGCGGGCTGGCCGTTGTAGTCCCGGATGTCCAGAAGCCCACCCTGCGCCCGCGCCGTGGGAGACGCCTCCGCCTCGTACACCGTGGACCGGATGCCGTGCACATGCAGAACACGAGCGAGCGTGAGGCCGCCGAGTCCCGCACCGATGATCGTTACGTGAGTGGTCATGGGACCACGCTCGCAAGGGGGGCCGACAAAGCTCCGACAGGGGGCCGACAGGCAGCTGGCGTGGGCGACAGGGCGACGACACCGTGCGGCGTGAACACCGGGGTTCGTCCACAGGCCGCCCGGACACACATGGCCGAAGCTCCCGCAGGCCCGGATGAGCTGTTCGCTGCTCAGTCCCGCATCACCTTCATCCCGCCCCCCGGTCCCCCCGACCCCGTCAGCGCGAGTGCGCCGTCTCGGTCCGTGCGGAGCACCGTGGCTCCGGCTGAGTGGAGGGCGGCGACGGTGGAGGGGGCTGGGTGGCCGTAGGGGTTTCCGGTGCCGCAGGAGATGAGGGCTACGCGGGGGGCCGCCAGGTGGAGGAGGTCGGGGTCCTGGTAGGCCGAGCCGTGGTGGGCGACTTTTAGGACGTCCACTCGGGACAGGTCGGCTCGCTGGGGGGTTTGGAGCAGCTCGCGTTGGGCGGGGGGTTCTAGGTCGCCCAGGAGGAGTAGGCGGAGGCCCGCCGTGTGGACCAGGAGGGTGATGCTGGCGTCGTTCGGGCCGTCGGGGGGTGCCGGGGCATCGGGCTGTGGCCAGAGGACGCGCCAGGTCAGGGGGCCGACTCGGCGTTCCTCGCCCGCCGCTGTCGTGGTGAGGGGGATGTGGTGGGTGGTGGCCTCTCGGCGTACGGACTCGGCCTGGTCGGGGGGCTCGGGGAACGGCGTGGTCTCGATCGCGGCTACCGAGCGGCCTCGCAGTACTCCGGAGAGACCCCCTACGTGGTCGGCGTGGAAGTGGGTGAGGACCAGCAGGGGGATGCGGGTGACGCCCAGCTCGCGGAGGCAGCGGTCGACCGGTGCCGGGTCGGGGCCGGCATCCACGACGACGGCGGTGCCGGGGCCCGCGGAGAGTACGGTGGCGTCGCCCTGGCCCACGTCGCACATGGCGTAGCGCCAGTTCGGCGGGGGCCAGCCGGTGACCGCTCGGGTCAGGGGGGTGGGGCGTACGACCACCAGGAGGAGGAGCAGGGCGAGCGCTCCGCACCACCAGGGGTGGCGGATCAGGCGCCGGCCGAGGACGGCGAGGGCCACGGTGACGGCGGCCAGCAGGAGTGCTCCGGGCCAGCTTCCCGGCCAGTCGACGCCCGCGCCGGGCTGGGCCGCGCCGGTACGGGCCACGGTGGCGATCCATCCGGCGGGCCAACTCGCGCACCAGGCGAGTGCCTTGGCCAACGGCATCGACACCGGTGCCGCCGCCAGCGCCGCGAACCCCAGTACGGTCGCCGGGGCCACGGCCAGCTCCACCAGCAGGTTGCACGGCACCGCCACCAGGCTCACCCGGGCCGACAGCACCGCCACGACCGGCGCGCAAGCCGCCTGCGCCGCCGCGGCCGCCGCCAGCCCCTCCGCGAGCCGGGCGGGCACCCCGCGCCGCAGCAGGGCCTCGCTCCAGCGCGGCGCCAGCAGGAGCAGCGCGCCGGTCGCCAGTACCGAGAGGACGAAGCCGTAACTCCGGGCGAGCCAGGGATCGTACAGGACGAGCAGGAGTACGGCCGTGGCCAGCGCCGGTACGAGCGATCTGCGGCGGCCGGTCGCCAGGGCCAGCAGGGCGACCGCACCGCACGCCGCCGCGCGCAGCACGCTGGGGTCGGGGCGGCACACGATCACGAACGCCACGGTCAGCGCGCCCGCGAGCAGGGCGGTGGTGCGCAGGGACAGGCCCAGGAAGGGGGCGATGCCCCGGCGTTCGGCGAGGCCGGCCATGCCCGGTGGGCCGATGAGGAGGGCCAGCAGGATGGTGAGGTTGCTGCCGGAGACGGCCAGGGTGTGCGCGAGGTCGGTCGCCTTGAAGGCGTCGTCCAGTTCGGGGGTGATGCGGGAGGTGTCGCCGACGACGAGGCCCGGTAGCAACGCCCGCGCGTCCGAGGGGAGTTTCTCGGTCGCTTCGCGCAGTCCGGCTCGGAGGCGGCCTGCCAGGCGTTGCGGCGCGGTGGGGCCCGCCGCGATCTCCGGTGGCGGCCAGTCGCGTACGCGGAGGACGGCGGCGGTGCGGTCGCCGGTCGTGGTGGGCGGTGCGAGTCTGCCGGTCAGGCGGAGGCGGGTGGAGGGGAGGAGGCGGAGCCAGGCCGCACGTGCGTCGGGGCCGGCGCCTCGGACTCCGGGCGCCGGTACGTCGGCGTCCACTACGAGGAGTACGGGGCTTCGGGTGAGGGCCCCCGCCCCCTCCCCTCCCCCCACCCCCTCCGCCTCCCCCACCCTCCGCACCTCACCCCGCGCCAGCACCCCCACCGGCGCCGCACGATCCCCCCGCACCCGGGGCTTGCTCAGCCACGGGTCGGCGGTCAGTTCCACCTCGGCCGTCACCGTGCCGAACCTCCGCGCCACCTCCGGCACCGGTCCGCGCCGTACGTCGGCCCCGTGCAGCCCGGCCGAGACGGCGGACGCGGCGACACAGAGCAGCACCGCCGCGACCGGAGCGCGACACCGGCCGGACCCCACCCGGAGCAGAGCGACCCCGCCGACGAGGCAAACCCCCGCCACCCCCAGACCCCACGCCGGCGGGACATCCAGGACCAGCGCCGCCGTTGCCCATGCCGCGAGCGCGGGCCCCGCGAGCCGCAGGTCTACCGGGCCCTCCTGACGGGGGTGGGCGTCGCCCTTCCAGCCGGGGTCGGACTCGGCGCTCATGGCCCCACCCGTGCGCGGAGGTCCGAGAAGCGCCGGTCGCCGATGCCGTCCACCTGACGCAGTTCGTCCACCGAGCGGAAACCGCCGTGCTGGGTGCGGTAGTCGATGATGCGCTGGGCCAGCACCGGTCCCACACCGGGCAGCGTGTCGAGCTGCTCCACCGTGGCCGTACCGAGCGAGACCGGAGCCGACGGGCCCCCGCCGGCCGGTGCCACCGCACCCACCCCCACTCCCACCGGAGGCGGAGCACCCGACGCCCCCACCACGATCTGCTCCCCGTCCACCAGGAAACGCGCCCGGTTCAGCCCCTCCTCCCGCACCCCCGGCCGTACTCCCCCGGCAGCCTTCAGCGCGTCCGCCACCCGTGACCCCGACGGCAGCCGCCGAATGCCCGGATCACGCACCTTGCCGCTGACATCCACCACGATCTGCGCGCCCGGTGAAGCGGCCCCCCCGACGGAACCGGCGCCGGCCCCCGGCACCTCCGCCCCCTTCACCCGCGCCGGAGCCTCCCGCACCACCTGAGGCGCGCTCACGCTCTCCGTGCGCCCCGCCCAGAAGTGCTGGCCGGCAAGCACGGCCGCCAGCGCCAGCACCACCCCGAGTGCCACCACCCCCCGCCGCTCCACCCCGCACCGCGCCTGCACCCACATCGGCAACCGGTCCCGCAGCGCGAGCACGACCCGCTCCCGTCGGCCGGAATCGCCACCCAGAGCCCCCGCACCGTGGGCCCCCGCACCCGGACCCCGCACCCCGAGAACCCGCGCACCCCGAGCCCCCACGTCCAAGCCCCCCGGCGGCCCGCTCCCCGACTCCCCCGGAGCCTCACCGAACAACAGCCCGGCCCGCCGCCGCGCCTCCTCCCCCGGCACCGGCGCACGATGCCGGCCGCGCGTCCGCTCGGTGGAACGCCGGTACCGCACACGGCTTTCGGAGGATGGCCCCCTGCCGGGACCGCTGGTCGGAGTGGCCGTACGAGTCAGTGATCGAAGTGTCATGACCCGAGGATGGGACACCTCGCCAAAATTAGTGGATCTTGGTCAATTCCCGTGGAAAAGCCCACAGTTGTGGATAACTCCGTCACTCACACGAGTGAGAGGGCGCCTCGCGGGTCCCCCCTACCGAGGCGAAACCACAACCCCCAGCAACCCCGGCCCCGTATGCGCCCCGATCACCGCCCCCACCTCACTGACATGCAACTCTCCCAGCCGCGCAACCCGTTCACGCAGCCGATCCGCCAGCACCCCGGCCCGTTCCGGCGCGGACAGATGGTGCACGGCGATGTCCACCTCCGCACCCCCCGCCCGCTCCACCACGATCTCCTCCAGACGGGCGATCGCCTTCGACGCCGTACGCACCTTCTCCAGCAGTTCGATCCGGCCGTTCTCCAGCCGGAGCAGCGGCTTCACGGCGAGGGCGGAGCCGAGGAGGGCCTGGGCGGTGCCGATGCGGCCGCCCCGGCGGAGGTAGTCGAGGGTGTCGACGTAGAAGTGGGCGGAGGTGTCCGCGGCGCGTTTCTCGGCGGCCGTCACCGCGTCGTCGACCGTGCCGTCGCCCTCCGCGGCCTCGGCGGCGGACAGGGCGCAGAAGCCGAGGGCCATGGCGACCATGCCGGTGTCGACGACCCGGACCGGTACCGGGGCCTCGCGGGCGGCCAGTACGGCCGCGTCGTAGGTGCCGGACAGTTCGGCGGAGAGGTGCAGGGAGACGATGCCGTCGGCGCCCGTGTCCGCGAGCTCGCGGTAGGTGCGGGCGAACTCCTCGGGGCTGGGGCGGGAGGTGGTGACCGGGCGCCGCTTCTGGAGGGCCTGGGCCAGGGAGCGGGTGGAGATCTCGGTGCCCTCTTCGAGCGCCTGGTCGCCGAGGACCACGGTCAGCGGCACCGAGGTGATGCCGTGGCGCTCCATCAGCCCCGGCGGCAAGTAGGCCGTTGAATCGGTGACGATAGCGACATGGCGGGACATGAGCTGGAGGTTACCTGGCGTAGTCCTGACACGGCAGTCCAGCCCCGGAGGAGGGTGCCGGCGTCAGGTGGTGCTCTCCGGGCGGGGCTTCTTCTGCCAGGGGTAGGTGGGCCGGGCGGTGGGCGGGGTGATGGCCTGGGCCTCCGGCTCCTGGGGCCAGGTCTGGCGGCGGGCGGCGGCCTCGTCCCCGGCGGCCGGGGCCTCGGGCCAGGGGGCGGTGGTCTGTGCCGTGGCGTGGGTCCAGTGCCGCAGGGCGCCCGCCTCGATGTCGATCTGGGAGCTGAGGGCGTCCAGGTCGTCCTCGGCGAAGCGGCTCGCGCGGTCGCGGGCGGCCCAGCGCAGGGAGTCGGCGGAGGCGGTGATGCGCTCGGTGCGGGTGCGCAGCTCGGGGAGGCGGGCGGTGAGCGTGGCCCGGTCGGGTTCGGACTCCAGGTGCCGCAGGACGACGTCCAGCTCGCGGCCGTGCACGCTGAGGCGCTCGAAGAGGCCGAGGGACTCGTTCAGCGAGGCGTCCTCGGCCGGGCCCGCGTTCAGGGCGTCCTGGGTAGAGCGCATGGAGGTGCGCAGGGTGAGCCTGAGCTGGGCGATCTCGCCTGCGGGGCCGGGGCGGGTGAGGGACTTGGCGCGCAGGGTGTGGTCCTCGACCGTGCGGCGGCCCTGGGCGATGGTGCGGTCCACGCTGCGTTTGGCGGCGCCGACCGCCTTCACCGTGGCGTAGGTGCCGAGGACGACGAGCAGCACGAAGAGCACGGCGAACACGGTAATCACTGCTTCCATGACCGTTCCTCCTCAGGGCGCGGGCCGCGAGCCGCCTCGCGCTTCACCGTCTCCACGGTAAACGCAGCGGGCAGGCCCCGGGTTCCACCGGAACCCGGAACCTGCCCGTAGGGGATCACCCCGACACCCGCCCCGGCACCCAAGGCACCGGCCGCACATCAGCCACCCGGCCGAGGAAAACCCCTCAGCCGCTGACGATGTTCACCAGCTTCGGCGCCCGCACGATGACCTTCCGGATCGGCGCCCCGCCCAGTGCGGCGACAACCTTCTCGTCGCTCAGCGCGGCCTTCTCCAGCTCCTCGTCGGAGATGGTCGGCGGCACCTCCAGGCGGGCCTTGACCTTGCCCTTGATCTGTACGACGCAGGTCACGGTGTCGTCGACCAGGTAGCGCGGGTCCGCCACCGGGAAGTCCTGGTGGACGACGGAGTCGGTGTGGCCCAGCGTGCGCCACAGCTCCTCGGCGATGTGCGGGGCCAGCGGGGCGATCATCAGCACCAGCGGCTCGGCGACCGTGCGGGGCAGGGAGCCGCCGCTGCCGTAGGCCTTGGTGAGGTGGTTGTTCAGCTCGGTGACCTTGGCGATGGCCGTGTTGAAGCGCAGCCCCTCCAGGTCCTGGCCGACGCCGTCGATGGCCTTGTTGAGGGCGCGCAGGGTGTCCTCGTCGGGCTCGGCGTCGGTGACGGTCGGGGCGCCGGTGTTCTCGTCGACGATGTTGCGCCACAGCCGCTGCAGCAGCCGGAACTGGCCGACGACCGCGCGGGTGTCCCAGGGGCGGGAGACGTCCAGGGGGCCCATCGCCATCTCGTACAGGCGCAGGGTGTCGGCGCCGTACTCGGCGGCGATCTCGTCCGGGGTGACGGCGTTCTTCAGGGACTTGCCCATCTTGCCGAGCAGCCGGGAGACCTTCTCGCCCTGGTACCAGAAGGCGCCGTCGCGCTCCTCGACCTCGGCGGCGGGGACGGCGATGCCGCGGCTGTCGCGGTAGACGTACGCCTGGATCATGCCCTGGTTGTACAGCTTGTGGAACGGCTCGGCGGACGAGACGTGTCCGAGGTCGAAGAGGACCTTGGACCAGAAGCGGGCGTACAGCAGGTGCAGTACGGCGTGCTCGGCGCCGCCGACGTACAGGTCGACACCGCCGTGCGGCAGGCCCTCGCGGGGGCCCATCCAGTACTGCTCGATGGCCGGGTCGACCAGTTCGCGGTCGTTGTGCGGGTCCAGGTAGCGGAACTCGTACCAGCAGGAACCGGCCCAGTTGGGCATGGTGTTGGTCTCGCGGCGGTACGGGCGCGGGCCGCGGCCGTCGCCCAGGTCCAGGGTGACGTGGACCCACTCGTCGTTGCGCGAGAGCGGGGTCTCGGGCTGGGTGTCGGCGTCGTCGGGCTCGAAGGTGCGCGGGCTGTAGTCCTCGACCTCGGGCAGTTCCAGCGGGAGCATCGACTCGGGCAGCGAGTGGGCGATGCCGTCCTCGTCGTAGACGATCGGGAAGGGCTCGCCCCAGTAGCGCTGGCGGCTGAACAGCCAGTCGCGCAGGCGGAAGTTGACGGTGCCCTCGCCGATGCCGGTCTCGGTCAGCCACTCGGTGATGCGGGCCTTGGCCTCGGGGACGGCCAGGCCGTCCAGGGTGACGGACTCGCCGGCGGAGTTGACCAGCTTGGCGTCGTAGGAGGAGAAGGCGTCGTCCCACGTGGACGTGTCCGTGCCGCGGCCGTCGGTGGGCTCGACCACGCAGCGGATCGGCAGCTCGAAGGCGCGGGCGAACGCGAAGTCACGGGTGTCGTGGGCGGGGACGGCCATGATGGCGCCGGTGCCGTAGCCCATCAGGACGTAGTCGGCGATGAAGACCGGGACCTGCTCGCCGTTGACCGGGTTCACGGCGAACACGCCCGTGAACACGCCGGTCTTGTCCTTGGCCTCGGCCTGGCGCTCGACGTCGGACTTGGCGGCGGCCTGCGCGCGGTAGGCAGCGACGGCCTCGGCCGGGGTGGCGTGCCCGCCGGTCCACGCCTCGTGGGTGCCCTCGGGCCATGCCTCGGGGGTGAACTTCTCCACCAGCGGGTGCTCGGGGGCCAGCACCATGTAGGTGGCGCCGAACAGGGTGTCGGGGCGGGTGGTGAAGACGGTGATGCGCTCGCCGTCGACGGGGAAGTCGACGCGGGCGCCCTCGCTGCGGCCGATCCAGTTGCGCTGCTGGAGCTTGATGGCCTCGGGCCAGTCCAGGCCGTCCAGGTCCTCGATCAGGCGGTCGGCGTAGGCGGTGATGCGCATGTTCCACTGGCGCAGCTTGGCCTTGAAGACCGGGAAGTTGCCGCGCTCGGAGCGGCCGTCGGCGGTGACCTCCTCGTTGGCCAGCACGGTGCCCAGACCCGGGCACCAGTTGACCGGCGCGTCGGAGGCGTAGGCCAGCCGGAACTCGCCCAGGACGTCGGCGCGCTCGGCGGCGGTCAGCTCGCTCCACGCGCGCGTGTGGCCCGGTACGGGGCGCTCACCGGACTCGAAGAGGGCGACCAGCTCGGAGATCGGGCGGGCCTTCTTCGCCTCGTCGTCGTACCAGGAGTTGAAGATCTGGACGAAGATCCACTGGGTCCACTTGTAGTACTCCGGGTCGATCGTGGCGAACGACCGGCGCTTGTCGTGGCCCAGGCCCAGCCGGCGCAGCTGGGCCTTCATGTTCTCCATGTTGGCCTCGGTGGACACGCGGGGGTGCGTGCCGGTCTGCACGGCGTACTGCTC
Source organism: Streptomyces seoulensis (assembly GCF_004328625.1). Lineage (NCBI taxonomy): Bacteria > Bacillati > Actinomycetota > Actinomycetes > Kitasatosporales > Streptomycetaceae > Streptomyces > Streptomyces seoulensis. The sequence continues at coordinate 1,976,505 of NZ_CP032229.1, forward strand.
GGCGGGCAGGCCGAAGGCGTCGAAGCCGAGGGTGTGCAGGACGTTGTGCCCGGTCATGCGCTGGAAGCGGGCGTAGACGTCGGTGGCGATGTAACCCAGCGGGTGGCCTACGTGCAGGCCGGCGCCGGAGGGGTAGGGGAACATGTCCATGATGAACTTCTTGGGCTTCGCCGCCAGCTCGGCGTCGTCCGCCAGGTCGCCGGTCGGGTTCGGCGCGGCGTAGGTGCCGTCGACGTCCCAGAAGTCCTGCCAGCGTGCCTCGATCTCGGCCGCCAGGGCGGCCGTGTAGCGGTGCGGCGCGGCCTCCGCCGACGCGGCAGCGGTGGCGGCGGGGTTCGTCTCGCTCATGATCCTCAAAGCTCCATCGATCGTCTCTGCCCGCGGAAACGAAAAAGCCCCTCACACAGGAGGGGACGCCGCGCCGATGCCGACCGCCCGGTGCGACCGGTGGTCGGTACTGATCAGCGCGGCTCGCTAAGCAGAAGGCGTACAGCACGCATGGCGCTAGGGTACCGCAGCCCTTGAGCAAGCCGCGACGCGCGTGCGTATGCAGGTGAGACATGTCCGTACGGCCGCCAGATCTGAATCCGGGTCAAGGATTACTTCGCGTAACAGTCACTAAGGGACGACGCCGCAGGTGATTCGTCCTTTGATAACAACGCAATAACTCAAACCTCGTACTGATCGGTATGGCTCCACCTAGAGTTCGGCAGCGGGACCGCCTTCCCGAAACTGCTCGGAGTTGCCCCCATGAACCCTCGTCGTAGTAACAGCTCGCTCCCCAAGCCCGGCCGGTCGGCCTATGGGGTGGCGTCCGCTGTCGTCCTGCTCCTCATACCGGTGGTCGTGCTGGTGGGAGGCAGTCAGTTCCAAGAGTTCCTGAACTTCGGCGCGGGCGTCCTCTCCCTCGTCTCGCTGAGCTGCTCGGTCATCTGGGGCCTGGTCGCCCAGGACCGGGTGCTGCTCAACACGCGCCAGCGGATCATCGGCCAGGCGGTGCACCGGACGACGGCGGTCGCCTCGATCGCGTTCCTGCTGCTGCACATCACCACCAAGATCGCGCTGGACCACACCCAGCTGATCGCGGCCCTCGTCCCCTTCTCCCTCGGCGTCACCGGCAGCGGCGGTCTGATCGGCCTGGGCTCGCTGGCCGGCCTGCTGATGGTCTTCGTCGGCGTCACCGGCGCCCTGCGCAGCAACTTCGCCACCCCGGCCCCCGTGGCCGCCCGCTGGCGCGCGATGCACATGCTGGCCTACCCGGCGTGGTGCGCGGCCCTGGTGCACGGGCTGTACGCGGGCCGCCAGGCCAAGCCCGTTTTCGTGATCCTCTACGGCCTCTCCCTGCTCGGCGTGATGGCCGGCCTGGCGCTGCGCGCCGCTCCCCGCCCGGTCAAGCGCCGGCTCGCCGACAACCTGGTCGGCCTCTTCGGCGGCGGCGACCCCTCGGACCTGGACCGCCTGGAGGCGAGCCGGAGCCGCCGCGACGAGCCCGGCTTCGACAACCGCCGTGAGCCCCGCCGCGAACCCCGCCGCGCCCCCGAGACCCCCTCCGGCCCGCTGTACCAGTCCCCGGCCGCCGCCGCGCCGGACCCCGGCTTCGCCGCCGCCTACCGCACCGCGGGCGGGCCGGACACCGCCCGACAGCCGGTGAACACCACCGCCCAGGCGTCGAGCTGGCCGGTGCCGTCCCCGCCCCCGGTCGGCGAGGCCCCGCCCTCCTCCTACGACCCGCTCCAGGACACCGGATACAACATCCCCGCCTATGGCAATCCGGGCACCCCCGGATACGGCGGAAGTGATGTGTACAACACCGGTGAGACGAACGCCCGCTACGGGACGTACAACTCCTCCGACACGTTCAACAGCGGTCCCGCCTCTGAAGCGACCCCCGGCGCCGGATACGACGCGCCGGGTTCGGGCGAGCCCTGGAACACGCCTTCCGGAGGCCATAGGTGAACGAGGCCCTTCCCGACGTCCCCGAGGTCCGCGTGGTCGGACTTCCCCAGCTCACGTCGGGTTTCGACCTTGTGGAACGGCTCGACCTGCCCATGCATCTGAAGGTGCACGGGCCGCTCGAGCCGCTCGGCGGTGAGCAGCTCGCGCAGCTCGCCGAGAAGATCCATCTCAAGGGGCGCGGCGGCGCGGGTTTCCCCTTCCACAAGAAACTCCGCTCGGTCGCCGAGTCGGCGATCAAGAAGGGGGTACGCCCGGTCGTCGTGGTCAACGGCAGCGAGGACGAGCCGGCCTGCCGCAAGGACACGGTGCTGATCAACCGTGCCCCGCACCTCATCCTGGACGGCGCGCTGCTGTGCGCCGAGGCGATGGGGGCGCGCACGCTGGTGATCGGCGTGACCCGCGAGTCCACCCAGCGCTCGATGGAGGCGGCCCTCGCCGAGCGCGGCCTGAGCAACTCGCGCCGCTCGGCCCTGCGCGCCTGGGTGCAGCGCAACCCGGTCCGCATGGTGACCGGGGCCGCCGCCTCCCTGATCCGCTCGGTGGACGGCGGCCCGGCGATCCCGCCCGGCCGGAAGATCAGCGCCTCGCAGAGCGGCGTCGGCGGCGTCCCCACCCTGCTCTCCAACGCGGAGACCTTCGCCCAGCTGGCCATCGCCGCCCGCATCGGCCCCGAGCGCTACGGCAACACCGGCCTGTACGACGAGCCGGGCACGGTGATGCTGACGGTGTCCGGCGCGGTGGCTCGCCCGATGGTGATCGAGGCCCCCACCGGCGTACCCCTGCGGTACATCCTCCAGCTGGCCGGTGCCCCGCCGGTGCCGCAGGGCGTGCTGACCGGCGGCTACCACGGCAAGTGGATCGACGCGGCGACGGTGAACGAGGCGGTCGTCTCCCGCAACTCGCTGGACGCGGTGGGCGGCGCGCTGGGCGCGGGCGCGATCCTGCCGATCAGTCAGGAGACGTGTCCGCTGGGCGAGTCGCTGCGGGTGGCGCAGTGGCTGGCCGATGAGAGCGCCGGGCAGTGCGGCCCGTGCTACCTCGGGCTGCCCGCCGCCGCGCGGGGCATGGAGGACATCATCAACGGCGGCGGCCCGGCCGCGCTGGAGGCGCTGAAGCAGGTCGCCAAGAACGTGAAGCGGCGCGGGGCGTGTTCGCACCCGGACGGCTCGGCGATGTTCCTGGAGTCGACCATCAAGGCGTTCACGGACGACCTGGCCGCCCATGTCCTCGGCAACGGCTGCGGACGCCCCGTGGAGGGCGTGCTGCCACTGTTCGAGGACGGCAAACTCCCCGCCGGCATCACGGGTGGCGCGGCGCCGGAGGAGTCCGGGGGCAGCCGCCAGAAGATCTACGTGGACTGGACGCTGTGCCGGGGCCACGGGCTCTGCGCGGACATCCTCCCGGAGGTCTTCGAGCTGGGCGCGGACGGTTTCCCGACGGTCGCCCAGGCCCAGGTCCCGCGCTACGCGGAGGCGAAGGCGCTGCGCGCGGTACGCCGCTGCCCGGCGCTCGCGCTGCGCATCGAGGAGGACACCCGGGGCCAGGCGCCCGCCCGGAACCTCCCGGTGGTCTCCCAGGGCCGGGGACGGCGCGCGCTGGGCCGCTGACCCGAGTCGTCAACACGACGAAGGCGGACCGTCTTTACGACGGTCCGCCTTCGCCTTCTGTGGAGCTAAGGAGAATTGAACTCCTGACCTCCTGCATGCCATGCAGGCGCTCTACCAACTGAGCTATAGCCCCTTGTTGTTTTCCGCCCGGTTTCCCCGGCGGCGATGCCAACATTACACGGACCCCGGGGTGGAACACCAAATCGGTTCCGCAATGTCCGTTATGCCGCGATGCCCGCTATGCGGTCACGAAGGAGTAGAACCGCTTGAGCGTGCAGTGCTCCTCCAGCAGCCGGCCGTAGATCGGCTCCCCCTCGAGTTCGCGGTACGTCTCGATGGGGTCGCCCTTTATGATCAGCGCCCGTGCGCATTCCTCGCACCAGTACTGGTAGTCGGGGTTGATCGGCTCCATGTCGCGCACGATCGGGGTGCCGCTCCCGCACCAGTCGCACTTCCGCCTGTGTGCACCCATCGCTCAGCTCCAGCTGTGGCCAGGGGCCACGTGCGCGGAACCTCCAAGGATGCTCGCAGGCATCGCCACTCCCTCCCGTCGGGCCGAGCCCCCTTCCGGCCGTCTGATTCTGCCACGGCCGGGCCTGCACGGTCAGCGACGCCTCAGTACCGGTCCGGACACGGTCGCCCCCGGGCGAAGACCGTTCGCAGAGGTATACGACCATGGAACGCGAACGACTCAAGTGAACGGCCCGAGCGGGGGGAAGCAGAAGATCCCGCCCCTCGAAGGGACGGGATCTTCATCACCGATCTCTGATCACTCACCAGGAGTGTCGATCTGTGGAGCTAAGGAGAATTGAACTCCTGACCTCCTGCATGCCATGCAGGCGCTCTACCAACTGAGCTATAGCCCCTCGCGTTCTTCCCGCTCCGCGGGCCGAACAAGAAGAACTTTAGCCTGTGACCTGCCGGAAAGTGAAATCCGGGTCCCGGGCCCCGGCCGGCGGGCTTCGGCGTGGCTCAGTCGTCGTCGCCGAGGACCGGCTCGGGCAGGGTGCCCGCGTTGTGCTCCAGCAGCCGCCAGCCCCGGGCGCCCTCGCCGAGCACCGACCAGCAGCAGTTGGTCAGGCCGCCGAGGCTCTCCCAGTGGTGCGACTCCAGGCCGAGCAGGCGGCCGATGGTCGTACGGATGGTGCCGCCGTGGCTGACCACCACGAGGGTGCCGTCCTCGGGCAGCTTCTCCGTGTGCCGCAGCACCACGGGGGCGGCCCGGTCGGCGACCTCGGTCTCCAGCTCGCCACCGCCGCGCCGGACCGGCTCGCCGCGCTTCCAGGCCGCGTAGTCGTCGCCGAACCTGGCGATGATCTCCTGGTGCGTCAGGCCCTGCCAGACACCCGCGTAGGTCTCGCGCAGCGCCTCGTCGCGCTCGACGTCGAGGCCGGTCAGGCCGGCCAGCTCGTCGGCCGTGTCCGAGGCGCGCTTCAGGTCCGAGGCGATGATCGCGTCCGGGCGCAGCGAGGCGAGCTGCCGGGCGGCCCGGCGGGCCTGGGCGATGCCGGTCTCCGTCAGCTCGACGTCCGTGGTGCCCTGGAAGCGGCGTTCGACGTTCCACGCGGTCTGGCCGTGCCGCCACAGGATGATGCGGCGGCCCCGGCCCGTGCTGTCGGTCACCTCACCGGTGGCGCTCATCAGCGCTCCTGGCCGGGCTCGTCACCGGCCTCGTCCGCGTGCAGCTTGGCGTGCTCCTCGGCCTTGCCCCGGGTGGCGCGGGCCTCCTCGGGCAGCTCCAGCTCGGGGCAGTCCTTCCACAGGCGCTCCAGGGCGTAGAAGACGCGCTCCTCGCTGTGCTGGACGTGGACGACGATGTCGACGTAGTCCAGCAGGATCCAGCGGGACTCGCGGTCGCCCTCGCGGCGGACGGGCTTGGCGCCGAGCTCCTTCTGCAGGCGCTCCTCGATCTCGTCGACGATCGCCCGGACCTGGCGGTCGTTGGGGGCGGAGGCCAGCAGGAACGCGTCCGTGATCGACAGCACGTCGCTGACGTCGTAGGCGATGACGTCGTGGGCGAGCTTGTCGGCGGCCGCCTGGGCGGCGGTGTTGATGAGTTCGAGGGAACGGTCGGTGGCGGTCACTGTGCGGCTTTCGTTCGAGGACGGGGTGCTGTTGCGAAGACTGGGGCGGGCCGCCGGGCGCGGGGCGCGTTTTCCGGAGGCACCGGGACTCCAAGGGTCTCACGCGCGGCCGGGCCCACCCCACGTGTTCCGGTGCTCACGTGGGGTGTGCCGCGCGGTTTCAGGAGGCGGCGGGCCGGTAGTCCTGGCCGAGGACGACGAGGACGTCGGCGCCGGAGGAGACCGCGCCCTTGCTCACGGCCGCGGCGCTCAGGCCCAGGGTCTTGGCGACCTCGGTGGCGTTCTGCTTGTCGGCGGGGTCGGAGTAGACCACCTTGGAGGCGGCCTGGGCGCCGGAGGCGGTGCCGCCCTCGATGAAGCCGAAGCCGCCGCCGAGCAGGGTCACACGGGCCTTCTCGGTGTCGTCCTTGGCGCCGGTGGCGTTCTGCACGGCGACCCGGACGGCGGAGCCGGCGTCGGGGCTCTTGGCGGTGCCGCCCAGGATGTTCTTGACCACGCTGTCGCTGGTCCCGGCACTCAGCGTGCCGTCGCTCTGCACCGGCAGCGGAACGGTCTGGTACTTGCCGTCCTTGGCGAGGTCGGCCAGCTTGGCGAGGAAGGTGCCCAGGTCCTTGTCGGTGAGCGGCGGGTCGAGGATCTGCGCGAGGGTCTGCACGGTGGTCGTCGCGGCCGACGGGTCGGACGACAGCTTGCGCAGCGCGCCCTGCATGACCTCACCGAACCGCTTGAGCTGGGCGTTCTCGGTCTCGCCCGGCCCTCGGTAGGTGGCGTAGGCGACGGCCATCTTGCCGCTGAGGGTCTGCGCGCTGCCCCGGTGCACCAGCGGGGCGGCGCCCTTCTTCTTGGCGTCCGGGTCGGGCACGTCGGTGTCGGTGTCGATCTCGATGTTGCCGACCAGCTCCACGAGGTTCTGGAGGTAGGGCGTGTCCAGCCGCCAGGTGCCCTGGATGTCGGTGCCGAGGACGGTGTCGAGCTGGTCGCGGGTACCGGAGGAGCCGTCGTCGTCCACCGACTTGGCGAGCGTGGTGGTGGTGCCCGAATCGTCGGTCAGGGCGAGGGAGTTGGGGAGCAGGACGGTGGTGCCGCGCCGGGTGGTGGTGTTGTCGACGAGCAGCACGGTGGAGGTGCCGCGCCTGCCGGTGTCGTGCAGGTGGACCACGATCACGTCGCGCTTCTGGGCGCCGGCGGCGACGGTGGTGCCGGTCGCGGTGCCGGGTGAGGAGACGCCGGGCAGCTTCCCGTCGTACCAGAGGTAGCCGACGCCGCCCGCGACGACCAGGGTGAGGACCACGCCGAGGGCGATGATCCGGCCGCGCGCGCGGCGGCGGGCCTCCTCGCGGCGCTCGGTGCGGTTCTCGGTGAACTTCAGCCAGTCGATGACGTCCTCGGAGTCGCCGTCCGGCTCCTCGACGAACGCGAACTCCCCGTCCTCGCCCGCCTGCCGGCCCTCGCCCGTCTGCAGGCTCCCGGCCGGAGGCACCTCGGTCCTGGCGTCGTCGTCGGGCTGGGTCTGCTGCGGGATGTACGCCGTCTGCTCGGTGACCCTCGGCTGCTGTGCGCCGGTCCCGTACGGGTCGTAGGGGGCCTGCTGGGTGCCGTATGGGTCGTAGCCGGGCGGTATGGGCTGCTGCTGCCCGGTGTCGTAACCGCCCTGGGCGTAGCCCTGTTGCTGCCCGTAGGGGTCGTAGGTCTGCTGCTGCGGCTGCTGTCGCGGCTGTTGTCCGTGGGACGGGACCTGCTGGTACACGGGGCGGCCGTAGTCGTCGTAGCCGACGATCTCGTACTGGTCCCCTCCGTAACCGTCGTCGCCGTACCCAGCCTCGTATCGGTCGTTCACCGGTGCCCCTCTCGGCTCACTCGCCGCGGTACAGCTCGCGCTTGTCGATGTAGCGGACGACCCCGTCCGGGACCATGTACCAGATGGGGTCCCCCTTGGCGACTCTCGCCCGGCACTCGGTGGAGGAGATGGCCAGCGCGGGCACCTCGACCAGGGAGACCCCGCCCGCGGGCAGGCCGGCGTCGGTCAGCTGGTGGCCGGGGCGGGTGACGCCGACGAAGTGGGCCAGGGAGAAGAGTTCCTCGGAGTCGCGCCAGGTGAGCAGCTGGGCGAGGGCGTCGGCGCCGGTGATGAAGAACAGGTCGGTGTCGGGGTTGAGGGCGCGCAGGTCGCGCAGGGTGTCCACGGTGTAGGTGGGGCCGCCGCGGTCGATGTCGATGCGGCTGACCGAGAACTGCGGGTTCTCCGCGGTGGCGATGACCGTCATCAGATAGCGGTCCTCGGCCGGGGAGACGGCCCGGTGCGACTTCTGCCAGGGCTGGCCGGTGGGCACGAACACCACCTCGTCCAGCCGGAACCGGGCGGCGACCTCACTGGCCGCCACGAGGTGCCCGTGGTGGATCGGGTCGAAGGTGCCGCCCATGACGCCGAGCCTGCGCCGGCCCGTGCGGGCGGGGCCGTGGTCCGCCGTGTTCCGTGGCGGGTCGTCAGCGGTGCCCTCCGCCGGACCGGTAGGCATGTCCTGCTCTCCCATGCGTGCAGACCCTACCGGCCCGGCCTGCGGCTTCTCGCCGGGGACCGGCCGGGCGTCAGCGGTCGCGGTTGAAGCGGGTGGTGATCCACAGCAGGAGCAGCAGGATGAACAGGGCGCCGCCGCCGGTGATCGCGGGGTTCAGGCTGTCGTGGTTGCCGCCGTGCTCTGCGCCCTCGGCGGCGAGAGTGACCAACTGGGCAGCGGTGCTGTGGAGGCTCATCTTCGGCGTGACCTATCGCGTGTGGGCGGGATAAAGACGTCTGCCCATCGTAAGCGGGCACCCCCTCGGCGATCACGTCGACTCCGGCAAAGGCGCCGGGCGGGAACCCCGGGGAGGTGTCAGTCGTCCTTCTGCTTGTAGCCGCGCAGCAGGAACCAGCCGGTCAGCGCGCAGCCCACGACCATCACGATCAGCACGATCCGGAGCAGGTTGCCCGGCCCCTGCTGCTGGACGGCGCTCGACGCGGCCTCGGTCAGCCAGGCGGCTGCGGGGTGGTGCTCCATGACATGACTCCTTAGGGGTGCTGCCCGTCCACGGTATATCCGCCTAGGCTGGGCCCGGTCCGGGGGGCGCAGCGGGTTTCCGAGACGCAGGGGGAACGACATGTCCGACGACCGCCACGAGCAGGCCGGCCAGGAGCGGGTGCCCGGCAGGCACCGCAGCCGCTTCCCGGGGATCTCCTCGCGCGCGTACGAGCATCCGGCGGACCGCTCCGCCCTGGTGGCGCTGCGCAAACTGACCGGATTCGACACGGTGTTCAAGGCGCTGAGCGGGCTGCTGCCCGAGCGGTCCCTGAAGCTGCTGTTCCTGTCCGACTCGGTGCGGGTCTCCGACCGCCAGTTCGCGCATCTGAACGACATGCTCCGGGACGCCTGCTACATCCTGGACCTGGAGAAGGTCCCGGCGATGTACGTCACGCAGGACCCGAAGCCGAACGCGATGTGCATCGGCCTGGACGAGCCGGTGATCGTGGTGACCACCGGTCTGGTGGAGCTGCTGGACGAGGAGGAGATGCGGGCGGTCGTCGGCCACGAGGTGGGCCACGCGCTGTCCGGCCACTCCGTGTACCGCACGGTGCTGCTGTTCCTGACCTCGCTGGCGCTGAAGGTGGCGTGGATTCCGCTGGGCAATGTGGCGGTCATGGCGATCGTGACGGCGCTGCGGGAGTGGTTCCGCAAGTCCGAGCTGTCGGCCGACCGGGCCGGGCTGCTGGTGGGCCAGGACCTGCGGGCGTCGATGCGCGGCCTGATGAAGATCGCGGGCGGCAACCATCTGCACGAGATGAACGTGGACGCGTTCCTGGAGCAGGCCGAGGAGTACGAGGCCGGGGGCGACCTGCGGGACTCGGTGCTGAAGATCCTCAACGTGCTGCCCCGCTCGCACCCCTTCACCACGATCCGGGCGGCCGAGCTGAAGAGGTGGGCGGAGTCCCGCGACTTCCAGCGGATCATGGACGGCCACTATCCGCGCCGCGAGGAGGACAAGGACGCCCGGGTCGGCGAGTCCTTCCGCCAGTCCGCCGCGAGCTACGCGAGCGAGGTGCGCACCAGCAAGGACCCGCTGATGAAGCTGGTCTCGGACCTGGCGGGCGGCGCGGGCGACCTGGGCGGCCGGGTGAAGCGGGGCTTCAACGGCTTCGCCGGGCAGCCCCCGAAGGACGGTCCCGCGAAGGACGCCCCGGCAGGAGGCTGAGCGCCCGCGCTCACACGCGCGGCTGGGCGGTGTCGGCGAGCGTGCCGCACAGGGCGGCGGCGCCGGTCCCGTAGGGGTCGGTGCCGGGCGGTCCGCCCGCCTTGGCGTGCTCCCCGGCCAGCAGCGGCCGCAGATAGGCGCCGGTGTCCGCGGCGCAGGACAGCGGGCCCGCCTCGGTACTGGAGACGGTCAGCCGGGTCTGGCCGATGCGCAGGGTGTCGCGGTCGAAGCGGAAGGTCAGCTCGCGGCGCACGGTGAACAGCGACACCGGGGTCTTCCCCTCGGTGCCGGCCGCGCGCACGGCGTAGACGAAGGTGCCGTCGGCCACGACCTGGAGGGTGGTCGGGTCGGTCTCGGTCACCTTCAGGGCACCCCGGGTGCGGATGTCGTCGTCGGCGAGGGCGGTGCGGGCGGGGTCGAAGCGGACCATCCAGCCGGTGGGCGCGTGCCGCCCGTCGGCCGCCGGGGCGTCCATGCTGCGGTCGAACTGGTCGAGCTGGTCGGCGGCGATCAGAGCCCGTACGGGGCGTACCTGGCGGCCGGTGAGCACGTCGGGGTCGAGCGCGGAGTGCAGGACGTACTTGCGGGCGGTGTCGAGGGCCGCGAGGACCTGGCTGTCGGAGAAGTGCGCGGTGGGCTGCGAGGGGGGCAGCGGCATCCCGGCGAGGCCCACCGCGAAGCCGGCGGCGGGGCTGCGGGCGTACAGCGTCCGGGCGTCGGGGCCGCCGGGCACCGGGCCGCGCGGGGCGAGGGGGACGACGCTCATGCGCAGCGGCTCGGTGGATCTCTTCACGGGGGCTGCGCCGTACGGGTGGCGGAAGCCCATGAAGACGGCGGTGCCGAAGGCCACGGCGAGCAGCAGCAGGAGCACCGTCGCCTGCCGGGTGATGCCCCGGCGCAGCGGCGGGCGGCGGCGTACGGCGGGGGCGTGGTCGCTGACGCGTTCGCGGGCCGAGGACTCCTGGAGCCGGGCAGCGCGGACGAACGACTCGTCGAACACGACGGATCGGTACTCGTCCTCGGCACCGCCGGGAGCGCCCTCGGGGGTGCCCTCCGGTGGGTCTCCAGGCCCGCCCATACCTTCAGAGTAGGTCGCGGCGGGCTCGGGTAAACGCGCTGGTACGCGACAACTTCTGACAGGTTCGCACCAAGGACGCCCGGCGGGTGTCAGGGGGTGGGCGGGATCGCGGAGACGGCCGGCCGGGACTGCTCGGCGGTGAGGGAGGGCACGGCCGCGCCGTCCCGGCCGAGGCCGGTGGAGGCGGGGGCGGGCATCCGGTCGCGGCTGCCGGAGGAGGCGCCCCGGTAGACGGCGGCGAAGGCCAGCGCGACCATGCCGACGCCCATCACCACGGCGAGCAGCCAGGCCACGGGCCGGTGCCAGCGCAGGCCCGCGAGGGGGCCCTCGTGGCCGTCGTGGGCGTAGCGGCCGTCGAGGTCGTCGTCGTCCAGGTCGTGGCCGAAACCGCTGCCCTCGGGGCCGTAGCCGTCGTCGTAGGGGTCGGCGGGGGCGTGGGTGCGGCGGGCCTCGCCCTCGGACGCCTCGGCCCTTGCCTCGGCGGCGGCGAGGAGGCGCTCCACGGCGGTGGGCTCGTGGACGGTGGCGGCGGCGACGAAGGCCGCGTCGAACACCACGGAGGCGAACTCTTCGTCCGACGCTCCGCGGTCGTGGTCGTCGTCGGGCTCCCAGCCGTCAGGGAACGGCGTGCCCCCCACGTCCTCCGGCACGGGTCCAGAGTAGACCTGGGGGGTCGATTTGGGCAGACGGTGGGGAAATTCGTCCGTCGTCCCGTGGGCGTCCCGTGGAGATGTTCAGGGGCGTACGTGGCCGTCGCCGGTGACGATGTACTTGGTGCTGGTCAGCTCCGGAAGGCCCATGGGGCCGCGGGCGTGCAGCTTCTGGGTGGAGATGCCGATCTCCGCGCCGAAGCCGAACTGGCCGCCGTCGGTGAAGCGGGTGGAGGCGTTCACGGCGACCGTGGTGGAGTCCACCAGACGGGTGAAGCGCCGGGCGGCCTGCTGACTGTTGGTGACGATCGCCTCGGTGTGGCCGGAGCTCCACAGCCGGATGTGCTCGACGGCCTTGTCGAGGGAGTCCACCACGGCGGCGGCGATGTCGTACGACAGGTACTCGGTCTCCCAGTCCTCCGGCACGGCCTCCACCACGGTCGCCTTCGTGCCCTCGGCGTGGGCCAGGACGCGGGGGTCGGCGTGCACGGTGACCCCGGCCTCGGCCAGCGCGTCCAGCGCGCGGGGCAGGAAGGCGGCGGCGATGTCCTGGTGGACCAGGAGGGTCTCGGCGGCGTTGCAGACGCTGACCCGCTGGGCCTTGGAGTTGACCAGGATGTCGATCGCCATGTCGATGTCGGCGTCGGCGTCCACGTAGACGTGGCAGTTGCCGGTGCCGGTCTCGATGACGGGGACGGTGGACTCGCTGACCACGGTCTGGATCAGGGAGGCGCCGCCGCGCGGGATGAGCACGTCGACCAGGCCCCGGGCGCGCATCAGCTCGCGCACGCTCTCCCGGCTGTCCCCCGGCACGAGCTGCACGGCGTCGGCGGGCAGCCCGGCGCCCCCGACGGCGTCCCGGATCACCCGGACCAGCGCGGTGTTGGACTCGTAGGCGGAGGCGGAGCCGCGCAGCAGGACGGCGTTGCCGGACTTCAGGCAGAGCGCGGCGGCGTCGACGGTGACGTTGGGCCGGGCCTCGTAGATGATGCCGACGACGCCGAGCGGGACGCGGACCTGGCGCAGGTCGATGCCGTTGGGCAGGGTGTTGCCCCGGACGACCTCGCCGACCGGGTCGGGCAGCTTGGCCACGTCGCGCACGTCGGCGGCGATGGCGCGCACCCGCTCCGGGGTGAGGGTGAGCCGGTCCACGACCGACTCGCTGGTGCCGTTCTCCCGCGCCTTGGCCACGTCGCGGGCGTTGGCGGCCACGATCTCGGCGGTGCGGACCTCCAGCGCGTCCGCGACGGCGAGCAGCGCGTCGTCCTTGTCGGCGCGCGGCAGCGGCGCGAGGTCGGCGGCGGCGGCCTTGGCCCGGTAGGCGGCCTGGGTGACCGGCGAGAGGGAGTCGTACGGGGAGAGCGTGGTCATGGGGGAAGGGTAGTGCGCGGCTCAGAAGGGGTGGACCCCCACGGGCGTGGCCGGTGCCGGGCCGTAGCCCTCGGCGATGCGCTGGTGGTAGGTCTCGCGGTCGATGACCTCCAGGCCGACGATCTCCCAGGGCGGCAGCCCGGCGGTCTGCCGGTGCTCGCCCCACAGCCGCAGCGCGACGGCGGCCGCGTCGTGCAGGTCGCGGGCCTCCTCCCAGTACCGGATCTCCGCGTGGTCACCGGCGTATCTGCTGGTCAGGAGGAAGGGGTGGTCGTGGGCGAGCTGTTCGAGGGCCCGCCGCAGATCCTGGACGGGGACGCGTTCCCCGGAGACGCTGAGGGTGACGTGCCACAGGCGGGGCAGGTCCTTGGGCTCCTCGTAGGTGTCCCCGGCCGCGACGCTCGTCAGAGCACCGCGGGACGCCGCCCCAGGACGGACTCGTCTCACGACGGCCTCCTTCACGCATGGCCCCTTGACGGGACGTGTCCCTTCAACACGCCCCCGCAACAAAGTTGAGCAGGCCGCAGGGCTCCGCGTGGCACTTTCACGGAACGTCCCCCACCGGGGTCGTCCGGCATGCCCGGCCTTTGCCGTGCCGGGCCGCCGGTCAGGGGTGCAGGAGTACCAGGTCGTCCCGGTGGACGACCTCGCGTTCGTAGGCCGGGCCCAGCTCGCGTGCCAGCTCGCGGGTCGAACGCCCGAGCAGCTGGGGCAGCTCGCGGGCGTCGAAGTTCACCAGCCCCCGTGCCACCGCGTGCCCGGCCCGGTCCCGCAGCTCCACCGGGTCCCCGGCGCTGAACTCGCCGGTGACGGCGGCGATCCCGGCCGGCAGCAGCGAGCTGTGCCGCTCGACCACCGCGCGCACCGCGCCGTCGTCCAGGGTGAGGGAGCCCTGCGGGGTGGAGGCGTGCTGGAGCCAGAGCAGCCGGCCCGCCGAGCGTTTGCCGGTGGGGTGGAAGCAGGTGCCGGTGTCGCCGCCCGCGAGGGCGTCGGCGGCGTGCACGGCGTTGGTGAGGACCACGGGGATGCCGGCGGCGGCCGCGATCCGGGCGGCCTCGACCTTGGTCACCATGCCCCCGGTGCCGACGCCCGCCTTGCCCGCGCTGCCGATCTCGACCCCGGCGAGGTCGGCCGGGCCGCGCACCTCGGCGATGCGGGAGGTGCCGGGGCGGGCGGGGTCGCCGTCGTAGACGCCGTCGATGTCGGAGAGCAGGACCAGCAGGTCGGCGTGGACGAGGTGGGCCACGAGGGCGGCCAGCCGGTCGTTGTCGCCGAAGCGGATCTCGTCGGTGGCGACGGTGTCGTTCTCGTTGACGACGGGGAACGCGCCCATCGCCAGCAGCTTGTCCAGGGTGCGGGAGGCGTTGCGGTGGTGGGCGCGGCGGCTCATGTCGTCGCTGGTGAGCAGGACTTGGCCGACGCGGACGCCGTAGCGGGCGAAGGAGGCGGTGTAGCGGGCGACCAGCAGGCCCTGGCCGACGCTGGCGGCGGCCTGCTGGCGGGCGAGGTCCTTGGGACGGCGCTCCAGGCCCAGGGGGGCGAGTCCGGCGGCGATGGCTCCGGAGGAGACCAGCACGATCTCCTTCTCCCCGCCGCCGCGTGCCTTCGCCAGTACGTCGACCAGCGCGTCCACCCGGTCCGCGTCGAGTCCGCCGGCGGCGGTGGTCAGCGAGGAGGACCCCACCTTGACGACGATCCGCCGGGCCTCGCCCACGCCCTGCCTTGCGCTTGCCACCTTGCCCGTTGCTCCTTCCACCCTGGTCACCCCGGTCCGTGTGCCCGCAATCTACGGGAATGCCGGTGGCCGGTGCAGCCGGGTTTCAGCAGGCGGACGGCGGTGCGGTGAAGGTACCGCGTACGGACGGGGCACGTTCTGAGACCATGGAGACCATGCGAAAAGGCGGTGCGATGCGAGCGGTTGCGGCTCTTGCGGGCGGGGCGTTGCTCGTCCTGGGTGCGACGGGGTGCGGGGGTCCGGACACGAAGGACTCGGGTGCCGCGCACGTCCAGGACGACAAGAAGGCGCCGGAGGCGGACCTGAAGCGGGTGCCCGGCGTCGGTGACCGGCTGTGGAAGCGCGTGCCCGGGGACTCCCGGCAGGTGCTGGTCGTCTCCGGCAAGGGACGGGACTCGGCGGACTCGGACGCGGCGCTGTACACGAAGAAGGGGTCGACCTGGACCCGGGAGCGCGCCTGGCCCACCCACAACGGCCGCAAGGGCTGGACGACGAACCATCACGAGGACGATCTGCGCAGCCCCGTGGGGGTGTTCACCCTCAGCGACGCGGGCGGGGTACTGGCCCAGCCCGAGGCGAAGCTGCCGTACACCGAGTCGGCCGGCTTCCAGGCGCCGCGCTACTGGAAGAAGTCGTACTGGCACGACTTCGACCTCGTCATCGCCATCGACTACAACCGCGTCAAGGGCACCCCGCCCAACGACCAGACGCGCCCGCAGGGGCAGTCCAAGGGCGGCGGGATCTGGCTGCACATGGACCACGGCAGCGGTACGTCGGCGTGCGTGAGCCAGTCCAAGGCGGACATGGAGTACCTGCTGCGCACGCTGGACCCGAAGCAGCGGCCGGTGGTGGTGATGGGGGACGCGGCGGATCTGAAGGTGTGAGCCTTCGGGTGTGAATACGGTGAAGCGCCGGTGCGGAGGTCCGCACCGGCGCTTCTCGCCGTGTCCGGATCAGCCGTGGCGGTGGCGCCAGCCCTGCCAGGCGGAGTCGATCATCTCGTCCAGTCCGTGCCGGGCCGTCCAGCCCAGCTCGGTGCGGATGCGGCTCGCGGCGGCCACCACGCGGGCGGGGTCGCCGGCGCGGCGCTCGGTGACCTCGGGGGTGACGTCCTCGTTGCCGGTGGTCTTGAGGATGCGGTCCACCATCTCGCGGACCGAACTGCCCTCGCCCCGGCCGATGTTGAGGACCAGCGAGGTGCCCTCGGGGGCCTCGCGCAGCCGGACCGCGGCGGCCTGGTGGGCGGAGGCGATGTCCTGGACGTGGATGTAGTCCCGTACGCAGGTGCCGTCCTCGGTGGCGTAGTCGTCGCCGAAGATGCGGGGGGCCTCGGACGCCTCGAGGCGCTCGAAGACCATGGGGATGAGGTTGAACACACCCTCGTCGGAGAGTTCGGGCGCGGCCGCCCCGGCGACGTTGAAGTAGCGCAGGCTGACGGCGCGCAGGCCGTGGGCGCGGGCGGCGGCCGCGATGAGCCACTCCCCCACCAGCTTGGTCTCCCCGTAGGGGCTCATCGGGGCGCACGGCGTGTCCTCGGTCACGAGGTCGACGTCGGGCATGCCGTAGACGGCGGCGGAGGAGGAGAAGACGATCCGCTCCACGCCGGTGGCCGTCATGGCGGCCAGCAGGGTCTGCAGGCCCGTCACGTTCTCGCGGTAGTAGTGGAGCGGGCGCTCGACCGACTCCCCCACCTGCTTCTTGGCGGCGATGTGCACCACGCCGGTCACGCCGTGCTCGCGGAGGGTGCCTTCGAGCAGCTCCTGGTCCAGCACACTGCCCACGACCAGCGGCACCCCGGCGGGGACCCGGTCGGCACTGCCCGTCGACAGGTCGTCGTACACGACGACGCTCTCGCCGCCCGCCGTCATCGCGCGCACCACGTGCGAGCCGATGTACCCGGCGCCTCCCGTGACCAGCCAGCTCATTCCAGGGCCTCCTCGAAGTTCACTACCGGCAGCAGACTCCTTGATGGCCCGGGGAAAATCGAATCCGACATTCCGTGACGGACATTCCCAGACGGGACGCGAGCGGAGATATGAGATGGACCACCTCGCGCGGCGGAAAGGAGCGATTCGCGCTGCGGGAGCGTCCTTGTACTCTGTGGCGGCGGCACGATTGGGCCCGTCGGCGGACAGAGTTCACTCAAGGTTCACTCCGGTCCCGGCCCACACTCACGTGATCGGTTCTCGGAACAGGTTGTAAAGGATGCCCAAACTCTCTCTCGTCGTCCCTGCGTACAAGGTGCAGGCGTACCTCGCGGAGTGCCTCGACTCGATTCTCGAACAGGACTTTTCGGACTTCGAGGTCATCGCCGTCGACGACTGTTCCCCGGATGCCTCGGGCGCCATTCTGGACGAGTACGCCGAGCGTGACCCCCGTGTTCACGTGATTCACCTCACGGAGAACGTGGGCCTCGGCCGTGCGCGCAATGTGGGCATGGAGAAGGCGACGGGCGAATACCTCCTTTTCCTCGACAGCGACGACACCCTCACCGAGGGCGCGCTGCGGGCGATAGCCGGGCGGCTCGAGGCCGCCGGTGACCCGGAGATACTCGTCTACGACTACGCGCGCAGCTACTGGGACGGCAGGGTCCGCCCGAACATGCGCGCCGCCCTGCTCCGCCCCGACGGCCCGGAGTCATTCCCGCTGTCCGAGCGTCCGCAGCTGCTGGACCTGCTCCAGATCGTCTGGAACAAGGCGTACCGGCGCGACTTCGTCCTCCGCATGGGCCTGAGCTTCCCGCCCGGCTACTACGAGGACGCCCCCTGGACGTTCTGCTCGATGATCAGCGCCGAGCACATCGCCCTGCTGGACCGGGTCTGTGTGATGTACCGGCAGCGCCGCGAGGGCGGCAACATCCTGAAGACGGTCAGCCGCAAGCACTTCGACGTCTTCGACCAGTACGGGCGCGTCTTCGCCTTCCTCGACGCGCACCCCGAACTCGACCAGTGGCGCGGGCCGTTGTTCCGCAAGATGGTCGACCACTATCTGACCGTCCTCACCAAGCCCGGCCGGCTGCCGCAGAACGCGCGCGCCGAGTTCTTCCGCCGTGCCTCCGCCGACTACCGCGCCCGGCTGCCGAAGGGCTTCGCCCGGCCCGGCGGCAACCTCGGCCACAAGTACGCGATGCTGGAGCGGGGTTCGTACCTCACGATGGCGGGCGCGCTGGGCGCGGTGAAGCTCCGCCAGGCGGTCCGCCGCCGGGCCCGCACCACCCTGAACCAGTCCAAGCGCAACGCGATGGGCGTCTTCTACCAGTCCCAGCTCAAGCTGCCGCTGGACGAGAACCTGGCGCTGTTCTCCGCCTACTGGAGCCGCAGCGTCTCCTGCAACCCGGCGGCCATCGACGCCGAACTCGCCCGGCTGGCGCCGAACGTGCGCCGGGTGTGGGCGGTCCAGGCGGACGCGGTGGACCGGGTGCCGGCCGGGCACGAGTTCGTGCGGGTCGGCTCGCGCGAGTACTGGTCGGTGCTGGCTCGCGCCAAGTACCTCGTGAACAACGTGAACTTCGCGGACAGCGTGGTCAAGCGCGAGGGCCAGATCCACCTCCAGACCCACCACGGCACCCCGCTGAAGACCATGGGCCTGGACCAGCGCAAGTACCCGGCGTCCACCAACATGAGCTTCGACAAGCTGCTGGAGCGGTGCGACCGCTGGGACTACAGCCTCAGCTCCAACCGGTTCTCCACCACGGTGTGGGAGCGGGTCTACCCCTGCTCGTACGTCTCGCTGGAGACCGGCTACCCGCGCAACGACATCCTCGTCAACGCCACCGCCGAGGACGTGCGGCGGGCCCGTGCCTCCCTCGAACTGGCCGACGGCACGCGGGCGTTCCTCTACATGCCGACCCACCGCGAGTACCAGGCCGGCTTCACCCCCAGCCTCGACCTGGTCCGGCTCGCCGACGAACTCGGCCCGGACGTCACGCTGATGGTGCGCGGCCACTACTTCTACGGCAACTCCAGCCACGTGGAGGAGCTGCGCCGCAGCGGCCGTATCGTCGACGTCTCGGGCCACCCGCGCGTGGAGGAGCTGTACCTCGCCGCGGACGCCCTGATCACGGACTACTCCTCCGCGATGTTCGACTACGCGGTGCTGGACCGTCCGGTCATCGTCTACGCCTCCGACTGGGACATCTACTCGGCGGTGCGCGGCACCTACTTCGACCTGATGAAGGAGCCGCCCGGCGCGGTGGCCACCTCGCAGGCGGAGCTGATCAGACTCCTCGAATCGGGCGAGTACGACGGGCCGGAGGCGGCCCGCTACCGTGACCGGTTCCGCAGGCGCTACTGCGAGTTCGACGACGGCCGCGCGGCCGAGCGGGTGGTGCGCCGGGTCTTCCTTGGCGAGGAGGACCTGCTGCCCCTCGTCCCGTTCGCCGACCGTCACCACGCACCGACTCCCCCGCAGGCGCTCGAATCGCTCGAGCGGGCCTGACCACTCATGAGGAGAGACAACCCGACCATGGCCCCTCGGCTCAGTGTGATCGTTCCCATCTACAACGTGGAGCGCTACCTGCCCGCCTGCCTCGACTCGCTGGCCGCGCAGACCTTTACGGACCTCGAGGTCCTGATGGTCGACGACGGTTCGCCCGACGACTCGGCCGCGATAGCCGCCGAGTACGCGGCCCGCGACGAGCGGTTCCACCTCATCCGCAAGGAGAACGCCGGCCTCGGCGCGGCCCGCAACACGGGCATCGCGCACATGTCCGCCGACGCGGAGTACCTGACCTTCGTCGACAGTGACGACATCATCCCGCCGGACGCCTACCGGCTGATGGTGAGCAGCCTGGACGAGACCGGCTCGGACTTCGCCACCGGCAACGTCTTCCACCTCAAGGGCGAGCGCTCCTGGCAGGTGCCGCTGCTGAAGATGCTGGCCGGCGAGGCCCGCAAGCGCACCCACATCTCGAAGAACCCGAAGCTGGTCGCCGACCGCATCGCCTGCAACAAGGTCTTCCGCCGGACCTTCTGGGAGGGCCGGGGCTTCACCTTCCCCGAGGGCATCCTCCACGAGGACATCCCGGTCGTGCTCCCGGCGCACTACCAGGCCGAGGCGATCGACATCATCGGCGAGCCGACGTACTACTGGCGGCTGCGCGAGGGCGAGTCGGCCCCGTCGATCACCCAGCGCCGCCGCGAGCCGCAGGCCATCCGCGACCGGGTCACCGCGGTCAGCATGGTCAGCGACTACCTCGCCCAGCAGCCCGGCGCCGAGTTCGCCGAGTACAAGCGGCAGTACGACGACCGTGTGCTCCGCGACGACCTGCGCCTGTTCATGCGGGTCGTGCCGGACGCGACCGCCGAGTTCCACGAGGCGTTCCTGGAGGCGACCAACCGCTTCCTGGACACCATCGACCCGAAGATCGTCATGGCGCTTCCCACGGACCTGCGCGTCCAGTGGCTGCTGGTGCGCAAGCACGCCATGCCCGAGCTGATCGCCCTGCTGGCCTCCCAGCGCCGCAAGGACCCGGTCGAGGTCTCCGGCACCTTCCGCAAGTACGCCAGCTTCCGCACCCTTGAGGAGAGCGGCTTCGAGCTGCCCAAGGCGGCGCTGCGCATCGACGGCGACCTCGGTCTGCGCGCCCCGCTGCGCGCGGCGACCTGGCGCAACGGCAAGCTGCTGCTGACCGGCGACGCCTACATCGACAAGATCGACATGTCGGCCAAGCGGAGCAGCCTGAAGGTCGTCCAGCTCAAGCGGTCCGGTTCGCGCCAGCGCATGTTCCTCCCCGCGAAGAACATCTACCGCCCGGAGACCACCACCGACTCCGGCCAGAAGCGCTACAACTACGACTGGGCCGGCTGGGAACTGGAGCTGGACCCGGCGAAGCTGCGCAAGGGCGGTGCCTGGCGCGAGGGCCTGTGGCACGTCGGCATCAACGTCTACGCCTCCGGCCTGGTGCGCCGCAGCGCGGTGTGGGCCCGCGGCGGCTCGGCGGCCAACTTCGCGCCGTACCAGTGGCTGGACGACGACTTCCGGATGCTGCCGGTCGTGGAGCGCGGCGCGCTCAAGCTGCGCGTGGAGAAGGTGCGCGCGCTGATCACCGACCGCCGGATCACCGCGGACTCGGTCGAGATCGACGGCGAGCTGCGCACCGCCCTGAAGTCCGGCGAGGAGCTGTCGCTCCGGCTGACGAACTCCAAGAGCGGCGAGGTCCGCTGGTACCCGATCGACATCGGCCGGGCCGGGACGCGCACCACCTTCCAGGGCCGGGTGCCGCTGTCCGACGTGGTGCTGCTGGCCAGCGAGGACGTCGAGGACCACGCCCAGCCCGAGCGCCGGCTGTGGAGTGTCGCGCTGCTGGCCAAGTCCCCGGACGGCACGCAGCGCCAGTTCGGCAGCGTCATGAGCGAGGGCCTCGCGGACCTGTCCGCCGACGTGCCCGAGTCCTTCGGCGCGGCCGGTGCCAACCGCGAGGTCGCCCTGATCTCGGGCAACAACGGCTATCTGAAGATCGTCGGCCGGTTGCGCCGGGCCGTGCTGACGTCGGTCGCCGTCCGGGAGGGCCGGATCGCGCTCGGCGGCCGCGCCTCGCGCGAGCTGGCCGGCTCCGAGCTGGTGCTCAAGGCCAGCAACCGCTTCGACGAGCGCAAGGCGTCGGTGGACTGGGCGGACGACGGCACCTTCACCGTCTCCTTCGACCCGTCCGTGATGGGCGGCTCCGGCGGGGTCCCGCTGAAGGCCGGCCGCTGGAACCTGCTGCTGCGCAGCGAGAACGAGGCCGTGCCGGACGCCGAGTTCGTCATCGACCGGCTCGCCGCCTCGCAGTTCCCGCTCCACACCGAACTGGGCGGCCGCCGCTACTGGTTCGAGAGCCGCTGGGGCGACTTCCCGCAGCTCAACTGCCGCTCGGAGCTGACCGACCTGGAGCGCGGCCCGTACCGCATGCTCCAGCTGCGCCGCGAGGTGTACGAGACCGGGCGCCAGCAGCCGCTGCGCGACCAGGTGTTCTTCCTCAGCTACAACGGCAAGCAGTACTCGGACAGCCCGCGTGCCATGCACGAGGAACTGCTGCGCCGGGGCAGCGACCTGAAGTACCTGTGGGCCGTGCGCGACGGTCAGGTCAACCTGCCGCCCACCGCCGACAAGGTCCGCATGTGGGGCAAGGAGTGGTTCGAGGCGCTGGCCACCTCGCGCTACATCGTCACCAACGGGCACCTGCCCGAGTGGGTGGAGCGGCGCCCCGGCCAGGTCATCGTGCAGACCTGGCACGGCACCATGCTGAAGAAGATCGGTCACGACATCGAGACCCTCTACTTCGACCGGGAGTACCAGAACCGGCTGGCGCTGGAGGCGAAGAACTGGAGCCTGCTGGTCTCCTCCAACCGCTTCTCCACGCCGATCCTCAAGCGCGCCTTCTCCTACGACGGTGAGATCCAGGAGGCGGGTTACCCCCGCAACGACTACCTGTACTCCCCGGACAAGGACAAGATCGCGGACAAGGTCAAGGAGTCGCTGGGCATCCCGAAGGACAAGAAGGTCGTGCTGTACGCGCCGACCTGGCGGGACGACCAGTCGCACAGCGCCGGCCAGTACCTGTTCGACCTGCGGATCGACCTGGAGGACGCGCGCCGCCGCCTCGGCGACGACCACGTGCTGCTGATCCGCCGCCACTCCAACGTCGTCGACGCGGTGCCCGGCGCGGGCAACGGCTTCGTCTTCGACGCCTCGGAGTACCCGGACATCGCCGACCTGTACCTGGCGGCGGACATCATGATCACCGACTACTCGTCCGTGATGTTCGACTACGCCCACCTCAAGCGGCCGATGCTGTTCTTCACGTACGACCTGGAGCACTACCGCGACAAGCTGCGCGGGTTCTACTTCGACTTCGAGCAGGACTCGCCCGGCCCGCTGATCGACAACTCCGAGGACCTGGTGAGCGCGATCCGCGACATCGACACGGTGTCCGCGGAGTACCAGGAGCGCTTCGACCGCTTCCACCACCTGTTCTGCGACCTGGACGACGGCCACGCCTCGGCGCGGGTCGTGGACCGGATGCTGGAGCAGGCCAAGGAGAGCTGAGCCCGCACGCGTGAAGGGGCCGGGCCCGGAGGGAATGTCCTCCGGGCCCGGCCCCTTTTCCGTGCCGGTGTGCTCAGAGGCGGACGGTCTTCACCGCGAACTGGCCGGTCAGGGTGAAGTAGGGCCGCAGCTCGGTCTCCCGGCGGCGGACCTCCGGCTGCGGGCGCGGGGCCGGCCTCAGCACCCGCTTCGCCTCCCGCAGGGCGCGCTCGCCCAGGGAGAAGGACCGCTCCTGGAGGGCGCCGGCCACGGCCTCCTGGGTGACCAGCACGGGCCTGGGCAGCACGAACACGTCGATCGGGCTGAGCACGTCGGTGGCCAGCTTCGCCAGCGCCACCCGGGCGGCACCGGCGGCGGGGCGCACCCAGAAGTCCCAGACGATCTCCGAGCCCGTGCCGCCGGTGTGCTCCCCGGCCAGGGCCGCGCAGTCCACGACGGCGGTGCCGGTGCCGTCCCCGGCGTCCTGGAGCGGGAAGACCAGCACGCGTTTCTTGTCGCGCCGGTGCACCGCCTCCAGCACGGCGCCCTCGCCGACGGCCGCGCCCCACAGCGCCGCCCGCACCCGCAGGGTCCGCTCGTCCGCCTCGATGTCCCCGGCCTCGGCGTGCGTCGCGCGCAGCACGCTGCGCACCCGCAGCCGGCCGTCCTGGTCCCGGTGCGGCAGCAGCAGCGCGAGCGCCGGGCCCTCGGTGCGGGGCAGCCGGACCGCGAGGAGGTCCCGCGTGTCGCAGCCGAAGCCGTCGGCGGACAGCGGCACCTCGGCGCCCGCCGGGGTGGTCAGCGCCAACTGCCAGGTGCCCTGCGGGAGTCCGCCGTCCCAGGGCACGAGCGCCTCGCCGCCGGGGGTCAGCGGGAACCGGCGCTCCTCGGGGGTCTTGCCCTCCTTGCGCAGCACCACCTCGGCGCCCTCGGCGCTCGCGGGCAGCGGGCCCACCGCGATGTGCAGGCTCCCCTCGTCGTCGACCCGTGCGGTGGCGTCACGGGGCAGCTCCTTGCGGGCGTACGCCTGCGCGAGGATCTCCTCGAACCGCTCGCGGCTCGCCGTCTCCTGGAACCGCTCGGCGCCGCGCACCGCGGCCTCGGCCATCTTCCGCCGCAGCTCGTCGTCCCGTACCAGCCGCAGGACGGCCGACGCCATGGCGTCCACGTCGCCGCACGGCACGATCAGGCCGTCCTCGCCGTCGGTGAGGACGTTGCGCGGGCCGTGGTCGGCGTCGGTGCTGACGACGGGCAGCCCCGCCGCCATGGCCTCCACGAGGACGTTGCCGAACGCCTCCCGCTTGGAGGGCAGCACGAACAGCGAGCCCTTGCCGAACTCGGGCGTCACCGGCGCGGCCGGCCCCATCAGCAACACGTGGTTGGACAGCCCGAGTTCATGGATACGGGCGCGCAGCCGGGCCTTCTCGGCGCCGCTGCCGTAGATCCGCAGCGTCCAGTCCGGGGCCTCGGCGTGCACCTGGGCGAACGCCTCGACGAGCAGCAGGTGGTTCTTGTTGTCGGTGAGATGCCCGGCGGAGATCACCATCTTGCCGGTGCCGCGCGAGCGGACCGGCGCGGCCGGCACGCAGTTGGGCATCACCGCGAGCCGGTCGCGGACGCCGGGCACCTGCCCGGCGATGCTGTCGGCCTCCTCGGGGGTGAGCGCGGTCAGCGCGTCCAAGTGGAGGTAGGCCGGGAACAGCTTCTTCTTCATGTCGTCGGCGTAGATCAGCGGCATCGAGTGCTCCTGGGCGACCCGCAGGAAGTCACCCTGGGCGTGCGCCAGCAGCACGGTGATGCGCGGGTTGGAGCTGACCACCACGTCGGCGTCGGTGGTGGCGAGGTACTCCAGCAGCCGCTTCTCGGCCAGCCGGCTGACCACCGGCTTCTGCACCCCGGTGTTCGGCGGGTAGACCAGCGTGAACCGGTCGGCCAGCGGATCGTCCACGTCCGAGACGGGCGAGTACGGCCGCAGGTCGGTCAGGGACCGTACCGTCACCTGCGGGTCCAGCGGGAAGTACGACTCGTCACGGACCTTGCGCAGCGCGACGATCTCGACCTCGTGCCTCTCGGCGAGGGCCCCCGCGAGGTTCTGGGTCGCGCTCACCACCCCGCCCATATGGCAGAGGTCGCGGACCAGGAATGCGATCTTCACTGTGTGTTCTTCCCCCATGGCGCCAAAGCGCCTCCCATGTTCCAAGTCAGGTGACTAGACGGGGAGAAGCGGTAAAAGGTTACTCGCCAAGAGGTCATATGTCGGTCACACCTCCCGGTCGCGGGTACGGCGAAGGCCGGGCGCTGTGCCCGGAAACCCTGTTCAAAGAGGGTTTCCGGGTACCGCGGTCCCGGCCCGGGTGGCTGACATCCGCGTCCTAGAAGGGCTCGAAGTCGTCGAACTCCTTCTGCGCGTCGTCGCGTTCCGCCTGGCGGTCCCGGCGGCGCTGGGCGGCCGGGCGCTCCTCCTCGAAGCGGTGGTCCTCGCCGCGGCGGCCGAGCATCTCGGCGCCGGCGGTGACGGTGGGCTCCCAGTCGAAGACGACCGCGTTCTCCTCGGGGCCGATGGCGACGGCGTCGCCCGCGCGGGCGCCCGCCTTCGTCAGCCGGTCCTCGACGCCGAGGCGGTTGAGGCGGTCGGCGAGGTAGCCGACGGCCTCGTCGTTGTTGAAGTCGGTCTGGCGCACCCAGCGCTCCGGCTTCTCGCCGCGCACCCGGTAGACCGGCTCGCCCTCCAGCTCCTCGCGGCTGACGGTGAAGCCCGCGTCGTCCACGGCCTTGGGCCGGATGACGATCCGCGTCGCCTCCTCCACCGGCTTGGCGGCACGCGCCTGGCCGACCAGGTCACCGAGGGCGAACGTCAGCTCGCGCAGCCCGGTGTGGGCCACCGCCGACACCTCGAAGACCTTGTAGCCACGGGCCTCCAGGTCGGGGCGGACCATCTCGGCGAGGTCCTTGCCGTCGGGCACGTCGATCTTGTTGAGGACGACGATGCGGGGCCGGTCGTCGAGACCGCCGTACTGCCGCAGCTCCTCCTCGATGATGTCGAGGTCGGAGAGCGGGTCGCGGTCGGACTCCAGCGTGGCGGTGTCCAGCACGTGCACCAGCACCGAGCAGCGCTCGACGTGGCGCAGGAACTCCAGGCCCAGGCCCTTGCCCTGGCTGGCGCCGGGGATGAGACCGGGCACGTCGGCGATGGTGTAGACGGTCGAACCGGCGGTCACCACACCGAGGTTGGGGACCAGGGTGGTGAAGGGGTAGTCCGCGATCTTCGGCTTGGCGGCGCTGAGCACCGAGATCAGCGAGGACTTGCCCGCGCTCGGGTAGCCGACCAGGGCCACGTCGGCGACGGTCTTCAGCTCCAGCACGACGTCGTGGAGGTCGCCGGGCTCGCCGAGCAGCGCGAAGCCGGGGGCCTTGCGGCGGGCGCTGGCGAGCGCCGCGTTGCCGAGGCCGCCCCGGCCGCCCTGTGCGGCGACGTAGGAGGTGCCGTGGCCGATGAGGTCGGCCAGGACGTTGCCGGCCTTGTCCAGGACGACCGTGCCGTCGGGAACGGGGAGGACCAGGTCCTGGCCCTCCTTGCCGGAGCGGTTGCCGCCCTCGCCGGGCTTGCCGTTGGTGGCCTTGCGGTGCGGGGAGTGGTGGTAGTCGAGCAGCGTGGTCACGGACTGGTCGACGGTCAGGATGACGTCGCCGCCCCGCCCGCCGTTGCCGCCGTCGGGACCGCCCAGCGGCTTGAACTTCTCACGGTGGACGGAGGCACAGCCGTGGCCTCCGTTACCCGCGGCGACATGCAGTTCGACGCGGTCCACGAAGGTGGTCATGGTTCGGTGCCTCCAGAAAAGTACGGGTAATACCTATGTCAACACGCGAAAGGCGGACCCGCCTTCCCGACCGGGAAGTGAGGTCCGCCTCGCGCAGCTTTTACGCTCGCGGCCGTGAATCGGGGATTCAGGCGACCGGAACGATGTTCACGACCTTGCGGCCGCGGTGGGTACCGAACTCCACCGCGCCGGGCAGCAGCGCGAACAGCGTGTCGTCGCCGCCACGGCCGACGCCGGCGCCGGGGTGGAAGTGGGTGCCGCGCTGACGGATGAGGATCTCACCAGCGCTGACGACCTGACCGCCGAAGCGCTTCACGCCGAGCCGCTGGGCATTGGAGTCGCGACCGTTCCGGGTGGACGATGCGCCCTTCTTGTGTGCCATGTGTTCTCAGTCCCTTACTTCGCAGCCGCGGGGATCTCAGTGACCTTGATCGCCGTGTACTGCTGGCGGTGGCCCTGACGACGGCGGTAGCCGGTCTTGTTCTTGTAGCGCAGAATGTCGATCTTCTGGCCCTTGTGGTGGTCCACGACCTCGGCCTGGACCTTGATGCCGGCCAGCACCCACGGGTCGCTGGTCACGGAGTCACCGTCGACGACGAGCAGGGTCGAGAGCTCGACCGTGTCACCGACATTGGCCGTGGAAATCTTGTCAACCTCAACGATCTCGCCGACAGCAACCTTGTGCTGACGACCGCCGCTGCGCACGATGGCGTACACGCGAATCTCGCTTTCGCTCGAAGGACGGCACCCCCGCAGGCCAGCCGGACCGGCAGAACACCATGAACGACCTCTCCCGACCGCACCCAGGCGACCGGGAGGAGAAGGTTTACGGGGATGTGGCATGTTCAAATGACACGCCGACGGTCAAGAGTACGGGGGGCGTCCCGGACGGGTCAAACCGGGCCCCGAGCAGCCCGGCCTCAGCGCTCCAGCGACGCCGTGTAGTCGGCGTACGCCTGCCGGATCCGGTCCGGGGCGAGGTCCAGGTGCTCCAGGATCGTGTACCGGCCGGGACGGGTCTCCGGCGCGAACTCCACGGCCCGGACGAACTCGTCCACGTCGAACCCGATCTCCTCGGCCAGCACCGGCAGCCCGTGCCGGCGCAGCGAGGCGGCCATGAGGAACGAGCCCTCGTGGTCGCCGCGCAGATGCATGGCGAAGGCGGCGCCGAGGCCCACCTGCTCGCCGTGGCTGGCGGCCCGCTGGGGGTAGAGCAGGTCGAGCGCGTGGCTGATCTCGTGACAGGCGCCGGAGGACGGGCGGGTGTGGCCGGCGATCGACATCGCGATGCCGGACAGCACCAGGCCCTCGGCGAGCACCGCGAGGAACGCGTCGTCGCCGCAGCCGCCGGGGTGCCGGAGCACCGCCTCGCCCGCCTGGCGGGCCATGGCGGCGGCGAGACCGTCGATCTTCTCGCCGTTGACCCGGTTGGCCAGCTCCCAGTCCGCGACGGCCGAGATGTTCGACACCGCGTCCCCGATGCCGGAGCGCACGAAGCGCACCGGGGTCTCGCGGATGATGTCGGTGTCGATCAGCAGCGCGATGGGCGTGGGCACGCCGTACGAGCCCCGGCCCGCGTCGTTGTCCAGGATGGACACCGGCGAGCAGATGCCGTCGTGGGACAGGTTGGTGGCGACCGCGACCAGCGGCAGGCCGATACGGGCCGCCGCGTACTTGGCGCAGTCGATGACCTTCCCGCCACCGAGCCCGACCACGGCGTCGTACCGGCCGGACTTCATCTCGTCGGCCAGTCGCACCGCGTCGTCCAGCGTGCCTCCACCGACCTCGTACCAGGTGGCGCCCGGCAGCTGCGGGGCGACCCGCTCGCGCAGCCGGGCGCCCGAGCCGCCGCTGACGGCGACGGCGAGGCGGCCGGAGTGCGAGATGCGCTGGTCGGCGAGGATGCTCGCCAGGTCGGCGAGGGCACCCGGGCGGATGTCGACGACGACCGGCGAGGGGATGAGCCGGGTCAGTATCGGCACGCGATCTTCCGTCCCTTGGCGAGGTCGTCGTGGTTGTCGATCTCGACCCAGGAGACGTCGCCGATGGGCTGGACGTCGATCTTGAAGCCGCGGTTCACCAGCTCCTGGTAACCGTCCTCGTAGTACAGCTGCGGGTCGCGCTCGAAGGTGGCGCGCAGCGCGTCGGCCAGCTCCTCGGCCGCGTCGCCCTCGATGAGGGTCACGCCGATGTACTCACCGGTCGCCTCGGCCGGGTCCATCAGCTTGGTGATCTTCTGGACGCCCTTGTCGGGGTCCACGACGACCTTCATCTCCTCGTCCGCCAGGGACTTCACGGTGTCCAGCGCGAGGATGATCCTCTTGCCGTCGCCACGGGCCGCGAGCAGGGTCTTCTCGACGGAGACCGGGTGCACGGTGTCGCCGTTGGCGAGGATCACGCCGTCCTTGAGGGCGTCCCGGCCGCACCACAGGGAGTAGGCGTTGTTCCACTCCTCGGCCTTGTCGTTGTCGATCAGCGTGATCTTCAGGCCGTACTTGGCCTCCAGCGCGGCCTTGCGGTCGTAGACGGCCTCCTTGCGGTAGCCGACGATGACACCGACCTCGGTCAGGCCGACCTCCGCGAAGTTCCCCAGCGTCAGGTCCAGCACCGTCAGCGACTCCTCGTCGCCCTCCGGGCCCACCGGCACCAGCGCCTTGGGGAGGGTGTCGGTGTAGGGGCGCAGACGCCGTCCGGCGCCGGCCGCCAGCACGAGACCTATCATCGCGGGTTCTCCTTAACTTCCCCGGTGCCCGGGGTGACATCCCCGGTTCGCGGGGTGGGGGGGTAAAGCCGTGTGGCCCTGTCGCGAACGACAGGACCACACGAGGGGTGTCCGGTTCAGCTCTCGTCGTCCGGCGCGGAGACCTTGGCGGTCTTCCTCGCCGTCGACTTGGCGGCCGTCTTGGCGGTCTTGGTGGCCGCCTTCTTGGCCGTCGTCTTCTTCGCCGTCGTCGTCTTGGCGGCCGTCTTCTTCGCGGCCGTCGTCTTCTTGGCGGCCGTGGTCTTCTTCGCGGCCGTCTTCTTCGCCGGTGCCTTCTTGGCCGCCTTGCGGGCGGTCTTCTTGGCGGGCGCGGCCTCCTCGGACTCCGCCTCGGCGGCGGGCTCCTCGGTGGCGGGCTCCTCGGTGGCGGCCGGCTCCGGCGCGGACGACGGGACGACCAGCACGGCCGTCTCCTCCGACGCGGTCGGCGCGGTGGCCTTGCGCACCGCGCGGCGGCGCGGACGGGCCGGGGCGGCGCTCTCCTCGGCCGCCGGGGCGGCCTCCGGCAGCTGCTCCGGCTCGGCCACCGGCGCGGACTCCGCGACGGTCACCACGGCGGCCTCGGCCCCGGCCGGCGAACCGGCGGGCGCGGACACCTTGCGGGTGACCCGGCGACGGGCGCGGCCCTTGGGCGCGGCCTCCTCGGCGGCGGGCTCCGGCGCGACGACCGGGTCCTCGGCGGCCATCGGCTCGGCGTGCGCCTCGGTGGCCGGCTCCGGCAGCACCGGGGCGGCGGCGGTCTCCTCGGCGGTCACCGACGCGGCGGTCGGCGCCTCCTCGGCGGCCCGCTCGAACCGCTCGGCCCGCTCGGTGGAACGGCGGCTGCCCTCCTTGGGCGCACCGGCCGGGGCCGAGGCACGGCGGCCGGCCTTGCGGCGCGAACGCCCGCGTCCGGCGGCGGCCTCCGCCTCGGCGACGGAGCTGTACAGCTCCTCGTCCGGGGTGAAGTCCGGCTCGGGCAGCGCGACCGGCTCGGCGGCCTCGGCGGTCACCTCGGCGACCGTCTCGGTCTCCACCGGCGCGGCACTCTCGTGCTCGTGGCCCTGGCCGTCGCCGCGGCCGCGCTTCTTGCGCTTGCCGCCACCGCCGCCTCCGACGGAGGTGGGCTGCTCCATGTGCACGATGACACCGCGGCCGTTGCAGTGGACGCAGTTCTCGGAGAAGGACTCCAGCAGGCCCTGGCCGACCCGCTTACGGGTCATCTGCACCAGGCCCAGCGAGGTCACCTCGGCCACCTGGTGCTTGGTCCGGTCCCGGCCCAGGCACTCCAGCAGACGGCGCAGCACCAGGTCCCGGTTGGACTCCAGCACCATGTCGATGAAGTCGATGACGATGATGCCGCCGAGGTCGCGCAGCCGGAGCTGGCGCACGATCTCCTCGGCCGCCTCCAGGTTGTTCCTGGTGACCGTCTCCTCCAGGTTGCCGCCCTGGCCGGTGAACTTGCCGGTGTTGACGTCGACCACGACCATCGCCTCGGTCCGGTCGATCACCAGCGAACCGCCGCTGGGCAGCCAGACCTTGCGGTCCAGCGCCTTGGCGAGCTGCTCGTCGATCCGGTAGGTGGCGAAGACGTCGGCCTCACCGGTCCACTTCTGGAGCCGGTCGGTGAGGTCGGGGGCGACGTGGGAGACGTAGCCGTGGATGGTCGACCACGCCTCGTCACCGCTGACGATGACCTTGGAGAAGTCCTCGTTGAAGATGTCGCGGACGACGCGGACGGTCATGTCCGGCTCGCCGTACAGCAGCGCCGGGGCGTTGCCCGTCTTCGCCTTCTTCTTGATCTCCTCCCACTGCGCCTGGAGCCGCTCGACGTCACGGCGCAGCTCGTCCTCGCTCGCGCCCTCGGCGGCGGTGCGCACGATGACGCCCGCGTCCTCGGGGACGATCTTCTTGAGGATGGTCTTCAGCCGGGCCCGCTCGGTGTCGGGCAGCTTGCGGCTGATGCCGGTCATCGAGCCCTCGGGGACGTACACGAGGTAGCGGCCCGGCAGCGAGACCTGGCTGGTGAGGCGGGCGCCCTTGTGGCCGATCGGGTCCTTGGTCACCTGGACCAGGACCGGCTGGCCGGACTTGAGGGCGGACTCGATGCGGCGCGGCCCGTTGGCCATGCCGAGCGCCTCGAAGTTGACCTCACCGGCGTACAGCACGGCGTTGCGGCCCTTGCCGATGTCGATGAAGGCGGCCTCCATGGACGGCAGCACGTTCTGGACCTTGCCCAGGTAGACGTTGCCGACGTACGAGGTGGCCTGCTCCTTGTTGACGTAGTGCTCGACGAGCACGCCGTCCTCCAGGACGCCGATCTGGGTACGCTCGCCGTGCTGGCGCACGACCATCACCCGCTCGACGGCCTCGCGGCGGGCCAGGAACTCGGCCTCCGTGATGATCGGCACGCGGCGGCGGCCCTGCTCGCGGCCCTCGCGGCGGCGCTGCTTCTTGGCCTCCAGGCGGGTCGAGCCCTTGATGGACTGGACCTCGTCGGACGGCTCGGCGGCCTTGCGGGGCTCGCGGACCTTGACGACGGTGCGCTCGGGGTCGTCCCCGGACGCCGGCTCGGCGTCGCCACCGGAGTCCCCGGCGCGACGGCGACGGCGCCGGCGGCGACGGCTGGAGCTGGAGCCACCGGACTCCTCGCCCCGGGCGTCGTCGGTGTCCTCGGCGTCCTCTTCCTCCTGCTCGGCGGTGTCCTCGGCGTCCTGCTCCGCCTGCTCGGCGGCCAGCTCGCCGGACTCGGCGTCGTCGGAGTTCTCGCCGTTGTCGTCACCGTCGTAGGCGTCGCCACGGCGGCGGCGACGGCCGCCCCGGCGGCGACGGCGGCGCGAACCGGAGTCGTCCGAGCCCTCGGCGTCGTCGGAGTCGTCGCCCTCGTCCTCGACGGGCTCCTCGACGGGCTCCGGCTTCTCCTCGACCGCGCGGGTCTCCTCGGCGGGGGCGCCACGGCGGCGACGGCGACGGCGACCGTTGTCACGCTCGTCGGTGGCAGCGGCCTCGGGGGCGGGGGTGGCCGCCACGGCCTTCTCGACCTGCTCGGCCTGCTCGGTCTCCTCCGCCTGCTCCGGCTCCCGGACACCGGCGGCTTGGGCCGCGGCCTCGGCGGCGGCGCGCTGCGGGGTCTGGAACCTGGGCTCGGTGAAGACCGGCGCCTGGAAGGTGGCCACGGCGGGCCGGGCGGTACGGCGGGGGGCGTCGCCCTCGGCGGGGGCGGGCGCGGAGAACCCGCCCGCGGCCTGGCGCACGGAGCGGCGACGGCGGCGGCCCTCGGGCTCGGCCGGCTCGGACTGCGTCGCCTTGCGGGCGGGGCGCGGCTCGGGCTCGGCGGCCCGGGGCTTGTCCGCGGGCTTGTCCGCGGGCTTGTCCTCGGCCTTCGCCTCGGCCTTCTCCTCGGCGGCGGCCGGGGCACCGGCGGGCGCGGAGGCCCGGCGGGTGGCGCGACGGCGGGCACGGCCGGGGGCGGCCTCGGTCTCGGCGACCGGCTCGGCGGCCGGCTGGGCCTCGGCCTCAGCGGCGGGCGCCTCGACGGCCGGGGTCTCGACGGCCGGGGTCTCGGCGGCCGGGGTCTCGGTGGGCGGGGTCTCGGTGGGCGTGGAGACACGACGGGTCGCGCGACGGCGCGTACGACCGGCCGGAGCGGCCTCGGGCTCGGCGGCCGGGGCCGGCTCGGCCTCGGGCTCGGCCTGGGCGGCGGGGGTCTCGGCGACAGCGGCCTCGGCGGCCGGCGCGGAGGCACGGCGGGTGGCCCGACGGCGCGGACGCGCGGCCGGAACCTCGGTCTCCGTCTCCGTCTCCGTCTCGGCGGCCGGCGCCGGCTCGGCGGGCTTCTCCGTCTCGGACGCCTCGGACGCCTCGGCGGCCTTCGGCGCGCCGGCCGGGGCGGAGGCGCGCCGGGTGGCACGGCGGCGCGGGCGCGCGGCGGGGGTCTCGGTGGCGGACTCGGCCGGCTCGGCGGCCTTGTTGTCCTCGGTGTCCTGGGCCACGTCGGCCTCCTCGGCCTTGTTGTCCTCGGCGGTGACCTGCGTGGGCGCCCCGGCGGGCGCGGAGGCCCTGCGGCGGGTGCGGCGCGGCGCGGGTGCGGTGGTCTCGGCGGCGGCGTCGGCCTGTTCGTCGGCGGACGCGGCCGGTACGGCCGGCTCGGTGACGGTGGCGGCCTCGGCGGCCGTCGGGGTCCCGGCGGGCGCGGAGGCGCGGCGGGTGCTGCGGCGGCGCGGGCGCGGTGCCGTCTCGGCGGGGGGCTCGGTGGCCCCTGAAGTCCCGGATTGCGCTGCCGGGGCGGTGGCCTCGGGCTGCGCGGTGGTCTCGGTGCCGCTGCCGGCGGCGGGCGCACCCGCCGGGCGGGACGCGGCCCGGCGACGCCTGCGCGGGGGCAGCGTGTCGCTCGGGGTGTTCGGTTCGGAGCCCTCGTTGGGCTCGGTCGGTTCGAGCATGCGGGCATTTCTCCCGTCGGAGCTCCCGGGTCGCCGCGCCTGGTCCGGGGCCGGATCTCCGGGGAGAGCCGGCCACCGCTGACGTCCGCGGCCCGCGCGATGCGCGGTGGCCGCCGTCCGGGGCGCGGGCGCCTCACGGGAGCACTCTGTGTCCTGTCTCGCCGGTTCCGTACGCCTTGTCGGTACGGCCTGGCGAAAGTCTTCTGGTCGGTGCGCTGCCCGATCCAGGTGGCTCCCGGATCAGAGGGCGGCGCTACGGCGTGCGTCCTACGCGGGACCTTCCGGCGCCGGCGCCGTCGCGGCGGCAGCGGGTTCGGCCTTCGGGGCCGTGGCTGCCTCGCGGTCGGGCGCGAGCGGGTCGGTCACCGTGCCGGTCTCTTCATCGAACAGCCCCTGCGCCAGCCTGGTCACCGCTGCGGGGACCGGCGGCGCCAGGTCGGCCACGGCGCGAAGACCGGACAGGACGTCGTCGGGTCGTACGGCAGGCGTCACGTGCCGAACAACCAGGCGCAGTATCGCACAGGGCCGGTCGCTGGGCCTATCAGCCGGCTCGTCCCGCGTTTCCAGGGTCGCGACGGCGGCGCGGGCGTCGAAGGTACGGATGCCGTTCTTGGCCATCCGCTGCACCTCGACCGTCTCCGCCGCCATGAACGCCTCGGTGGCGGCCCTGGCGTCCTCGGTGGTCACGCCGTCCAGCCGCAGCTCCCACACGGAGGCGGTGAGCCGGTCGGCGAGGCCCGAGGTGCGGCCCTCCACGGCGTCGACGATGTCGAGCCCGGCGGGCATCGACTCGTCGAGCAGGGCGCGCAGGGTGCCGGGATCGCGCGGTGCGGTCAGCGCGATCTCCAGGTACTCCGCCTCACTGCCCGTGCCGGTGGGTGCGGCATTGGCGTACGACACCTTCGGGTGCGGCGTGAACCCCGCCGAGTACGCCATGGGTACGTCGGCGCGGCGCAACGCGCGCTCGAAGGCGCGCTGGAAGTCACGGTGGCTGGTGAACCGGAGGCGGCCGCGCTTGGTGTAGCGCAGTCGGATGCGCTGCACCGCGGGTGCGGGCGGCGGGCCTTCGGGCTGTCGCTTGCCCAGTGTCCTAGTCCTTCGTGAGAACGGTCGTACTGCTACCAAGAGTACGTGGATCGCGCACCGGAGGTTCCCGCCGGTCCACCGCGACCCCCTGCCCGGGTTCCCCGAAGAGGGCCCGGCGCACCTCCCGGCGGGTCTCGCGCAGGGTGTCGCGGGCGGCGGCGAGGGTCAGCCGGGTGACCCGCCCCACCTCGCGCGCGGCCCGTGCGGCGGGCCGGAGCACCACGTCCCGTACGACGTGCCCGACCGGGGTGAGGACGGTCCGGTACACCCAGCGGGCGGGCTCCACGAAGATCCACCGGAAGAGGGTCCCGAGGGCGCGGCCCACCACCCGGGAGAGGTGCCCGGCGATCCGCCAGGCGTGCCCGAGCGCGTCGGCGACCTCCCGCGCGACCACGGCCAGCACCCGGCCCACGGGGGCCAGCACCCAGCGCCACAGGGCGAGCGCCGGCAGCACGAACAGGACGCGCGCCGTCCAGTACAGGACCGCCCCGGCCCCCGCGACCAGCGCCTCGGCCAGCCACAGCAGCGCCCGCCCGGCCGGGCTCAGCACCTGGACGTACAGCCGGCGGGCGGGGACGACGAGCAGGTACCGGACGAGCCAGGCGGCGCCCGTGAACAGCCCGAGCCCCACGGCGGCCAGCAGCGCGCCGATCCCCCGCGCGAGCCAGGCCAGGCCCCGGCCGACCGGTGCCAGGAGGAAGGTGAACACCCCCCGCGCGGCCCAGCGCAGCGCGTGGCCGAGGGGGGTCAGGAGATGGACGTACGCCCAGGTCAGCGGCGCGACGACCAGGACGTGCCCGAGCCACCGCAGCGCGGTGCCGACCGGGACCAGTACCCAGCGCCACAGGGCCACGAAGGGCCAGACGAACAGGGCCCGGCAGATCCAGAGCAGCGCGCGGCCGAGGGGCCGCAGGACGGTGGCGTGCAGGAACCGTCCGGCCGCCACCAGCGCGTCCCAGACGAGCCGCACCGGCACCACGAGCACCAGTACGACGATCCGGACGGGCAGCCGGAGGGCGACGACGAGGCAGCCCTCCGGGGGCTGTGGTGCGGGCGGCTTGTCGAGGTCCATACCCTCATGGACGCCGCCGACCCCCTTTTGGATGCCTTTTCAGGTCGCGGGAACCGCCCGGGACTTGTACGCCTCCGGGTAGCGCTGGGTGAACTTCACCGCGCCGACCAGCAGCACGACCGGGATGACCCAGTTGAACCAGTCGTCCTGGCGGGGGAAGTGGATGGCGAGCCAGGTGGAGGCCGTCATGATGGCGAAGGTGACGCCCCAGTACGTGGTGAGGACCCGGTTGATGTGCCGGAACACGGGCGAGTCCCAGTACTGGCGCGGGGTCGCCTCGCGGGCGTACTGGGCGGTGAACGGGTCGTACAGCAGCGAGGCGAAGGCGACGACGGCCACCAGGCCGTTGGAGATGACCTGGGCGTAGGTCTCCAGCCAGAGCAGGTCCGAGCGGCTCAGGGCGAGGGCGAGGACGGACAGGACGGCGAAGAACACGATGCCGGCCGCGTCGAGGATGCGGATCTTTCCGTGCATCAGGTCCTGCGAGGACAGCACGATGGCCGCGATCAGGGCGGCGAGGGCCGCGTACTCCCAGGTGCTGGGGCTGGCCACCACACCGAAGATGATCCAGGGGGCGAAGGAGAGGAACACACTGGCGGTGCCGAGCGGCTTCTTCTTCTCGCGCGTGGTCTGTTCCGTGGTCGCCTGCTCGACCATGAGGACGTCCTCTCCTGAGGTGTGCCGTCGTGGGATGTCGCGGCCCGCCCCCCCCTTCCATCGTCGCGCCGCACTCCCCCGCCCGCACGCCACCCGCCCGTGGTGCGCGGTGGCGGGCGCGCGCTTACGGTGGGAGGTGCGGTCCGGACCACCCAGGGGTTCGCTCGGCGTGTCCGGGAGCCGTCATGACGTATCGCTTCAGCGAGAACGACCAGTTCAACTTCGAGATCCTGCTCGCCCTCGGTTCGGTGTGGCGGCGGGGAGCCGACGCGGGAGAAGTGCTCAGCACCGCCGCTTCGGTGGCGGACGGGGACGGGCAGGCGTGGTTCGACGCCTGGCTGGACCTGGGCCGCCGCGTCCGGATGGAGGCGGAGGAGTGCGCGGCGGCCGGTCATCCGGTGAGCGCCCGTGAGGGCTGGCTGCGCGCGGCCGGCTATCTGGGCACCGCGATGGTGGGCGTGGACGCGGTGCCGGACGCGGAGAAACGGGCGGCGGAGGCGTTCACCGAGCACCGGGCCTGCCTCGACCGCTTCCTGCTGGCCCTGGACCCGCCCGCCGAGCCGGTGTCGATCCCGTACGAGGACACCACGCTCCCCGGCTATCTGATCAGTCCGCCCGGCACGGACGAGCCGCTGCCGACGCTGATCGCCAACAACGGCAGCGACGGTCCGCTCAGCGCGGCCTGGACGATGCTCGGCGCCCCGGCGGTGGAGCGGGGGTACCGCGTCCTGCTCTTCGACGGGCCCGGACAGCAGTCGATGCTCTTCGAGCGGGGGGTCACTTTCCGGCCGGACTGGGAGAACGTCATCACCCCGGTCGTGGACTTCCTCCTCGCCCGTGTCGACGTCGACCCGCGCCGGATCGCGCTGGCGGGGATCAGCCAGGGCGGGTACTGGGTGCCGCGCGCGCTGGCCTTCGAGCACCGGCTCGCGGCTGCGGTGGCCGATCCGGGGGTGGTGCGGGTCGCGGAGAGCTGGTGGCAGCACCTCGGGCCGGATCTGCGCGAGCTGTGGGAGTGCGGGGACCGGGACGCGTTCGACGCGATCATCGGGGAGGCGCTGGAGCAGAACCCGGCGCTGGCCGCGACGTGGCGCTGGCGGGCCAAGCCGTACGGGGTCGAGACGCCCTACGACCTGCTGTGCGAGGTCTCGCGGTACGACCTGCTGACCGAGGTGTCCCGGCACGAGCTGACCCGGGTCGTGGACCACATCACCACCCCGCTGCTGATCACCGACCCGGAGGGCGAGCACTTCTGGCCCGGCGCTTCGGAGCAGCTGTACGACGCGCTGTCCTGCCCCCGCGAACTGGTGCGCTTCACCGAGGAGGAGGGGGCGCATCTGCACTGCGAGCCGCTGGGGCGGGCGCTGTTCGAGGAGCGGGTCTTCGACTGGCTGGACGCCCGGCTCGCCACCGCCGGCACGGTGTGACGACCGGGTTTGATCACCGTACGGCTGCGGCCCTGTAACGCCTTGATCCGACCACGTCAAAGCTATGGATTCCAGCCAGTGCCACTGGTTCCATGGGAGGCCAATCACGCACTTCCCTGGGGGGACGACAAATGAACTGGTACGTGGACGTGCTCAAGAAGTACGCCGTGTTCAGCGGGCGCGCGCGGCGCAAGGAGTACTGGATGTTCACGCTGTTCAGCGTGATCATCAGCATCGTGCTGACGATCCTGGACAACGCGCTGGACATCAACTTCCTCGCCGGTCTCTACGCCCTGGCGGTCCTGCTGCCCTCCCTCGCCGTCGGGGTGCGCCGCCTGCACGACACGGGCCGCACCGGCTGGTGGCTCCTGATCGCGCTGATCCCGTTCATCGGCGCCATCGTCCTGCTCGTCTTCTTCGTCTCCGAGGGCAAGCCGGAGGTCAACGAGTACGGCCCCAACCCGAAGTACGCCCCGGCCGCCTGACGCCGCCGCAGCCACGACGAAGGGCCCACCGGAACATCCGGTGGGCCCTTCGTCGCGTCCGCACTCAGTGGGAGTGGCCGCCCGGTGCCGGGGCGGCGTTCTTCACGGCCAGGGGCAGGAGCTTCTGGCCCGTCGGGCCGATCTGGATGTGGGTGTCCATCTGGGGGCAGACGCCGCAGTCGAAGCAGGGGGTCCAGCGGCAGTCCTCGACCTCGGTCTCGTCGAGGGCGTCCTGCCAGTCCTCCCAGAGCCAGTCCTTGTCGAGACCGGAGTCGAGGTGGTCCCAGGGGAGCACCTCCTCGTAGGAGCGCTCGCGGGTGGTGTACCAGTCGACGTCGACGCCGAACTCGGCCAGCGCCTTGTCCGCGCAGCCCATCCAGCGGTCGTAGGAGAAGTGCTCGCGCCAGCCGTCGAAGCGGCCGCCGTCCTCGTAGACCGCGCGGATGACCGCGCCCACCCGACGGTCGCCGCGCGAGAGCAGGCCCTCGACGATGCCGGGCTTGCCGTCGTGATAGCGGAAACCGATGGAGCGGCCGTACTTCTTGTCGCCCCGGATCTTGTCGCGGAGCTTCTGCAGGCGCGCGTCGGTCTCCTCGGCGGAGAGCTGCGGGGCCCACTGGAACGGGGTGTGCGGCTTGGGCACGAACCCGCCGATGGAGACCGTGCAGCGGATGTCGCCCGAGCCGGAGACCTCGCGGCCCTTCTGGATGACGTGGGTCGCCATGTCGGCGATCTGCAGGACGTCGTCGTCCGTCTCGGTGGGCAGGCCGCACATGAAGTACAGCTTCACCTGACGCCAGCCGTTGCCGTACGCGGTGGCGACCGTGCGGATCAGGTCCTCCTCCGAGACCATCTTGTTGATGACCTTGCGCATGCGCTCGGAGCCGCCCTCGGGGGCGAAGGTGAGACCCGAGCGACGGCCGTTGCGGGTCAGCTCGTTGGCAAGGTCGACGTTGAACGCGTCGACACGGGTGGAGGGGAGGGAGAGGCCGATCTTGTCGTCCGTGTAGCGGTCGGCGAGGCCCTTGGCGATCTCCCCGATCTCGGAGTGGTCCGCCGAGGACAGCGACAGCAGGCCGACCTCCTCGAAGCCGGTCGCGTTCAGACCCTTCTCGACCATGTCGCCGATGCCGGTGATCGAGCGCTCGCGCACCGGGCGCGTGATCATGCCCGCCTGGCAGAACCGGCAGCCGCGCGTGCAGCCGCGGAAGATCTCCACCGACATCCGCTCGTGCACCGTCTCCGCGAGCGGCACCAGCGGCTGCTTCGGGTACGGCCACTCGTCCAGGTCCATCACCGTGTGCTTGGAGACGCGCCACGGCACACCGGAACGGTTGGGGACCACACGGCCGATCCGGCCATCGGGCAGGTACTCCACGTCGTAGAACGCCGGGATGTACACCGCGCCCGTCTTCGCCAGCCGGAGCAGGACCTCCTCGCGGCCACCGGGACGGCCCTCCGCCTTCCAGCCGCGGATGATCTCCGTCATGTCCAGCACGGCCTGCTCGCCGTCACCGATGATCGCCGCGTCGATGAAGTCCGCGATCGGCTCCGGGTTGAACGCCGCGTGCCCGCCGGCCAGCACGATCGGGTCGTCGACCGTACGGTCCCGGGACTCCAGCGGGATGCCCGCCAGCTCCAGCGCGGTGAGCATGTTGGTGTAGCCCAGCTCGGTGGAGAAGCTCAGGCCGAACACGTCGAACGCCTTCACCGGGCGGTGGCTGTCCACCGTGAACTGCGGGACACCGTGCTCCCGCATCAGCGCCTCCAGGTCCGGCCACACGCTGTACGTGCGCTCGGCGAGGACGCCCCGCTGCTCGTTGAGCACCTCGTAGAGGATCATGACGCCCTGGTTGGGCAGACCCACCTCGTAGGCGTCCGGGTACATCAGCGCCCAGCGGACCTCGGCCTCGTCCCAGGGCTTGACGGTGGAGTTCAGTTCTCCGCCGACGTACTGGATCGGCTTCTGCACATGCGGGAGCAAGGCTTCGAGCTGCGGGAAGACCGAGTCGACAGACATCGCGGCATAACCTTCGTGAGCTGACTGGAGGGCATCTCCCGGCCGGAGGCTGGAAGGGTGACCATCAAGCCTAACCCGTTCGGACGCCTCCCCCGTACGCCGAGCCTCAGCGCGGGAAGGCCGAGCGGGCCTTCGTCCAGGTGCCGGGCAGCTTCTCCTCCGTGCGCCGGGCCGCCCGCACCTCCCGCTCGTACAGCACCCCGTACGTGAACGCGCTCTCCCCCGCCGCGTGCGCCACCGCCGCCAGCTCGCGCAGGGTGTGCCGGGCCAGCACGCTGTCCTGGTGCTCGCCGAGCAGACTCGTCAGCTTCTTCGCCGCGCGGGCCAGGGCGCGGGCGGAGCCGCCCAGCGCGGGGACGGCCGCCTCGGCGGCGTACCGGGCGCGCTTGGCACGCTTACGGGCCTGGTGCAGGGCGTGGTCGCGGTCCTCGCCGGGCGGCAGCTCCAGCGCGGCCGTCACCAGCCGGGCCAGCTTGGCGCCCTCCTTGCTCAGCGCCCGGGTGAGCACCTTGCCCGGCTTCAGCGCCGCCCGCTGCCGCAGCGGCGGGTCCGCGAGCAGGGTGTCGAGGCTGTCCAGCAGGGCGAGATAACGGGCGGAGTCCAGCACCCCGAGCAGCCGGCCCCGGGTACTGCCGTGCCGGGTGGCGGCCCAGGAACCGAGGCGCTCGCGGACCGGGCCGGTGACCTCGCCGGGCGGGAGGGCGTCCAGCGCGTCCGACAGCCGTTCCGCCAGCACCTCCTGGTCCCGGCCCACCCCCAGCTCGCCGGCCAGCCACTTCAGCTCGGCCTGCACCGGGTCGGTGGCGTTCCGGTCCAGCACCGAGCCGTAGCTGCGGAGGGCGGAGCGGAGCCGGCGGGTGGCGACCCGCATCTGGTGCACGGAGTCCGGCAGGTCCCGGCGGACGCCGGGGTCCCGGGCGAGGATGGCCTCGCGCTGCTCGCGTAGGTACGCGAGGACGTGGTCCCCCGCCGTCACCGGCTCCGCCGCCCGCCCCGGCGCCCCGGCACGGGAGCCGCCGGTACGGCGCAGCGCCTCGGCCACCTTGGAGGCGGCCTTCGACGGCCGCACCCCCGCCTCGGCGAACCGCTGCTCGACGGCGTCCAGCACGGCCGGGTCGGCGCCGTCGGCCAGCTCCACCTCGATCTCGGTCCACCGGGCCGTGCCGCCCGCGCGGTTGAGCCGCTCGGCGTCGACGGTGTCCACGCTCGCCTCGGCCAGCAGGGTCCCGTCCGCGCCGAGCAGATGCCGTACGTCGCGCGCGGACCGCAGCCGGACCACGGGGACCAGCTCGGCGCCCCGGACGCGTGAGCGGACCAGCGCGGCGATCTCCTCCGGCACGGTGTCCGAGAGCGGGGCCCGGATCTCGTCCCGGACACCGGGGGCGACCGGGAACTTCAGATGCCATCCGGCGTCCGCGCCCCCGGTACGGCGGCGCAGGGTGA
The DNA here is from genome assembly GCF_004328625.1 of Streptomyces seoulensis. Taxonomy (NCBI): domain Bacteria; kingdom Bacillati; phylum Actinomycetota; class Actinomycetes; order Kitasatosporales; family Streptomycetaceae; genus Streptomyces; species Streptomyces seoulensis. Next base: position 2,018,404 of record NZ_CP032229.1, read on the forward strand.
GCGAGGCGGCGCCCAGCCGCTCGTCGGCGGTGTCGTAGTAGACGGCGTCCAGCTCGACCACGCCCCGGCCGACGACGTCCGTCACCGCCCCGGCCCCGGCCAGCCCGGGAAGCGGCTCACCGTCCGCGACCTCGTACTTCCGCTCGATCTCCCGCTTCACGTCCGCCATGAACCGAATCTAGAACGCGCCGGCCGTCCCAACCAGCCCCCGGACACGCGAGAGGGCCGGGAGACAGGCTCCCGGCCCTCGGCGCTACGGGCTCACGCGGACATCGGCCGCTGCACTCTGATCGACTGCAGCAGGCCCACCGCGATCCACACCGCGAACATCGAGGACCCGCCGTAGGAGACGAAGGGCAGCGGGAGACCGGTGACCGGCATGATGCCGAGCGTCATGCCGACGTTCTCGAACGCCTGGAAGGCGAACCAGGCGACGATGCCGGCGGCCACGATGGTGCCGTACAGCTCGGTCGAGTCGCGGGCGATGCGGCAGGCGCGCCACAGGATGACGCCGAGGAGGAGGATTATCAGGCCGGCCCCGAGGAAGCCGAGTTCCTCACCCGCGACGGTGAAGACGAAGTCGGTCTGCTGCTCCGGCACGAACTGGCCCGTGGTCTGCGAACCGTGGAACAGCCCGGAACCGGTCAGCCCGCCCGAGCCGATGGCGATGCGCGCCTGGTTGGTGTTGTAGCCGACGCCCGCCGGGTCCAGCTCCGGGTTGGCGAAGGCCGCGAACCGGTTGATCTGGTAGTCGTCCAGGATGTGCAACTGCCACACCGCGAGGGCACCGAGGGCACCGGCCGAGATCAGGCCGAACACCCAGCGGTTGGAGGCGCCGGAGGCGAGCAGCACGCCCAGGATGATGATCACCATCACCATGACCGACCCCAGGTCGGGCATGAGCAGCACGATCAGGATCGGCACCGCCGCCAGCCCGAGCGCCTGGAGCACCGTGCGGTGGTCCGGGTACGCCTTGTCGCCCGCGTCGACCCGCGCGGACAGCAGCATCGCCATGCCCAGGATGATCGTGATCTTCACGAACTCCGAGGGCTGGACCGAGAAGCCGCCGCCGAACACGATCCAGGAGTGGGCGCCGTTGACGGTGGAGCCCAGCGGGGTCAGCACCGCGAGGATGCCGGCCACCGAGAGGCCGTAGAGGATCGGCACCGCGTTGCGCAGGCCGCGATGGCCCAGCCACAGGGTGCCGATCATCAGGGCGAGCCCGATGCCGGTGTTCATGAAGTGCCGGATCAGGAAGTAGTACGGGTCGCCCTGGTTGATCTCGGTGCGGTTGCGGGTCGCCGAGAACACCAGCAGGGAGCCGATCATCGACAGCGCGAGCGCCGCCAGCAACATCGGCCAGTCCAGCCGGCGGGCCGCCGAGTCACGGGCGAAGATCCTGGTCCAGCCGGCCCGCTGGGGGCCGTAGCCGGAGACGGAGAAGGTGTTGCCGGTCATGTGCGCGTCCTCCGGCTCCCCCTCCGGCGGGGCCGCCTGCGGGTGTTGCTGTTGGTGTTGGGCGAGGGCGAGGTGGCGGGGGGCTGGTCCTCGCCGTTGCTGGTGTTGTCCTGCTGCGCCTTCTCGACGTCCTTGGCCGGGTCGCCGGCGACCTTCGGAGAGGCCACCGTGCCGTCGGGACGGACCTTCGGGAGGGTCTGCTGCGGATGCGGCAGCATCGCCCGCTTGTTGTCGATCGAGCCGTCGCCCTGGACGCCGTACAGCGCGCTGTAGATGTTGCGCACGGCCTCACCGGAGGCTCCGGAACCCGTACCGGCCTGGGCGATCGTCATGATCACCGTGTAGTCCTTGGAGTAGGTGGCGAGCCACGAGGTGGTCTGCTTGCCGTAGACCTCCGCCGTACCGGTCTTGCCGTGCAGCGGGATCTTGTCCTGCGGCCAGCCGCCGAACTTCCACGCGGCGGTACCCCGGGTGATGACGCCCGCGAAGGCGTCGTCCATGCCCTTGAGGGTGGCCTTGCTGACCGGCAGCTTGCCCGAGGGCCTCGGCTTCAGCTCGCGCACCGACTTGCCGTCCGCGCTGATGACCGCCTTGCCGATGCTCGGGTGGTACATCGTGCCGCCGTTGGCGACGGCGCCGTAGATCACCGCCTCCTGGATCGGCGTGACGAGGGTGTCGCCCTGGCCGATGGAGTAGTTGATCGAGTCGCCCTCACGCATCTTGTTGCCTTCGAGGCAGTTCTCGTAGGCGATCTTCTCGACGTACGACCCGTCCTTCTTGCCGTACTTGCACCAGGCGTCCTTGTTGGCCTTCCAGTAGTCCAGCTTCCACTGGCGGTCCGGGACGCGGCCGGTGACCTCGTTGGGCAGGTCGACGCCGGTCTCCTTGCCGAGGCCGAACTGGTGGGCGGCCTTGTAGAAGTAGTCCTTGGGCTGACCCTTCTTCGGGTTGATCCCGCCGTCCTTCTTCCACTGCTGGTCGGAGAGGTAGTAGAAGACGGTGTCGCAGGAGACCTCCAGCGCCCGGCCCAGCGGGATCGGGCCGAAGCTCTCGCCCTCGAAGTTCTTGAAGACCTGGCCGCCCACCGAGTACGAACTCGTGCAGGGGTAGCGGCCGTTGAAGTCGTAGCCCGCCTCGACCGCGGCGGCCGTGGAGACCACCTTGAAGGTCGAGCCCGGTGCGGCCTGGCCCTGGATGGCCCGGTTCAGCAGCGGGTAGTCGGAGTTCTTGCCGGTGAGCGTCTTGTAGTCCTTGGCGGAGATGCCGCCGACCCAGACGTTCGGGTCGTAGTCGGGCGCCGAGGTCATGGCGACGATGCGGCCGGTCTTGGCCTCCATCACCACGGCGGCACCGGAGTCCGCCTTGTAGTTGGTGCCGGTGATGCTGTCGAACTGCTGGCGGGCGACCTTCATCGCCTTGTCCAGCTCGAACTCGGTGACCCGCTGGATGCGGGAGTCGATGCTGGTGACCAGGTTGGAGCCGGACTCCGCCGGGTCGGCCTGGGCCTTGCCGATGACCCGGCCGAGGTTGTCCACCTCGTACCGCGTGACGCCGGCCTTGCCGCGCAGCTCCTTGTCGTACTGCCGCTCCAGACCGGAACGGCCGACCATGTCGGAGCGCAGGTAGGGCGAGTCGGTGTCCTTGGCCTGCTGGATCTCGTCGTCGGTGACCGGGGAGAGGTAGCCGAGGACCTGGGAGGTGTGGGCCTTGCCCGGCGCGCCGTACCGGCGGACCGCCTCGGGCTCGGCGGTGATGCCGGGGAAGTCCTCGGCGCGCTCCCGGATCTGGAGGGCCTGCTTGGGCGTGGCCTCGTCGGTGATCGGGATCGGCTGGTAGGGCGAGCCGTTCCAGCAGGGCTGGGGGGTCTTGGCGTCGCACAGCCGGACCTTCTGCTGCACGTCCTCCGCCTTCAGGCCGAGGACGGCGGCGAGCTTGGCCAGGACGCCCTTGCCGTCGTCCTTCTGCTTGAGCAGGTCGGTGCGGGAGGCGGAGACGACGAGCCGCGTCTCGTTGTCCGCGAGCGGGATCCCGCGGGCGTCCAGGATGTCACCGCGCACGGCGGGGTCCACGACCTGCTGGACGTGGTTGCCGGACGCCTCCTTCTGGTACGCGGCGCCCTCGCGGATCTGGAGGTACCACAGCCGGCCGCCGAGGGTGCCGAGCAGGGAGAGCACGAGGATCTGGATGACGACCAGCCGGATCTGGACCCGCGGGGTCCGCCCGGTCTCGGGGATATTGGTCATGGGCGCAGCCCATTCATGGGAAGGGCGGTGGCGGGCGACGGGTGGGCGGTCACTGCTGCTGACTCCCCCTCTCAGCGCGGGAAACGATGTGCGCGTACGGACGACAGGTGAACTCGGGCGTCATCACAGCCGCTTGACCCCCTTGATCCGGCCGACGCGGGCGGAGCGGGTGCGGGCCCTGGCCTTCAGCGCGCCGAAGCCCCGCTGGGAGCCGATGCGCAGCCCGGTGCCGGAGGAGAGCCAGCCCGAGGAGATGTTCCCGGCCTTGGCTGCGGGGCCGGACTCGGCCAGCGGGTCGTTGTCCGCGCGGCGGGCCAGCCACATCACGCCGGGCACCACGAAGGGGGCCAGCAGCAGGTCGTACAGCGCGGCCGAGAACAGCAGGCCGGGCAGGCCGACATGGCGGGCGGCGGTGTCGCCGACGAGGGCGCCGACGCCCGCGTAGAGCAGGGTGGAGCCGATCGCGGCGGCGACCACGACGGCCATCGGGCCGGTCGCGGACTTCAGCCGGCCGGTCTCGGGCTTGACCAGACCGGCGAAGTAGCCGATGACGCACAGCACGAGGGCGTAGCGGCCGGCCGCGTGGTCGGCGGGCGGGGCGAGGTCCGCGAGCAGTCCGGCGCCGAAGCCGACCAGGGCGCCGCCGACATGGCCGTACACCAGGGCGAGGCCGAGGACGGTCAGCAGCAGCAGGTCGGGCACGGCGCCGGGCAGGTGCAGGCGGGCCAGGACACTCACCTGGATCACCAGGGCGACGACCACCAGCACGGTGGAGAGCAGGACGCGGTTGAGGCGCATGGGGGTTCAGCTCCTACTGCTGCTGGCCGTCGGTGTCGGTGCCGTCCGGCGCGGAGCCGTTCGCCGACGGGGTGACGGTGACGGTCACCGTGGGCGTCGGGACCGGCTTGGGCTTGGCCGGGAGGACCTCGTCGCGCGGGTCCTTCTTCGGTCCCGCCACGACCACGCCGACGATGTCGAGCTTGCTGAAGCCGACGTACGGGGTGACGTAGAGCGTGCGGGTCAGGCCGCCGCCGGAGGGGTCGACGCGGGAGACCACGCCGACCGGGACGCCGGGCACGAACGGCTTGTCGGCCTGGGAGCCGAAGGTGACGAGCCGGTCGCCCTTCTTGACCTCCGCCTTGCCGTTGAGGAGTTCGACGCGCAGCGGGCGGTCGCCCTGGCCGGAGGCGAAGCCGAGTTCGTCGCCCGCCTCCATCCGGGTGCCGACGGTGAAGTCGGGGTCGTTGGCGAGCAGCACGGTGGCGGTGTCGGGGCCGACCGTGGTGACGCGGCCGACCAGGCCGTCACCGTTCAGTACGGTCATGTCCCGCTTGATGCCGTTGTCGGCGCCCGCGTCGATGGTGATGGTCCAGGAGAAGCCCTGGGCCGCTCCTATGGCGATGACCTGGGCGCCCTTGATGCCGTACTGGCCCTGACCCGCGACCTTCAGCATCTTGTCGAGCTGGTTCAGGCGGCTGCGGGTGCGGTCGTCGCTGCCCAGCTTGGCCTTGAGCGCCGCGTTCTCCTTCTCCATGACGGCGAGCCGGTCATGGCGGTCTCCGGAGTCCCGTACGGCGGAGACGGCGTTGCCCACCGGGTCCACCGCCGAGGACATTCCGTTCTCGATCGGGCCGAAGGCCGCTGCCGCGGCCTGCCGGGCTCCGTCGACCGGGGAGTTCCGGCCTCCGCGGATGTCCACCGTGATCAGTGCGAACGCGATGGCGATCAGCAGGACCAGGAGCAGCCGGCTCTCTTTCGTGTCCCTCACGTGCGGCGGCCGTGCCCTTCCTCTATAGGAATTCGGGGAACCCCCGATAAAGCGCCGTTGCCGATGCGCGAATCGAAGGGGGTCCGTTGGGGGAGCTTATGCCTCTATATCAACGATCCGCCGCACGAGAGCAGAACGTCTCATGCGGCGGAATCGGAGTGTCATGTCATCGGCGCGGCTGCGCGTCGAGCACCTGCTGCAGCGCCTCGAACTCCTCGACGCACTTGCCGGAACCGAGCGCGACGCTGTCGAGCGGGTCCTCGGCGATGTGGATCGGCATGCCGGTCTCCCGGCGCAGCCGCTCGTCGAGGCCGCGCAGCAGGGCGCCGCCGCCGGTCAGCACGATGCCCCGGTCCATGATGTCGCCGGACAGCTCCGGCGGGCACTTGTCCAGGGTCGTCTTGACGGCGTCGACGATCGCGTTGACCGGTTCCTCGATCGCCTTGCGCACCTCCGCCGCGGAGATGACGACGGTCTTGGGCAGCCCGGACACCAGGTCCCGGCCGCGGACTTCGGTGTGCTCGTCGGAGTCGAGGTCGTACGCCGAACCGATCGTGATCTTGATCTGTTCGGCCGTCCGCTCACCCAGCAGAAGGCTGTACTCCTTCTTGATGTACTGGATGATCGCGTTGTCCAGTTCGTCACCCGCGACGCGGATGGACTGGGCGGTGACGATGCCGCCGAGGGAGATGACCGCGACCTCCGTGGTGCCGCCGCCGATGTCCACCACCATGTTGCCCGTGGCCTCGTGGACCGGCAGGCCGGAGCCGATGGCCGCGGCCATGGGCTCCTCGATGATGTGCACCTGGCGGGCGCCCGCCTGGGAGGAGGCTTCGATGACGGCGCGCCGCTCGACGCCGGTGATGCCCGAGGGCACGCAGACGACGACCCGAGGCCGGGCCAGATACCGCCGCTTGTGGATCTTCAGGATGAAGTAGCGGAGCATCCGCTCGGTGATCTCGAAGTCGGCGATCACGCCGTCCTTCAGCGGCCGCACGGCGACGATGTTGCCCGGCGTGCGGCCGATCATCTTCTTCGCTTCGGCGCCGACCGCGAGGATTCCACCGGTGTTGGTGTTGATCGCCACGACGGACGGCTCGTTGAGTACGATCCCGCGACCCCTGACGTACACCAGCGTGTTGGCGGTCCCGAGGTCGACAGCCATGTCACGGCCGATGAACGACATTGAGTTCCCCATCAGGATTCGACGGGCCTTCCCTGGAAGCTTTTGAGGGCTTTTCAGGTCGGCGAGGTGGGTGCGGTGACGTGAAGGCTTCCATCGTAGACGCGCCTGCACGAACACCGCGCGAGGGTCTTCGCCCATTGTCAGCAGATGGCGCGCCGCCTCGCTTGTGGAGACGGTCCATCGGGGGCATGCGTTCCCCCGAACGGCAACGCATATGCCGAGGGACGGCCGAAATGGTACGGCCGCCCGGTGGCGGGATATCCGGAAGGTCTGACGGACCCTCAGAAAAAATTCCCTAAAACTCCTTACGGCGTGGCCCCGACGGGCCCGCACCGCACCGGTCAGTCACGACCCGGAAAGAAAATCTTCACCTCGCGCTCGGCGGACTCCTCCGAGTCCGAGGCGTGGATCAGGTTCTCGCGCACGATGACACCGAAGTCGCCCCGGATGGAACCGGGAGCCGCCGCGATCGGGTCCGTCGGCCCGGCGAGCTGCCGCACACCCTCGATGACCCGCTCCCCCTCGACGATCATCGCGACGACGGGGCCGGAGGACATGAACTGCACCAGCGGCTCGTAGAACGGCTTGCCCTCGTGCTCGCCGTAGTGCGTCTCCAGCGTGCCCCGGTCCAGCTCGCGCAGCTCCAGCGCCGCGATCCGCCAGTCGGCCTTGCGCTCGATACGGCCGATGATCTCGCCGATCAGGCCACGCCGGACGGCGTCGGGCTTGAGCAGGACGAGGGTGCGCTGGGTCACGAGGGGCTCCTTACGACTGACGTGCGGTGGCACGAGGTTACAGGGCGTGTCCGTGCCCTCGTCACGCAGCGTCAGCCGTAGGGGAGGAGCCGGCCTCGGCGGCCGCCGCGAAGCGGGCCTTGGCCTCGTCGACCTTGCGGCCGTAGTGGACCGAGGCCCACCACAGGGCCGCGAAGACGGCGCCCATGAAGTACATCATCGGGACGAAGAAGCCCGAGGCGATCAGAGCGAGCTGGAGGGCCCAGCCGAGGGCGACGCCGCCCGGCCGGGTCACCATGCCGCACAGCAGCACGGACAGCACCATGGCGACCCCGCAGACCCACCACACCGTGGACACGGCCAGCGAGGGGTCCTTCATGGCGACCAGACCGGCGAACCCGATGACGAAGAACTCGCCGATCAGCGTCGATGAACAGAGCGTACGCACGAGCGGTTTACCTCAGCCCTTCCGAAGCAGCAGGCGTGCCTCGCCCACCGTGATGACCGAACCGGTGACCAGCACGCCGCCGCCGGCGAACTCGCCCTCCTCCTCGGCCAGCGTGATCGCGGCCTCCAGCGCCTCCGGCAGCCGGGGCTCGACCTGGACGCGGTCCTCGCCGAACACCTCGACGGCGATACCGGCCAGCTCGTCCGCGTCCATCGCGCGGTGGCTGGAGTTCTGCGTGACGACGACCTCCGCGAAGATCGGCTCGAACGCCTCCAGCACCCCGCGCACGTTCTTGTCCGCGCTCGCCCCGACCACACCGATCAGCCGGCTGAAGTCGAACGACTCCCGCACCGCCTCGGCGGTCGCCGCGGCGCCGGCCGGGTTGTGCGCGGCGTCCAGCACGACGGTCGGGGAACGGCGGACGATCTCCAGCCGGCCCGGCGAGGATACGGCGGCGAACGCCTTGCGCACGGTGTCGATGTCCAGCGGCTCGGCGCGCTCGGCACCGACCCCGAAGAACGCCTCGACGGCGGCGAGCGCGACGGCCGCGTTGTGCGCCTGGTGGGCGCCGTGCAGCGGGAGGTAGACGTCGGGGTACTCGCCACCCAGTCCGCGCAGGGTGAGCAACTGGCCGCCGACGGCGACCTGGCGGTCCACCACGCCGAACTCCATGCCCTCGCGGGCCACGGTGGCGTTCTCCTCGACGGCCTTCTTCAGCAGCACCTGGGCCGCGTCGACCGGCTGCTGGGCCATGATCACGGTCGAGTCCGGCTTGATGATGCCGGCCTTCTCGGTGGCGATCAGCTCGGGCGTCCCGCCGAGGCGGTCGGTGTGGTCCAGCGAGATCGGCATGACCACGGCCACGTCGCCGTCGATCACGTTGGTCGCGTCCCAGCTGCCGCCCATGCCGACCTCGACCACGGCGACGTCCACGGGCGCGTCCGCGAAGGCGGCGTACGCCATGCCGGTGAGCACCTCGAAGAAGGAGAGGCGGTGCTCCTGGGCGGTGTCGACCATCTCGACGTACGGCTTGATGTCGTCGTACGTCTCGATGAACCGCTCGGCGCTGATCGGGGCGCCGTCCAGGCTGATGCGCTCGGTCACCGACTGCACGTGGGGGCTGGTGTAGCGGCCGGTGCGCAGTTCGAAGGCGCCGAGCAGGGCCTCGATCATGCGAGCGGTGGAGGTCTTGCCGTTGGTGCCGGTGATGTGGATGGAGGGGTACGCGCGCTGGGGGTCGCCCAGGACGTCCATCAGGGCGGCGATCCGGGTGACGGACGGCTCCAGCTTGGTCTCGCCCCAGCGGGTGGCCAGCTCGGTCTCCACCGCGCGCAGGGCGCGGTCCACCTCGGGGTCCTCGGGACGGGCCGGTACGTCGGCCTCCGGCGGGCCGCCCTGGGTACGCAGGGTGCGGCTGCCGGCCTCGATGACGGCGAGGTCGGGGTCGCGGTCGGTCTCCTCGGCGACGATGTCGTCGAAGTCGGCGAGGGGGTCGGGCGTGTCGTTGTTACCGGGCGAGTCGCTCACGCCGCCCAGTCTACGGAGCGGGTGGTGTCTCGCGCGTGGTGGTCTCCACCCACGTGTTCGGCCGCGGCGCCGTCGTGGCCGGTCGCGCAGTTCCCCGCGCCCCTGGGTAGGCGCAGCTCAGCCTCACTGGAATCCTCCCCCCTGCCCAGCTGCGGGCAGTCGTGCCGCTGGGCGGCACGGGTGGGCGCAGCGGCACCACTCGCGGCGCCGCGGGCAGACGACGGCCCCCGGCGTCGCGTGGACGCCGGGGGCCTTCGCTCGGTTACGCCTGCGGCAAGCGGTCCAGCTGGGACTGGAGGCGGAGCATGTCCTCCTCCGCCTTGGCCAGGCGGCCGCGGATCTTGTCGACGACCGCGTCCGGGGCCTTCGCGAGGAACGCCTCGTTGCCGAGCTTGGCCGTGGCGGCGGCCTTCTCCTTCTCCGCCGCGGCGAGATCCTTCGCGAGCCGCTTCCGCTCCGCCGCGATGTCGATCGTCCCGGAGAGGTCGAGCGCGACCTCCGCCCCGGCGACCGGCAGGGTGGCCGTCGCCGTGAAGGACTCCCCCTCCGGCTGGAGCCGCAGAAGCTGACGGATGGCAGCCTCGTGCGGAGCGAGCGCCGTACCGGTCAGGGTGAGCCGCGCCGGAACCCGCTGACCCGGCTGGAGGCCCTGGTCGGCACGGAAGCGGCGGACCTCGGTGATGACGGACTGGAGGGACTCGATCTCCCGCTCGGCAGCGGCGTCACGGAACCCGGAGTCGGAGGGCCACTCGGCGACGACCAGCGACTCCCCGCCGGTCAGCGTCGTCCACAGCGTCTCCGTGACGAAGGGGACCACCGGATGCAGCAGCTTCAGCGTGACGTCGAGGACCTCGCCGAGGACCCGCTTGGAGACCTCGGCCGCCTCGCCGCCCGCCTGGAACGTGGTCTTGGACAGCTCCACGTACCAGTCGAAGACCTCGTCCCACGCGAAGTGGAACAGCGCGTCCGAGAGCTTGGCGAACTGGTAGTCCTCGTAGAACGCGTCGACCTCGGCCACGACCGAGTTGAGGCGGGAGAGGATCCAGCGGTCGGTGGCGGACATCGCGGAGGCGTCCGGCAGCGGCCCCTCGATGGTCGCGCCGTTCATCAGCGCGAAGCGCGTCGCGTTCCAGATCTTGTTGGCGAAGTTGCGCGAGCCCTGGACCCACTCCTCGCCGATCGGCACGTCGACGCCGGGGTTGGCGCCGCGCGCGAGGGTGAAGCGGAGCGCGTCGGAGCCGTACTTGTCCATCCAGTCCAGCGGGTTGACCGCGTTGCCGAAGGACTTCGACATCTTCTTGCCGAACTGGTCACGGACCATGCCGTGCAGGGCGATGGTGTGGAACGGCGGGGTGCCGTCCATCGCGTAGAGGCCGAACATCATCATCCGGGCGACCCAGAAGAAGAGGATGTCGTAGCCGGTGACCAGGACGGAGTTCGGGTAGAACTTCGCGAGCGACTCGGTCTGCTCGGGCCAGCCCAGGGTGGAGAAGGGCCACAGGCCGGAGGAGAACCAGGTGTCCAGGACGTCGGTGTCCTGGTGCCAGCCCTCGCCGGTGGGCGCCTCGTCGTCGGGGCCGACGCAGACGACCTCGCCTTCGGGGCCGTACCAGACCGGGATGCGGTGGCCCCACCAGAGCTGGCGCGAGATGCACCAGTCGTGGAGGTTGTCGACCCAGTCGAAGTACCGCTTCTCCATCTCCTGCGGGTGGATCTTGACCTTGCCGTCGCGGACCGCGTCACCGGCGGCCTTGGCGAGCGGGCCGACCTTGACCCACCACTGCATGGACAGGCGCGGCTCGATGGTGGTCTTGCAGCGCGAGCAGTGCCCCACCGAGTGGACGTAGGGCCGCTTCTCGGCGACGATCCGGCCCTCGGCGCGCAGCGCGGCGACGATGGCGGAGCGGGCCTCCAGGCGGTCCAGGCCCTGGAAGGGGCCGGGGGTGGTGATGACGGCGTGCTCGTCCATGACGGTGATGGACGGCAGGTCGTGCCGCTGGCCGATCTCGAAGTCGTTCGGGTCGTGCGCCGGGGTCACCTTGACGGCGCCGGTGCCGAACTCGGGGTCGACGTGCTCGTCGGCGACGACCGGGATGGCGCGGTCGGTCAGCGGGAGCTTGATCAGCTTGCCGATGAGGTGCTGGTACCGCTCGTCCTCGGGGTGGACGGCGACCGCGGTGTCCCCGAGCATCGTCTCGGCGCGGGTGGTGGCGACGACGATCGTCTCGTCACCCTCGCCGTACTTCATGGAAACGAGCTCGCCGTCGTCGTCCTGGTACTCGACCTCGATGTCGGAGATCGCGGTGAGGCAGCGCGGGCACCAGTTGATGATGCGCTCGGCGCGGTAGATCAGCTCGTCGTCGTAGAGGCGCTTGAAGATGGTCTGGACGGCCTGGGAGAGGCCCTCGTCCATGGTGAAGCGCTCGCGGGACCAGGCGACGCCGTCGCCGAGGCGGCGCATCTGGCCGGAGATCTGGCCGCCGGACTCGCCCTTCCACTGCCAGACGCGGTCGACGAACGCCTCGCGGCCCAGGTCGTGGCGGGACTTGCCCTCCTTGCCCAGCTCGCGCTCGACGACGTTCTGGGTGGCGATGCCGGCGTGGTCCATGCCGGGCTGCCACAGGGTCTCGTAGCCCTGCATGCGCTTGCGGCGGGTCAGGGCGTCGATGATGGTGTGCTCGAAGGCGTGGCCCAGGTGGAGGCTGCCGGTGACGTTGGGCGGGGGGATGACGACGGTGAAGGGCGGCTTGTCGCTCTTCTCGTCGGCTTCGAAGTAGCCCCGCTCCACCCAGCGCTCGTACAGCGGCCCCTCTACGTCGGCCGGCGCGTACTGGGTCGGCAGTTCGGTCTCGGGCGCTGATGGCTGCTGCTGAGCGTTCTCGGTCACGGGGGTCAGTTTAGAGGTGCCACGGGGTGCTCCCGAAACGCGTTTGTTCTGTAACGGTGCGGCCCCCGGTGCCACCTGTCCTCGCGCCCTGGGCAAGGATGGCGGCAACACCTGAACATCTGGAGGGGAACCCAGCCATGAGCAGCAACCAGCCGGGCCCGTACGGCGGACAGCCCCCGCAGCCGGGTCCTTACGGTCAGGCTGGTCAGCCCGGCCCCTACGGCCGGCAGCCCTCGGCCCAGCCCGGCCCGTACGGGCAGCCGGGGCCCTACGGTCAGCCCCCGCAGACGCCCCAGCCGGGCTGCGGCTACCCGCAGTCCCCGCCGCCCCCGCCCGGTCCCCCGGCCCCGCCGCAGGCCCCCTACGGGTACCCGCAGCAGCAGGGCGTGCCCCAGCAGCCGGGCCCCTACGCCCAGCCCCAGCAGAACCCCTACGGGCAGCAGCCCCCGCAGGCCCCTTACGGGCAGGCCCCCTACGGCGCCCCGCAGCCGCCGGTGCAGGGCCGCAACAACTCCAAGCGGAACGGGCTGATCATCGGCGCGGTGGCCGTGGTGGCCGCCGTGGCGGTGGGCGTCTACTTCCTGACCAGTGGCGGTGGCGGTGGCGGTGACATCGCCGACGACGGCCCGCACAAGCTCACCACGCCCTCGACGGTGCTCTCGGAGTACAAGAAGGGCAAGAGCGACAACGGCGCGATGACCAAGGACGATCTGAAGGACGCCGAGAACTGGGGCGTCGAGGACCCGAAGGACGTCAGCGCCGAGTACGCGGCCGGGAACGTCGACAACCCGCTGAGCAAGAAGGTCATCGAGTTCGGCGGGGTGTACGGGAAGATCGCGGACCCGGAGAAGACGGTCGACGGGCTGTTCGCCTACATGAAGGACCAGAGCAGCAAGGACGCCGAGCACAAGTACAAGCTGATCGGTGAGCCGAAGCGGTACGAGCCGTCGGCGCTCGGGGACGCGGTCCTCAAGTGCCAGCAGGCCAAGGGCGACACCTCGGGCAGCGGCGAGGGCGTGCCCAAGGAGATGACGTTCTCCTTCTGCGTGTGGGGCGACCACAGCACCGTCGGTTTCGTGATGCCGATGGACATCGCCACCCTGGCGGCGGGCCGCAGCAGCGACCCGGCGCAGGACGCGGAGCTGACCGCCAAGTTCCGCTCGGCGGTGCGCGTCAAGGCGTGACGGGACACATGCAGAAGGGCCCCGGCCGACCGGCCGGGGCCCTTCTTCGTGCTGCTGGGGGGGGTTACGCGGTCTTCTGCTCGCCCTGGCCGCGTCCCCGGGAGTCCCTCGGGATCAGCGTCGGGTTGACGTTGGAGTGCACGACGTCGGCCGTGACGACCACGCGGGCCACGTCCTTGCGGGACGGCACCTCGTACATCACCGACATCAGCACCTCCTCCATGATGGCGCGCAGGCCGCGCGCGCCGGTCTGGCGGAGGATGGCCTGGTCCGCGATGGCCTCCAGCGCCTCGCGCTCGAAGTCCAGCTCCACGCCGTCGAGTTCGAAGAGGCGCTGGTACTGCTTGACCAGCGCGTTGCGCGGCTCGACCAGGATCTTGAGCAGGGCCTCGCGGTCGAGGTTGTGCACCGAGGTGATGACCGGGAGACGGCCGATGAACTCGGGGATCATCCCGAACTTCACCAGGTCCTCGGGCATGATGTCCTCGAAGATGTCCTTGGCGGCCAGCTCGCGCTTGGAGCGGATGGTGGCGCCGAAGCCGATGCCCTTCGCGCCCGCCCGCGCCTCGATGATCTTCTCCAGGCCGGAGAAGGCACCGCCCACGATGAACAGCACGTTCGTCGTGTCGATCTGGATGAACTCCTGGTGCGGGTGCTTGCGTCCGCCCTGCGGCGGCACCGAGGCGGTGGTGCCCTCCAGGATCTTCAGCAGGGCCTGCTGGACGCCCTCGCCGCTCACATCGCGGGTGATCGACGGGTTTTCGCTCTTCCGGGCGACCTTGTCGATCTCGTCGATGTAGATGATGCCCGTCTCGGCCTTCTTGACGTCGTAGTCGGCGGCCTGGATGAGCTTCAGCAGGATGTTCTCGACGTCCTCACCGACATAGCCCGCCTCGGTCAGCGCGGTGGCGTCCGCGATGGCGAAGGGGACGTTGAGCATGCGGGCCAGGGTCTGGGCCAGCAGCGTCTTGCCGGAGCCGGTGGGGCCGAGCAGCAGGATGTTGGACTTGGCCAACTCGATGGCGTCCTCGCGGCCTTGGCCGCCGCCGTTCTCCCCGGCCTGGACGCGCTTGTAGTGGTTGTACACCGCGACGGAGAGGGCCTTCTTGGCCGCTTCCTGGCCGACCACGTAGCTCTCGAGGAACTCGTAGATCTCACGGGGCTTGGGGAGTTCCTCCCAGCGCACCTCGCTGGTCTCGGCCAGCTCTTCCTCGATGATCTCGTTGCAGAGATCGATGCATTCGTCGCAGATGTACACACCGGGACCTGCGATGAGCTTCTTGACCTGCTTCTGGCTCTTGCCGCAGAACGAGCACTTGAGCAGATCGCCGCCGTCACCGATGCGTGCCACGGTGTGCTTCCCCTTCGCCTGGGAGACGCCTGGACACAGAACGGGTCCAACGACTCCTGGTGCTGCCTTATGTCGACGGTACCTTGCCGGGCCCGGTGTTCGGGCCCCCCTTGGCAGGGTTCACTTTGACGTGCACCCTGCCAAGAGGGCCCCGAAGTGCGCAACCTCGGTCAGCGGACCGCTTCGTTGTTCATCTTGCGGGTGGAGATGATCTGGTCGACGAGGCCGTACTCCAGCGCCTCCTCGGCCGTGAGGATCTTGTCGCGCTCGATGTCCTCGCGGATCTTCTCGATCGGCCGGTTGGTGTGCGTCGCCAGCATGTCCTCCAGCTGCTCACGCATCCGGGTGAACTCCTTGGCGATGATCTCCAGGTCGGAGAGCTGACCGCGCCCGGTGGAGCCCGCCGGCTGGTGGATCAGCACACGCGAGTTCGGCAGCGCCATGCGCTTGCCGGGGGTGCCGGCGGCGAGCAGGATGGCGGCGGCCGAGGCGGCCTGGCCCATGCACACCGTCTGGATGTCCGGCTTCACGAACTGCATGGTGTCGTAGATGGCCGTGAGGGCCGTCATGTCACCGCCGGGGCTGTTGATGTAGATCGAGATGTCCCGGTCGGGGTCCATCGACTCCAGGCACAGCAGCTGCGCCATGACGTCGTTGGCCGAGGCGTCGTCGATCTGGACGCCCAGGAAGATCACGCGCTCCTCGAAGAGCTTCGCGTACGGGTCGTACTCGCGGACGCCCTGGGAAGTGCGCTCGACGAAGCGCGGGATGATGTAACGGCTGTCGGGGCGGGGGCCCTCGTACATACCGCTGGCGGCGCCGGGAAAGTCGTTCATGGGGTGTTCACCGTCCTGGTGGCGTGCTGGGAGCTGTCGATGGCGTGCGTGCGGGGCGTGGCCGGTCAGGCGCCGGTGCCGCCGCCTCCCGGGACACCCGAGGCGTGCGTGATGATCTCGTCGATGAGACCGTACTCCTTGGCCTCTTCCGGGGTGAACCAGCGGTCGCGGTCACCGTCGCGGATGATCGCCTCCACCGTCTGGCCGGAGTGCTGGGCGGTCAGCTCGGACATGCGCTTCTTCGTACGCAGCAGGTACTCGGCCTGGATCTTGATGTCCGAGACCGTACCGCCGAGGCCCGCGGAGCCCTGGTGCATCATGATGTCCGCGTGCGGCAGCGCGAAGCGCTTGCCGGCCGCGCCGCCGGTGAGCAGGAACTGGCCCATCGAGGCCGCCATGCCCATGGCGATGGTGACCACGTCGTTCGGGATGTACTGCATGGTGTCGTAGATCGCCATGCCGGCCGTCACCGAGCCGCCGGGGCTGTTGATGTAGAGGTAGATGTCCTTCTCGGGGTCGGCGGCGAGGAGGAGCAACTGGGCGGTGATCTTGTTGGCGATGTCGTCGTCGACCTGCTGGCCGAGGAAGATGATCCGCTCGCCCAGCAGCCGGTTGTAGACCTGGTCACCGAGGCCACCACCGATGGAGGGCTCGCCGGCGGCGGTAGGCATCAGATTCGTCACGTATCCACCTGCTCGTCTTACGACGGCGCCGGGCCGTCTCACGTAGTCCTGCCGGGGCTTGGCGGGGTCGGCTGATTCCCCTGCTCCCCGTATTCATGGACCCTAACGCTCTGGTCCCCCGGGAGAATCCCGCAGAAGCAGGTGTTCGCCGGGGGCGTAGTGCTGTGTGGTGATGCGACAGGCCCCCGGAAGACTCGCTTCCGGGGGCCTGCTGTCAAGCGGACGTACCTGAGGGTCAGCCCTCGGTCTTCTCGTCGGCGGACTCGGTGGCCTCGGTGGTCTCCTCGGTCTCCTCGTCCTCGTCGTCCAGGTCGACGATCTCGCCGTTGGTGTCCTTGACGGTCGCGGCCTCGACCACGACGGCCAGGGCCTTGCCGCGGGCGACCTCACCGACGAGCAGCGGCACCTGGCCGCCCTCGACGACGGCCTGGGCGAACTGGTCGGGGGACATGCCGGAGGAGGCGGCGCGGCGCATGAGGTGCTCGGTGAGCTCCTCCTGGTTGACGCCCAGGTTCTCCTTCTTCACCAGCTCGTCGAGGACGAACTGGGTCTTGATGCCCTTGACCGCGGCCTCACGGGTCTCGGTGTCGAACTCCTCGGCGGTCTTGCCCTGGATCTCCAGGTACTTGTCGAGGGTCAGGCCCATCTGGCCGAGCTGGTGGTGCTCCAGGTTGTGCTTGCGGGTGTTGACCTCGTCCTCGAGGAGCTTCTCGGGGACGGGGACCTCTACCAGCTCGAGGAGCTTGTCGAGCACACGCTCCTGGGCCTGGGTGGCCTGGTCGTACTGCTTCATGTTGGCCAGGCGCTTGGTGCTGTCGGCCTTCAGCTCGTCCAGGGTGTCGAACTCGGACGCGAGCTGCGCGAAGTCGTCGTCCAGCTCGGGCAGTTCACGGGCGGCGACCTGAGTGACCTTGACGGTGACCTCGGCCTCGCGGCCGGCGGCGGAGCCGCCCTTCAGCTCGGAGGTGAAGGTGGCCTCCTCGCCGGCGGACAGGCCCTTGACGGCCTCGTCGATGCCGTCGAGCAGCTCGCCGGAGCCGATGGTGTAGGACACGCCGCTGGCGACGCCGTCCTCCAGCACGTCGCCGTCGACCTTGGCCTCCAGGTCGATCGTCACGACGTCGCCGTCCTCGGCGGCACGCTCGACCGGGGAGGTCGAGGCGAAGCGCTCACGGAGCTGCTCGACCGACTTCTCGACGTCCTCGTCGCTGACCTCGATGGCGTCGACCTCGACCTCGATGCCGGAGTAGTCCGGGATCTCCAGGGTCGGGCGGATGTCGACCTCGGCGGTGAAGTTCAGCGTCTCGCCGTCCTTCAGCTCGGTGATGTCGACCTCGGGCTGGCCCAGCGGGGTCAGCTCGGCCTCGTTGACCGCCTCGGTGTAGAACTTCGGGAGCGCGTCGTTGACGGCCTCTTCGAGCACCGCACCGCGACCGAACCGCTGGTCGATGACGCGGGCCGGGATCTTGCCCTTGCGGAAGCCCTTCACCGTGACCTGCTGGTTGATCTTCTGGTACGCCGCGTCGAGGCTGTCCTTGAGCTCCTCGAAGGGCACCTCGACAGTGAGCCGAACCCGAGTCGGGTTCAGGGTCTCCACGGCGCTCTTCACGGTTCGGTCTCCTTGTGGCTGACTTCTTGGGTTCTGCCGGAGCCAGACAGCCCCGGCGGATAGCCGCCCGGAGGAGTAGCAGGCCATGAGGCCGGACACACGGGCGCGCAGCTTGCATAGTAACCGCAGCCGGTCAGCGCCCCAAAAGGCGATCTTCACGACACCGTGAGCCAGTGGTCGGGGTGGCGGGATTTGAACCCACGGCCTTCCGCTCCCAAAGCGGACGCGCTACCAAGCTGCGCCACACCCCGTCTGGTGCGAGTCGTAGGGTACATGCCCCGGCCGGGCGCGTCGTCGCGTCGCGCGGGGCACCGGGGGCACCCCGTGGCACCGCCAGGTTCGCCCGCACGCCGGGGGCTCCGCTACGATGCCTCCAGTGCCGCGGTCACCGACGCGCGGTGCGCACTCGCGGGCGTAGCTCAATGGTAGAGCCCTAGTCTTCCAAACTAGCTACGCGGGTTCGATTCCCGTCGCCCGCTCTTATGACTCAGGGGCCCGGCTGCCGTCACGGCGGCGCCGGGCCCCTGAGTCGTTCGCGCGACCTCAGAAGCTGATGGAGTTGACCATCTCCGCTATCGAGTTGAGGAAGCGGCTGATGGAGGGCGCCATCCCGGTGGAGGCGAGGAAGAAGCCGAAGAGGATCGCCACGACGGCCGGACCGGCCTTGATGTTCCCTCCCCGCATCAACACCACCAGGATGATCGCCAACAGCAGCACCACGGACAGTGAAATGGCCACAACTGATCACACCCTCGGTCGGTTCGCTCTCCCGGCCTGGAGGCACCGTGCAGCACACCTCCGCCAGAACCATCGTGCCACCAACCAGCCCTCTGTATGCGGCTAGTGACACATCGTCGGCCAGGTGTCCCGGCGCGGGGCGTGCCCCGGTCGCCAATTCGACGTCTCACCATGGGTGATGGCGACAGTAATTGCCCAACATCATTTCCACACCCACACATCGCCGCGTGAACCTCTCTCACGGGTAATTCCCATTGAGCGGTGACCGGTCGACCATGACCCAATTCGGATGGATGAATCGGGACATCGAGGGGCAAAGAACCGACCGTATTGTGCCTGCCATCACCCCGCTTCCGCAGGCACGTTGCGGGATTTCCGGGGTATCCGAAGCCGATAAACGTGAATGACCTCGATGGTTTTACGGACTCACACACGCGAGGCTAGGGTGCCTGAGATGTTCGACGCCTCCCCGTCCCCCGGTCAGACCCGCGCGCCGACGCCACCGGCTGCCCAGCCGGTGCCGGAGAGATCCGCGAAGCAGCGCGACTCGTTCTTCGACAACGCCAAGTACCTGGCGATCGTGCTGGTGGCGATGGGGCACTCGTGGGAGGCGCTGTACGCGGACAGCCGCGTGCTCCGGTCCCTGTACATCTTCGTGTACACCTTCCACATGCCGGCGTTCATCATCATCTCCGGCTACTTCTCGCGCAGTTTCGACATGCGCCCGGACCGGCTGAAGCGGCTGATCACCGGGGTCGCCGTGCCGTACGTGATCTTCGAGACGGTCTACTCCCTCTTCCGGGACCACTTCGGCCAGGACGGCGAGACCGGGATCACCCTGCTCGACCCGTACTTCCTGTCCTGGTTCCTGGCGGCGCTGTTCGTGTGGCGGCTGACGACCCCGCTGTGGAAGGTCGTTCGCCGGCCGCTCCCGCTGGCCCTCGCCATCGCGATGCTGGCGACCGTCTCCCCCGCGATCAGCAACGACCTGGACTTCCAGCGGCTGTTGCAGTTCCTGCCGTGCTTCGTGCTGGGGCTGTGCCTGAAGCCGGAGCACTTCCGGATGGTGCGCACCCGTGCCATGCGCATCGCCTCGGTGCCGATCGTCGCGGGCGCGCTGGCCGTGGCGTGGCTCGTGGTGCCGCACATCGACTTCGGCTGGTTCTACCGCCGGGACGCCGCCCAGGAGATGGGCGCCCCCTGGTGGACCGGCCCGCTGATGACGCTGGCCCTGTTCGCCTGCTCGGTGGTGCTGACGGCCTGCTTCCTGGCCTGGGTGCCGGGGCGCCGGATGTGGTTCACCTCGCTGGGCGCGGGCACGATCTGCGGCTATCTGCTGCACGGCTTCGTCCTCAAGTACACCCGCTGGGAGGGCTGGTACGACGCCCACTGGCTGCACAGCCCGCTCGGCGCGCTGCTGGTGACCGCCTTCGCGGTCACGGTCGTCACGCTGCTGTGCACGGCTCCGGTGCGCCGGGTGTTCCGGTGCGTGATGGAGCCGAAGATGGAGTGGGCGTTCAAGCAGGACCCCGCCCAGCAGGCGCGGGAGCGTCAGCACGGCGAGCGCAAGCAGCCCGTACGGGAGAAGGCGGGCGTGTAGCGCGCCTCCCCTACTCCTCTTCCGGCCGGCCGAGAAGCGCGCGCATCCGCGTGTACTTCTCGGCCAGTCGCATGCGGGTCGGCCCGTCCAGCACCGCGAGGCGGGCCGGGTCGGCGTTGTGCGCGAGGTCGGCGTGCTTGACCAGGGCGGCGCCCGGGGTGGCGAGGATGCGGCGGGCGTACTCCTCGGGCGGCTCGCCGGGGCGCTTGGTGAGGGCGAGCACGATGGCCTTGGTGCGCGGGGTGAGGGCGGCGCCGTCGAGCCACTCCTCGGTGAGCGCGTCGTCCTCGACGGAGTCGTGCAGCCAGGCCGCCGCGATCTGCTCCGCGTCGCCCCCGCGTGCCCGTACCCCCTCGGCGACGGCCGCGAGGTGTTCGGCGTACGGGCGGCCCGCCTTGTCGGTCTGGCCGGCGTGGGCGTGGCGGGCGAGGTCCTCGACCTGGGCCAGGGTGAGCTCAGTCATCGGTCCAGTCTCGCACCGGGGTTCAGCGCACGGGCGCGGATGCCTCGCGGCAGATCAGCAGCAGGGCGCGGTCGTCGTTGACGTCCTTGGCGACGGCCTCGATGAGGTGCCAGGCGGCGCCGTGGAAGCCGCCGGCCACATAGCGGTCGGCCTCGCCGGTGAGGCGGTCGATGCCCTCGGCGATGTCCCGGTCGCTGGCTTCCACCAGGCCGTCGGTGAAGAGCATCAGGACGTCTCCGGGCCGCAGGGTGCCCTTCGTGGAGTCGAACTGGCCCCCGTCGTACACCCCGAGGAGATGCCCCTCGGCGGCCTTCTCCTCCCAGCGGCCGGTGCCGGCGCTGAGCTGGAGGCCCGGGGGGTGTCCGGCGGAGTACAGCTCGTAGTCGCCGGAGTCGAGGTCGAGCACCAGGTGGATGGAGGTGGCGAAGCCCTCGTCCCAGTCCTGGCGGAGCAGGTAGCCGTTGGCGGCGGGCAGGAAGGAGTGCGGGGGCAGCGAGCCGAGCAGGCCGCCGAAGGCGCCGGACAGCAGCAGGGCGCGGGAGCCGGCGTCCATGCCCTTGCCGGAGACGTCGGTGAGGACGACCTCCAGGGTGCGGCCGCCGTTGGTGCGGGCGGCGACGACGAAGTCACCGGAGAAGGACTGGCCGCCCGCCGGGCGCAGCGCCATCTCCTGGTGCCAGCCCCGCGGCAGCTGCGGCAACTCGCTCTGGGCGCGGATGCGTTCGCGGAGGTCGAAGAGCATGGTGCCGCCGCGGCGCCAGGGCACGCCGACCCGGCTGCGGAACTGGGCGGTCAGCAGCCCGAAGAACCCGCAGGCGGCGACGACCAGCACGATGCCGGGGGTGACCCTGGAGGGTCCCTCGGTGTACGGGCCGAGCCGTACCGACTCCACGATGAGGGCGGCGGCCGCCGTGGCGTACAGGCCGAGCAGGCTGGCGGGGCGCAGGACCAGGCCGCCGGCGACGATCGGGATGACCAGGGTGGCCGGGGAGCACCAGACGGAGTTGGCCAGTGTGAGGGCCATGAGCGCGGGAATGGTGAGGAGCAGGCCGACCAGGGCTATCCAGTCGGGGCCGTCGCCGCGGAAGTAGTCGACCGCGCTTCTGCGCAGCGCGACGCGGACCCGGTGCCACTCCATCTTCCACCGGGCCGTGAACGTCTCGGCCTTCGCGCGCCGTTCTCGTCCTGCTGCCATCAGTTCGGGACCCTATCCATCCAGCCGGCCGCGTGGTACGGGAGGTCCCACTTGTCCCCCGTGCGAGGTCACTTCGCGTTTCGACCACGCGGTCCGACTACACAGTGAACGGCACGGAAGGCCATCCGCGCTGCCACCCGGCGGAAATTCCCCGCCCTCCCGGGCGGCAGGCTGCGCTTACTGGCAGGACAGAACGGGGCGCACGACCGGTTCACGGATGCGCACGGGGCGCACGAGGTCAGCCCGGCTGACAGGCGGGGCACCAGAAGAGGTTGCGGCCGGCGAGCCCGGCGGTGCGGATCTCGCTGCCGCAGAGGTGGCAGGGCTGGGCGGCCCGGCGGTAGACGTACACCTCGCCGCCATGGTCGTCGACGCGGGGCGGGCGGCCCATCGCTTCCGGGGTGTGCTCGGGGCGGACGGTGTCGATGCGGCCCAGGCGTACGCCCTCGCGCATCAGCGCCGCAAGGTCGGCCCAGATCGCGTCCCACTCGGCCTTGGTGAGGTCGCGGCCGGCGCGGTAGGGGTCGATGCCGTGCCGGAAGAGGACCTCGGCGCGGTAGACGTTGCCGACGCCCGCGATGACCTTCTGGTCCATCAGCAGGGCGGCGACCGAGGTGCGGCTGCGGCTGATCCGCGCCCAGGCGGCGGCCGGGTCGGCGTCGGGGCGCAGCGGGTCGGGGCCGAGGCGGTCGTGGACGGCCCGCTTCTCGGCGTCGGTGATCAGCGCACAGGTGGTCGGGCCGCGCAGGTCGACGTAGGCGGTGTCGTTGGCGAGGCGGAGCCGGACGGTGTCCGTCGGCGGGGGCGCGGGGGCCGGGCCGAAGGCGACCTTGCCGAAGAGACCGAGGTGGATGTGGACCCAGTCGCTGTCGCGGAAGCCGAGGAAGAGGTGCTTGCCGTGGGCGTCGGTGGTGGTCAGCCCGGCGCCGGTGAGCAGATCGGCGGCGTCGGCGAACTTGCCCTGGGGGCTGGTCACCAGCGGGGCGGTACCGGCGAAGCGCTCGGCGTAGTCCCGCGCCAGCCGGTGGATCGTGTGCCCTTCTGGCACGGCCGGGCGTCCTTCCTGGGTCTGCGGGGCGCCCCCGCCGCGCTCGGGCGGCGGGGGCGACGCGGGGTTACTGCTGGGGGTGGTGCGCCGGGATGGGCGGGAGCTCGCCGGTGTTCTCGTACTCCGTCAGCATGTCGATGCGCCGGACGTGGCGCTCCTCGCCGGAGAACGGGGTGCCCAGGAAGATCTCGACGAACTTGGTCGCCTCGTCCTCGGTGTGCATCCGGGCGCCGACGGCGATGACGTTGGCGTCGTTGTGCTCGCGGCCGAGCGCGGCGGTCTCCTCGCTCCAGGCGAGGGCGGCGCGCACCCCCTTCACCTTGTTGGCGGCGATCTGCTCGCCGTTGCCGGAGCCGCCGATCACGATGCCGAGGGAGCCGGGGTCCGCGACGGTGCGCTCAGCGGCCCGGAGGCAGAAGGGCGGGTAGTCGTCCTGGGCGTCGTAGATGTGCGGCCCGCAGTCGACGGGCTCGTGCCCCGCCGCCTTCAGCCACTCGACGAGGTGGTTCTTGAGTTCGTAGCCCGCATGGTCGGAGCCGAGATACACGCGCATGGACCGAGTGTGTCACGCCCGAATCCGGGCAGCAGCTCCGGGTTCGATCGGGGATATGTGATGCGGACCATAGAACCTCAAGGAAACCTCAAGTAACAATCCGGATTCAGAGGTTCCCGAATTCGTTCCCCTCAGATTCACTGGACCGCCTCGTACACCGCTCGTGCGAGGCCCCGTACGACGACGTACGACTGCTGCGCCGTACGTACGGGAACCGCTCCACCTGGCGCAAAGGAATTCCGCCCATGTCCCATGGTTCCGGGCTGCAAGCAGGTCTCAAGAACCGCCACCTTTCGATGATCGCCATCGGAGGTGTGATCGGTGCCGGTCTTTTCGTCGGCTCCAGTACGGGTATCGCCACCGCGGGCCCCGGCATCCTGCTGTCCTACGCCCTCGTCGGCACGCTCGTCGTCCTCGTGATGCGGATGCTGGGCGAGATGTCCGCGGCCAACCCGACCTCCGGGTCCTTCTCCGCGCACGCCGACCGCGCGCTCGGCCGCTGGGCCGGGTTCTCCATCGGCTGGCTGTACTGGTTCTTCTGGGTCGTGGTGCTCGCCGTCGAGGCGACGGCCGGCGCGAAGATCCTGGAGGGCTGGATACCGGCCGTCCCGCAGTGGGGCTGGGCGCTGATCGTGATGCTGGTGCTCACGGCCACCAACCTGGTCTCGGTGGGCTCCTACGGCGAGTTCGAGTTCTGGTTCGCCGGGATCAAGGTCGTGGCGATCGGCGCGTTCATCGTGGTCGGCGCGCTGGCGGTCTTCGGGGTGCTGCCGGGGGCGCACAGCGACAAGGCGGGCCTGTCCAACCTCACCGCGCACGGGGGCTTCCTGCCGCACGGGCCGGGCGCGATCCTCACCGGTGTGCTGCTGGTCGTCTTCTCCTTCATGGGCTCCGAGATCGCCACGCTGGCGGCCGGTGAGTCGGAGAACCCGCAGCGCGCGGTCACCAAGTCGACCAACAGCATCATCTGGCGCATCGCGGTCTTCTACCTGGGCTCGATCCTCGTCGTGGTCTCGCTGCTGCCGTGGAACGACCCGTCGATCAAGACCGACGGCTCCTACGTGGCCGCGCTGAACTCGCTGGGTATCGCGCACGCCGGTCAGATCATGAACTTCATCGTGCTGACCTCGGTGCTGTCCTGTCTGAACTCGGGTCTGTACACCGCGTCCCGGATGGCGTTCTCGCTCGGTGAGCGGGGTGACGCGCCGAAGATGTTCGCGAAGACCAACTCCCGCGGTGTGCCGATGGCCGCGATCCTGGCCTCGGTGCTGTTCGGCTTCGTCGCGGTGTTCTTCAACTACAAGTTCCCCGACTCGGTCTTCCTCTTCCTGGTGAACTCCAGCGGCGCGGTCGCGCTCTTCGTCTGGCTGGTCATCTGCTTCTCGCAGCTCCGGATGCGGAAGATCATCCAGCGGGAGGCGCCGGAGAAGCTCGTCGTCAAGATGTGGCTCTACCCGTACCTCACCTGGGCCACGGCCGCGCTGATCGTCTTCGTCCTCGGCTACATGCTGACCGACACGGAACACGACGGCCGCGAGACGGTCCTGCTCTCCCTGATGGTCGCCGCCATCGTCCTGATCATCGCCTTCGTGAAGCAGTCGGTCACGGCGAAGAAGAACCAGCCGGAGATCCCGGCGACGGAGGACCCGGAGAAGGTCCCGGCGGCCTAGCCTCCGGCCCGACATCGACGTGAGAGGGGAGGGAGCCCGGCGGGGCTCCCTCCCCTCTCACGTCTCTGTCAGCCACCGAGCACGAGCCCCACGCCGACGAAGAGCGGCAGTGTGAGGAGCACCCTGATCGGCAGCCCCGCGGGGAACGGCGGCAGTTCGGCCTCCGGCACCCCGGCCTCCCGGGCGAGGACCGGCGTGCCAGGCCCTCGTGCTGGCCTGGCACGGACAGCGTCATACCGAAGAGCATCCCGCTGAACGCTCCGAGACACCCCGCGACGGAGCGGCCCTCCAGGGCGTAGAGCCCCATCGCCACCAGAACACCCAGAGGGAGGGCGAGTCAGAGTGGCCCGGCCGCGCGGCCGGCCCCCAAGGGCGTGACGACACGGCTCCGTCCTCGGACCACGCGCGCGCCGACCTCGTGAAAAAGCCCCAGGACCGGTCGGTCCTGGGGCTTTTTCGGTGCCTGGCGTCAGCGCTTCAGGAACTTCCACGCCGTCGGGAGGACGCCCATCGCCAGGGCCGCCTTGAGGGCGTCACCGATGAGGAAGGGGGTCAGGCCCGCCGCGATGGCCGCTGTGGCGGACATGTGGGCGGTGAGGGCGAGGTAGGGGACGCCGACGGCGTAGATGATGGCCTCGCCGACGAGCATCGTGCCCGCCATGCGCAGCGGGGAGCGGTCCGCGCCCCGGCGGGCGAGGGCGCCGACGGCCGCGGCGGCGAGGAGCATGCCGAGGACGTAGCCGAAGGAGACGGACGCGCCGGAGCCGCCCTGGGCGAACCACGGCACACCGGCGAGGCCCGCGGCGGCGTACAGCGCGAGGGCGGCGAAGCCGCGGCGGGCGCCGAGCGTCGTGCCGACCAGCAGCGCGGCGAAGGTCTGCCCCGTCACCGGGACCGGCGAGCCGGGCACCGGCACCGCGATCTGGGCCGCGACACCGGTGAGCGCAGCCCCGCCGAGCACGAGGGCGGCGTCGCGCACGCGCGAGGTGGGAAGGAGGTCGGCGAGGACGGCGCCGGGCCGAGCGGTGACGCTGGCGGTGCTCATGGGGACTCCGCGGGTCTGTGGACAGGGGCAGGGGACAACACCGCGACGCTATACCGGCCCGCACGCGCCGATCACCGTCTGTGCTCGACAAAGGCGTGAACAGCGGCTTGGTGGGCTTCGCACAAAGGATGCGCCTTACACCGGACCCGGCGTGATACCGGTCACCGAGCGCCCCGCCACCCGGTGAACGGACGTAAGCATTCCGTAGGCACACCGTCCGCATACCGGACACTCCGCGTACCCCCCGGCCGGCTTCGCCCAGACTGGGGGAGTTTTTACCCACCTACCGCACTGGACGAGCCGCGCCGATGCCCAGCACCACCACGCAAGCGTCCCAGGAGCAGAAGCAGGGCGTCCCGCTCTCCTCCGGCCTCAAACAGCGCCACCTCTCCATGATCGCCCTGGGCGGGGTGATCGGCGCGGGCCTGTTCGTCGGCTCCGGCGCCGGTATCGCCGCCGCGGGCCCCTCCATCGTGGTCGCCTACACCCTCTCCGGCCTGCTGGTCCTGCTGGTGATGCGGATGCTGGGCGAGCTGTCCTCGGCGTACCCCTCCTCGGGGTCGTTCTCCGCGCACGCCGAGCGCGCGATCGGGCCGTGGGCCGGGTTCACCGTCGGCTGGTCGTTCTGGGTCATGCAGTGCACGGTGGTCGGCCTGGAGGGCATCGGCGCCGGGAAGATCGTCAGCGGCTGGCTGCCCGGGACCCCGCAGTGGGCCTGGGTCGCGCTGTTCATGCTGGTCTTCTGCGGCGCCAACCTGACCGCGGTGAAGAACTTCGGCGAGTTCGAGTTCTGGTTCGCCGCCCTCAAGGTCGCCGCGATCTGCGGCTTCCTGCTGCTCGGCGTGCTGGCCATAGCGGGCGTACTGCCCGGCACCCACTCCCCCGGCGCCTCCCACCTCACCGACTTCCTGCCCAACGGCGGCGAGGGCCTGGTCCTCGGCCTGCTCGCGTCGGTGTTCGCGTACGGCGGTCTGGAGACGGTCACCATCGCGGCCGCCGAGTCCGAGGACCCGGTGCGGGGCGTGGCGAGCGCGGTGCGCACCACGATGTGGCGGATCGCGCTGTTCTACATCGGCTCGATGGCCGTCGTGGTCACCCTGGTGCCGTGGGACTCGAAGGAGGTCGTGGAGCGCGGCCCGTACGTCGCCGCCCTGGACACCCTCGGCATCCCCGGCGCCGGCCGCGTGATGGACGTCGTGGTGCTGGCCGCGCTGCTCTCCGCGATGAACGCCAACATCTACGGCTCCTCGCGCATGCTGCACTCCCTGGTCCAGCGGGGCCTCGGCCCGAAGGCGCTGGCGAAGGTGTCCGGCGGGGTGCCCCGGATCGCGGTGCTGGTCTCGTCGGTGTTCGGCTTCGGCTGCGTGCTGCTGAGCTACTGGCGCCCGGACGACGTGTTCATGTGGCTGCTCAACATGATCGGCGCGGTCATCCTGGTGGTCTGGATGTTCGTCGGCGCCTCCCAGCTCCTGCTGCGCCGCCGCGCCGAGCGCGCCGGTGACCCGCCGCCCGCCGTGCGGATGTGGGCGTTCCCGTGGCTGACCTGGGCCGCGCTGCTGGGCATGGTGGTGATCCTGGTACTGATGGCCCAGCAGCCCGGTACCCGCGTCCAGCTCTACTCCACCGGCGGCATGACCCTGGCCCTGGCGGCGGGCGGCTACGTCTGGCAGCGGGCGCGCGCCCGGAGCTGAGCCCCCGCAGCAGCCCGCAGAAGAAGGCCCTCACGTGCACGACACGTGGGGGCCTTTCGCGTACCCCCATGTCCGGGCGGAGCTTTTTGTTGCTAGCGTGTAGTTGCAAGTAAGTTGCAATAAGGCTCGGAGGGGACCCGTCCATGTCCGTCTACACGCTGCCCGAACTGCCCTACGACTACGCCGCGCTCGCGCCGGTCATCAGCCCCGAGATCATCGAGCTGCACCACGACAAGCACCACGCGGCCTATGTGAAGGGCGCCAACGACACCCTGGAGCAGCTCGCCGAGGCGCGGGACAAGGACGCCTGGGGCTCGGTGAACGGGCTCGAGAAGAGCCTCGCCTTCCACCTCTCCGGCCACATCCTGCACAGCATCTACTGGCAGAACATGACCGGCCCGAAGGACGGCGGCGGCGAGCCGCTGGAGCGGGACGGGGTGGGCGAACTGGCGGACGCGATCAAGGAGTCGTTCGGCTCCTTCGCGGCCTTCAAGGCCCAGCTGACCAAGGCGTCGGCCACCACCCAGGGCTCCGGCTGGGGCGTGCTGGCGTACGAGCCGCTGAGCGGCCGGCTGATCGTGGAGCAGATCTACGACCACCAGGGCAACGTCGGCCAGGGCTCCACCCCGGTGCTGGTGTTCGACGCCTGGGAGCACGCCTTCTACCTCCAGTACAAGAACCAGAAGGTCGACTTCATCGAGGCGATGTGGCAGGTCGTGAACTGGCAGGACGTGGCCCGGCGCTACACCGCCGCCAAGTCCCGCGCGGACGTGCTGCTGCTGGCCCCCTGAAGTTTCCGAGCGTCCCGCCTCGTGATCGTCTTCTCAACCTTCACCCGGCGGGCGGATGAAGGAAGCCCCCCGCGAGGACGTGACTCGCGGGGGGCTTCTTCACACGGCGGCTAGAGGTTGCTGAAGTCCGGGCCGACCGTACGGCTGCGCTTCAGCTCGTAGAAGCCCGGCACCGAGGCGACCGCGAGGGTGCCGTCCCACAGGCGGGCCGCCTCCTCGCCCTTGGGGGCCGGGGTGACGACCGGGCCGAAGAAGGCGATCTGCTCGCCGTCCGGGCCGGGGACCGCGATGACCGGGGTGCCCACGTCCTGGCCGACCTTCTCGATGCCCTCCTTGTGGGAGGCGCGCAGCTCGGCGTCGAACTCGAAGTCGGTCTGGTCGAAGTAGTCGATCAGGTCGGCGGGCAGGCCGACCTCGTCCAGCGCGCCCACGACGGCCTCGCGGCTCGGGCCCTCGCCCTCGTTGTGGATACGGGTGCCGAGCGCGGTGTACAGCGGGCCGAGCACGTCCGCGCCGTGCTTCTGCCAGGCGGCGGTGACCACCCGGACCGGCTGCCACGCCTTGGTGGCGAGCATCTCCCGGTACTCCTCGGGCAGCTCGTCGATGCGGTCCTCGTTGAGGACGGCGAGGCTCATGATGTGCCAGCGCACCTCGATGTCCCGGACCTTCTCCACCTCCAGCACCCAGCGGGAGGTCATCCAGGCCCAGGGGCAGAGCGGGTCGAACCAGAAGTCCACCGGGGTCTTGCCCGACGTGGTCGCGGTCTCGGACATGTCTCTCCTCGCGAGAAGGTCTTTTCAGCGGCAACAGCGCCCCGGGCCGCGCAATTCCCCGATGCCGCCGGTCAGGGCCGCATGGCAGGATCGTCCCGTTCAGTGCCCCGCATCTTGCGACCACAAGGGAGTGCCGCCCGTGCCCGGTGAGAATCTGTCCCGCGACGAGGCCCGTGAGCGGGCCGCCCTGCTGTCCGTCGACGGGTACGACGTGGCGCTGGACCTGCGCTCCGCCGTGGGCGAGTCCGAGGCCGAGCCGCGGACCTTCCGCTCGGTGACCACGATCCGCTTCCGCTGCGCCGAGCCGGGCGCGACGAGCTTCGCCGACCTGATCGCGCCGGGCGTGACCGCGGTGTCGCTCAACGGCCGCGACCTCGACCCCGGCGAGGTGTTCGACGGCACCCGGATCACGCTGGAGGACCTGGCCGCCGACAACGAGCTGATCGTGGATGCCCAGTGCGCCTACTCCCGCACCGGCGAGGGCATGCACCGCTTCGTCGACCCCGAGGACGGCGAGGTCTACCTCTACACGCAGTACGAACCGGCCGACTCACGCAGGGTGTTCGCCAACTTCGAGCAGCCCGACCTCAAGGCGCCCTTCCGCTTCGAGGTCCGCGCGCCCGAGGGCTGGACGGTGTGGAGCAACGGCGCCGGTGAACTCACCGACGGGGTCTGGCGGTTCGCGGAGACCAAGCCGATCTCCACCTACATCACCTGCGTGGTGGCGGGCCCGTACCACTATGTGACCGACTCCTACGAGCGTGTGCTGGCGGACGGGTCCACGCTGGAGATCCCGCTCGGCGCGATGTGCCGCAAGGGTCTGGCGCCCTACTTCGACGCCGAGGACGTCTTCCTGATCACCAAGCAGGGGCTGGACTTCTTCCACGAGAACTTCGACTACCCGTACCCCTTCGGGAAGTACGACCAGGCGTTCGTGCCGGAGTACAACCTCGGCGCGATGGAGAACCCGGGGCTGGTGACCTTCCGGGAGGAGTACATCTTCCGGGGCAAGGTCACGCAGGCGTCGTACGAGGCGCGGGCCAACGTCATCCTGCACGAGATGGCGCACATGTGGTTCGGCGACCTGGTCACCATGGTGTGGTGGGACGACCTGTGGCTGAAGGAGTCCTTCGCGGACTTCATGGGCACCTTCGGCAACGTGGGCGCGACCCGCTTCAAGGACGCCTGGACGACGTTCGCCAACCGCCGCAAGGCATGGGCGTACCGCGCCGACCAGCTCCCCTCCACGCACCCGATCACCGCCGACATCCGCGACCTCCAGGACGCCAAGCTCAACTTCGACGGCATCACCTACGCCAAGGGCGCCTCCGTCCTCAAGCAGCTGGTGGCGTACGTCGGCCAGGACGCCTTCCTGGAGGGCGCCCGGCGCTACTTCAAGCGGCACGCGTACGGCAACACCCGGCTGGGCGACCTGCTGTCGGTGCTCGCGGAGACCAGCGGCCGGGACATGTCGGCGTGGTCGGCGGCCTGGCTCCAGACGGCCGGGGTCAACTCCCTCACCCCGCAGGTGCTGTTGGACGACGAGGGCCGGATCGCCGAGCTGGCCGTGGTGCAGGAGGCGCCGGAGTCGCATCCCGAACTGCGCCCGCACCGGGTGAAGGTGGGCCTGTACCGGCTGGACGATAAGGGCGGGCTGGAGCGGTACCGGAGCATCGAGGCGGACGTCGAGGGCCCGCGCACGGTGCTGGCCGAGCCGGCCGGCGCCCAGGCCCCCGACCTCGTCCTGGTCAACGACGACGACCTCACCTACTGCAAGATCCGCTTCGACGAGACCTCGCTCGCCACCCTCCGCGAGCACCTCGGCGACCTGGCCGACCCCCTCGCCCGTGCCCTGTGCTGGTCGGCGCTGTGGAACCTGACGCGGGACAGCCTGCTGCCCGCGCGGGAGTTCGCGGGGCTGGTGCTGCGGTTCGCGGGCCGGGAGTCCGACATCGGCGTGCTCCAGATGCTGCACGCCTGGGCCGGCACGGCCCTGGAGCGGTACGCGGCCCCCGAGTGGCGGGCCACGGGCGGGGAGCTGCTGGCGCAGGGCGCGCTGAAGGAGCTGAGGTCGGCCGAGCCGGGCAGCGAGGCGCAGCTGGCCTGGGCGCGGTTCTTCGCCTCGGTCGCGACCGGCGCGGCCGACCTCGCCCTGCTGAAGGACCTGCTGGACGGCACCGAGACGGTCGAGGGCCTCACCGTGGACCAGGAGCTGCGCTGGGCGTTCCTGGAGCCGCTCGCCGCGCACGGGGTGGCCGGTGAGGAGGTGCTCGCGGCCGAACTGGCCCGCGACGACACCGCTTCGGGCAAGCGGCACCAGGTGCGCTGCCTGGCCGCCCGGCCCTCGGCGGCGGTCAAGGCGCAGGCGTGGGCGCAGGTCGTGGAGTCGGACGCGCTGTCCAACGCGCTGGTGGAGGCGACCCTTTCGGGCTTCGGCCGGCCGGGCCAGGAGGAACTGACCGCGCCGTACGCGGAGAAGTACTTCGCGGTGCTGGAGCGGGTGTGGCGGGAGCGGTCGATCCAGATCGCCATGCACATCGTCAACGGACTGTTCCCGGCGCACCAGGACCGGCCCGAGACGCTCGCGGCGACGGACGCGTGGCTCGCGGAGCACGCGGACGCGGCCCCGGCGCTGCGGCGGCTGGTGCTGGAGGCGCGGGACGACCTGGCGCGGGCGCTGCGCGCACAGGCGTGCGACGCGGGAGCCTGATCCTTGGCCTGAGCTTCGGCACCCGGTGACCGTTACGGAATCCGGGCACGGCGCCCCGTAACCCCTGGTCCTTCCCGATCGGACCAGGGGTTTTGGCCGCCTAGTCGGCATCCGAACACCCGTCCTTTAGTACCGTGTTGTCCGCATTGTTCGACGAATGTGTAACAGCGGTTACGGGTGGGCCGGAAGTAGGGCATTCCAGAGCCATGACGCACGACACCCCGCTCTCCCCCCGCCCCCTCCGCCACCTCACCGAGGTCCACCGCCGGGTCCTCACCGCCGCCCAGCTGCGCACCCACGGGGTGACCACCGCCGAGCTGAACGAGCGGTGCCGGGCCGACGGCCCCTGGCGGCTGCTGCTGCCCAACGTGGTCCTGCTGCACCCCGGTTCGCCCACGAGCGAGGAGCGCCTGCACGGCGCGCTGCTGTACGCCTCCCGCGAGTCCGTGCCCGGTGTGCCCGCCCAGCCCGGCGCGGGCGACCCGCACCGGGGTGCCTACGCCGAGGCGATGCTCACCGGCCTGGCCGCCCTCGCCCTGCACGGCCTGCCCTCCGCGCCCCCGCTGCTCTCCCTGGAGCGGATCGACGTCCTGGTCCCCCGGCTTCGCCGGCTGCGCTCGACCGGCTATGTGCGGGTGGTGCGCACCGCGGACCTCCCGGCGGCGCGGCCCGTCGCGGGCCTGCCGGTGGCCCCGGTGGCGCGGGCGGTCGCGGACGCGGTGGCCCATCTGACGGACGCGGACACGGTACGGCGGCTGCTGGCCGAGGCGGTACGCGACGGCCACTGCGATCCGGCAGGGCTGGTACGGGAGTTGACCGAGGCCAGGCTGATGGGCCGGGCCCATGTGGTGGACGCGGTGGACTCGCTGGTGGCCGAGGGCCGCGCGGTCGCCGAGGACCGGCTGTACCGGATGGTCACCGGGTACGGGCTGCCCGACCCGGTGTGGAACGTGGACCTGCGCCTGCCCGGCGGCCCCCACCTGGGCGGCCTGGACGCCTACTGGCCCGAGCAGGCGGTCGCCGTCGAGCTGGACACCCGGGCCCCGCGCCAGGACGAGGACGCGACCTGGTCGGAGTACGCCCGCAAGCGGGAGCACCTGGAGCGGCTCGGCATCACGGTCGTCCACATCACCCCGAAGAAGCTCAGGGAAGCGGCCGAACAGCAGGCCGCGGTCGTCCGCACGGCCCTGATGGCCGCCGGCGACCGCGACCCGGCCGCGTATGTGGTGGTGCTGCCCCGCTAGCCGGTCTCGCCCAGCGTGCCCAGGCGGCCGGTGGGCGGGCGGTCGCGCCACAGACCGAGGGCGGTGTCGACCAGGGAGACGCGGGTCAGGCCGGGCACGGCACCCAGGTCGTGCCAGGCGGCCAGGTCGGTGGAGCCGCCCACCTCGTAGCGGAGTTCACCGCCGGTGACGTGCGCCGCGTACAGCAGCCGGACCCCGTGGTGGTCGATCTGGCGGCCGGGGAAACGGCCGGGCAGCACCGCCCGGTTGGTGTGCACGCCGAGCAGGTCGGTCACCTCCACCCGGTACCCGGTCTCCTCGGCCACCTCGCGGCGCACGGTGTCGTACGGGTCCTCGCCGAACTCGGCGCCGCCGCCCGGCAGTACCCACTCGTGGCCGCCGCCCCGCGCGGGTGAGCGGGCGAGCAGGAGCTGTCCGTCGCGGACACACACGGCGTAGGCCGCCACCCTCAACTTGCGTCGCATGACGGGACGTTAGCGCGTCCGGTGCGGGAAACGAGTGAATTCGGGCTCATTCGGTCCCCAACCGCACACATCGCATCGCGGGTTTTCCCCATACATCGATCTCGTTTCGGTCAACGAACCCCAAAATCCGGTCGCTTGGGAAAGGCTGCGCTGGTCCGGCACCGGACCTCGCGGACAACCCTCACCGACTAAGGGATGCGATGACCCACTCCCCCGACCGTGACCCCATACCCGGCCCGAGACGCCTGGCGCGCCTGACGCTGGCCGCCGGCGTGGTAGCCGCCCTCTGCGCGGCCGGCCCCGTGCCCATGGCGCTCGCCGCCGACGCGCCGCCCGCCCAGGCCGCCGACCCCGGCGCCAAGCCCGCGCCCCGCAAGCTCGGCGCGGACGACGCCGACCGGCTGGCGGAGGCCAAGGCGGACGGCGCCAAGAGCGTCACGATGATGATCGCCACCGCGCCGGGCGCCACCGGACAGGTCGCCTCCCAGCTCGACGCCGCCGGCACCGTGGGCCGCACCTTCGACAAGGTCGGCTACGTCCGCGCCACCGTCCCGACCACCAAGGCGGACTCGGTCATCGCCGCCGCGGCGAAGCTCTCCTCGGTGCAGGCGATCGACCTGCGCCAGGAGATCCCGCTGGACGACCCGGCGCCGGGCGCGGACACCGCGAAGGACGCCAAGAACGCCCGTACGGAGGCCACTTACCCGGCGCCCGGCAGCAGGACCCCGGCGAAGAACCCGTACAACCCGTCCTTCGAGACCGGTGCCGTCGACTTCGTGCAGAGGAACCCGAAGGCGGACGGGCGCGGGGTCACCATCGGCATCCTCGACTCCGGGGTGGACCTCGGCCACCCCGCGCTGCAGAAGACCAGCACCGGTGAGCGCAAGATCGTGGACTGGGTCACCGCCACCGACCCGGTGAGCGACGGCGACGGCACCTGGCGGCGGATGACCGCGGCGGTCTCCGGCCCGTCCTTCTCCGTCGGCACCGGTGCGAACGCGGAGACCTTCAAGGCCCCGGAGGGCTCGTACAAGTTCAACTACCTGTACGAGTCCGCGACCGCCGGCGGCGACATGAAGGGCGACCTCAACCGCGACGGTGACACCACCGACGCCTGGGGCGTGCTGTACGACCCGGCCACCGGCACGGTCCGCGTCGACACCGACGACGACCTGGACTTCACCGACAACCCGCCGATGAAGCCGTACAAGGACGGCTACCAGATCGGCTACTTCGGCACCGACGACCCGACGACGGACGTCGTGGAGCGCATCCCGTTCGTGGTCGAGATCCGCAAGGACGTCGTCTACAACGCCTCGGGCGCCAAGGCCGACTACGTCAACATCGGCGTCATCGAGTCCGAGCACGGCACCCATGTCGCGGGCATCACCGCGGCCAACGGGCTGTTCGGCGGGAAGATGAACGGTGCCGCGCCCGGCGCCAGGATCGTCTCCTCGCGCGCCTGCACCTGGTCCGGCGGCTGCACCAACGTCGCCCTCACGGAGGGCATGATCGACCTGGTGACCAACCGGGGCGTGGACATCGTCAACATGTCCATCGGCGGTCTCCCGGCGCTGAACGACGGCAACAACGCCCGCGCCGCGCTGTACACCCGGCTCATCGACACCTACGGCGTCCAGCTCGTCATCTCGGCCGGCAACTCCGGCCCCGGCGCCAACACCATCGGCGACCCCGGCCTGGCCGACAAGGTCATCTCGGTCGGCGCCGCGATCTCCAAGGAGACCTGGGCGGCGAACTACGGCTCGGCGGTGACGACCCCGTACGCGCTGATGCCGTTCTCCTCGCGCGGCCCGCGTGAGGACGGCGGGTTCACGCCGACCATCACCGCGCCCGGCGCCGCGATCAACACCACCCAGACCTGGCTGCCCGGCTCCCCGGTCGCCGAGGCGGGCTACACCCTGCCCGCCGGCTACTCGATGCTCCAGGGCACCTCGATGGCCTCCCCGCAGGCCGCCGGCGCCGGCGCGCTGCTGCTCAGCGCAGCCAAGCAGAAGAACATCGACCTCACCCCGGCCGTGCTGCGCACCGCGCTAACCTCGACCGCGCACCACATCAAGGGCGCGCAGGCGTACGAGGAGGGCTCCGGCCTGATCGACGTCGTGGACGCCTGGACCGCGATCCGGCTCGGCGCCTCGGCGCACGAGTACGACGTCAGGGCCCCCGTCGACACCGCGCTCGACGGCGCCCTGAAGACCCCCGGCTTCGGCACCGGCCTGTACGACCGCGAGGGCGGCCTGAAGTCCGGCCAGCGCAAGATGTACGAGGTCACGGTCACCCGCACCACCGGCGCCGACCGCGCGGTGTGGCACCTGCTGAGCTTCGCCAACGACCCGGAGCACACCTACCGCGTCGTCGGCAGCCCGCTGGTGCGGCTGCCGCTGAACCAGCCGGTCACCGTCAAGGTCGAGGCCGCGCCGAGGTCGGCCGGGCTCAAGAGTGCGATCCTGCGCGTGGACGACCCGCTGACCGTGGGCGTCGACAAGCAGATCCTCACCACGGTCGTGGTGGCGAGCCCGGTGGACTACGCCCGCTCCTTCTCCGCCTCGGTGCAGCGCAACAGCACCCGGTCCTACTTCCTGACCGTGCCCGAGGGCGCGAAGTCGCTGGAGGTGGCCATCGGCGGCCTGAAGTCCGGCAGCCAGACCCGCTTCATCGCCATCCACCCCTACGGGACGCCGGTCGACAACACCAGCACTCCGTACTGCTACAACAACTACCTCGACGGCAACGGCTGCAAGCCCGACGTGCGCTCCTACGCCGACCCGCAGGCCGGTGTCTGGGAGGTCGAGGTCGAGGCGCGCCGCACCTCTCCCCTGCTGGACAACCCCTACCAGCTGGACGTCTCCGTGCTCGGCGCGGTCTTCGACCCGGAGACCGTGACGGTGCCCGAGGCCAAGGTGGGCGTCCCGGCCACCGCGTCCTGGAAGGTCACCAACAAGTACGCCGCGCTCGACGGCAAGCTGACCGGCGGCCCGCTCGGCTCCGCGAAGGCCGCCCGCCCGGCGATCAAGGAGGGCGAGACCGCGACCACCACGGTCGACGTCCCGGCCGGCGCCAAGTCGCTGGACGTGGCCATCGGCAAGGTCTCGGACCCGGCCGCCGACCTCGACCTCGCGGTGTACGACGCCGCGGGCAAGCTGGTCGGCCAGTCCGCCGACGGCGACTCCGAGGAGGCCGTCTCCATCGTCTCCCCCGCCGCGGGTACCTACACCGTCCAGGTCGTGGGCTACTCCGTCCCGGCCGGCTCCACCGACTACGACTACCGGGACGTGTTCTTCTCCGACACCCTCGGCGCGGTCACGGTCGACGGCTCCCCGGTGAAGCTCGCCACGGGCGCCTCCGCCACGGTGACCGGCCAGGTCACGGCCGCCGCCGAGGCCCCGGCGGGCCGCGAGTTCTTCGGCCGCGTCCAGCTCGTGAACGCGCGCGGCACGGTCGCGGGTACCGCGAGTGTGCAGATCGGCAAGGTCACGCCGTAGCGGTGTGAGTCTCCGGCCGAAGGGGCGGGTGTCCTGGTGGGCGCCCGCCCCTTCGGCGTGTGCGGCGTGCGTCACACCTCCGTATGGCGGTGGGCCGGACGGGCAGGGGCCGGACAGCACGGCTTGCGGCCGACGGGTCCGGGGGAGGGAACTTCTACGGCCGCTCCCCGCGCGGGACCGCAGGTCCGCAACCGTTCGTCCGGCTACGGGTGTCCCTCACATCGGGCACATCCGTACAAAGGATTGGACACGCGGCCCTGTGTCGGCCGCATGATGGAAAAGTGCCGGTCAAGCAAGTGACCCGGTACTGGGACAGACAGAGGGAGTCGTCGTGAGGGTCGGAATCGTCGGAGCCACCGGTCAGGTCGGCACGGTCATGCGCAAGATCCTCAAGGAGCGGGACTTCCCGGTCACCGAGCTGCGCCTGTTCGCCTCCGCCCGCTCGGCCGGGACCGTGCTGGACGGCGTCACGGTGGAGGACGCCTCGGCCGCCGACTACTCCGGCCTCGACATCGTGCTCTTCTCGGCCGGCGGCGCCACCTCCAAGGCGCTCGCGGAGAAGGTCGCCGCGCAGGGCCCGGTCGTGATCGACAACTCCTCGGCCTGGCGCCGGGACCCCGAGGTGCCCCTGGTGGTCTCCGAGGTGAACCCGCACGCCATCGCGGACCGCCCCAAGGGCATCATCGCCAACCCGAACTGCACCACGATGGCCGCGATGCCGGTACTGAGCCCGCTGCACGAGGAGGCCGGGCTCGAGGC
This sequence comes from Streptomyces seoulensis, assembly GCF_004328625.1. Taxonomy (NCBI): domain Bacteria; kingdom Bacillati; phylum Actinomycetota; class Actinomycetes; order Kitasatosporales; family Streptomycetaceae; genus Streptomyces; species Streptomyces seoulensis. The sequence goes on from NZ_CP032229.1 coordinate 2,056,562, forward strand.
GCTGGTCGTCGCCACCTACCAGGCGGTCTCCGGCTCGGGTCTCGCGGGCGTGGCCGAGCTGCACGGGCAGGCGCAGAAGGTCATCGCCGACGCCGACAAGCTGACCCACGACGGCGACGCGGTGGACTTCCCCGAGCCGGGCGTCTACAAGCGCCCGATCGCCTTCAACGTGCTCCCGCTGGCCGGCTCCATCGTGGACGACGGTCTGCACGAGACCGACGAGGAGCAGAAGCTCCGCAACGAGTCCCGCAAGATCCTGGAGATCCCCGGACTGAAGGTCTCCGGCACCTGTGTGCGCGTCCCGGTCTTCTCCGGCCACTCCCTCCAGGTCAACGCCCGCTTCGCCCGCCCGATCTCCGTCGAGCGCGCGACCGAGCTGCTGGCGCAGGCGCCGGGTGTCGCCCTCTCCGAGATCCCGACCCCGCTCCAGGCGGCCGGCCAGGACCCCTCGTACGTGGGCCGCATCCGCACCGACGAGACGGTGGACAACGGCCTCGCCCTGTTCATCTCCAACGACAACCTCCGCAAGGGCGCCGCGCTCAACGCGGTACAGATCGCGGAGCTGGTGGCGGCCGAGCTGAAGAGCTGAGCCCGCTTCGAGAAGGGGCGCGCACCGGTTCCGGTGCGCGCCCCTTCTGGTGCCGGTGACCGGCGGCATAAGGACATCGCGTTCGCGGATCTCCCGTGGAAGGATGGCGCAACCCACACATAACGAGGAGATGACCGCGTGCCTGGCACAAACCTGACTCGGGAAGAGGCGCAGCAGCGGGCCGACCTGCTCAGCGTCGACTCGTACGAGATCGATCTCGACCTTTCCGGCGCGCAGGAGGGCGGGACCTTCCGGTCCGTCACCACGGTGCGCTTCGACGTGGCCGAGTCCGGCGCCGAGTCCTTCATCGACCTGGTGGCACCGGCCGTGCGCGAGGTGACGCTCAACGGGGACGCGCTGGACCCGGCGGAGGTCTTCAAGGAGTCCCGGATCGCGCTGCCCGGTCTGCTGGAGGGCCGCAACATCCTGCGGGTGGTGGCCGACTGCGCGTACACCAACACCGGTGAGGGTCTGCACCGGTTCGTGGACCCGGTCGACGAACAGGCGTACCTGTACACGCAGTTCGAGGTGCCGGACGCGCGGCGCGTGTTCGCCAACTTCGAGCAGCCGGACCTCAAGGCGACGTTCCGGTTCACGGTGACCGCGCCCGAGGGCTGGACCGTGATCTCCAACTCCCCGACGCCGGAGCCCAAGGACAACGTCTGGGCGTTCGCGCCGACCCCGCGCATCTCGACGTACATCACCGCGCTGATCGTGGGCCCGTACCACTCGGTGCACAGCGTGTACGAGAAGGACGGGCAGTCCGTGCCGCTCGGCATCTACTGCCGGCCCTCGCTCGCCGAACACCTCGACGCCGACGCGATCTTCGAGGTCACCCGGCAGGGCTTCGACTGGTTCCAGGAGAAGTTCGACTACGCGTACCCCTTCGAGAAGTACGACCAGCTGTTCGTACCGGAGTTCAACGCGGGCGCGATGGAGAACGCGGGCGCGGTGACCATCCGCGACCAGTACGTCTTCCGGTCCAAGGTGACCGACGCGGCGTACGAGGTACGGGCGGAGACGATCCTGCACGAGCTGGCGCACATGTGGTTCGGCGACCTGGTCACCATGGAGTGGTGGAACGACCTGTGGCTGAACGAGTCGTTCGCCACCTTCACCTCCATCGCCTGCCAGGCGTCCGCGCCCGGCTCGCGCTGGCCGCACGCGTGGACCACGTTCGCCAACTCCATGAAGACGTGGGCGTACCGGCAGGACCAGCTCCCCTCCACGCACCCGATCATGGCCGAGATCCGGGATCTCGACGACGTCCTCGTCAACTTCGACGGCATCACGTACGCCAAGGGCGCCTCGGTGCTCAAGCAGCTCGTGGCGTACGTCGGTGAGGACGAGTTCTTCCGGGGCGTGCAGGCGTACTTCAAGCGCCACGCGTTCGGCAACACGCGCCTCTCCGACCTGCTGGGCGCGCTGGAGGAGACCTCCGGGCGCGATCTGAAGACCTGGTCGAAGGCGTGGCTGGAGACGGCGGGGATCAACGTCCTGCGTCCCGAGCTGGAGACCGGCGCGGACGGTGTGATCACCTCCTTCGCGGTCCGCCAGGAGGCCCCCGCGCTCCCCGTGGGCGCCAAGGGCGAGCCGACGCTGCGCCCGCACCGCATCGCGATCGGCTTCTACGACCTGGACGACGCGGGCAAGCTGGTCCGGGTGAAGCGGGTCGAGCTGGACGTGGACGGCGAGCTGACGGCCGTGCCCGAGCTGACCGGTGTCCGCCGGCCGGCCGTGATCCTGCTCAACGACGACGACCTGTCGTACGCGAAGGCCCGCATGGACGAGGAGTCCCTCGCGGTCGTCACCGAGCACCTCGGTGACTTCGCGGAGTCGCTGCCGCGCGCGCTGAGCTGGGCGTCGGCGTGGGACATGACGCGGGACGGCGAGCTGGCCACCCGTGACTACCTCTCGCTGGTGCTGTCCGGCATCGGCAAGGAGTCCGACATCGGTGTCGTGCAGTCCCTGCACCGGCAGGCCAAGCTGGCCATCGACCTGTACGCCGACCCGGCGGCCCGCGAGACCCTGCTGACCCGCTGGACCGAGGCGACCCTCGCCCACCTCCGCGCGGCCGAGGCGGGCAGCGACCACCAGCTGGCCTGGGCGCGCGCCTTCGCGGCGACCGCCCGGACGCCGGAGCAGCTCGACCTGCTGGAGGCGCTGCTGGACGGCTCCCGGACCGTCGAGGGCCTCGCCGTCGACACCGAGCTGCGCTGGGCGTTCGTGGAGCGCCTCGCCGCGGTGGGCCGCTACGACGAGGCGGAGATCGCCGCCGAGTACGAGCGCGACCGCACCGCCGCCGGCGAGCGCCACGCGGCCACCGCCCGCGCGGCCCGCCCCACCGCCGAGGCGAAGGCGGAGGCGTGGGCCTCGGTCGTCGAGTCCGACAAGCTCCCCAACGCCGTCCAGGAAGCGGTGATCATCGGTTTCGTCCAGACCGACCAGCGCGAACTCCTCGCCCCGTACATCGACCGCTACTTCGACTCCGTCAAGTCCGCCTGGGACTCGCGCTCCCACGAGATGGCCCAGCAGATCGCGGTCGGCCTCTACCCGTCGGTCCAGGTCTCGGAGGAGACCCTGCGCAAGACGGACGCCTGGCTGACGGCGACTGAGCCCACCCCGGCTCTGCGCCGCCTGATCTCCGAGTCCCGCGCGGGCGTGGAGCGGGCGCTGAAGGCCCAGCGGGCGGACGCGGCTTCGGCGTGACCGAGTAGCAGCACGAAAGGGGCGCCCGGCACTGTGCCGGGCGCCCCTCCTTGTCGTTACGACCGGCGCTCCCCCGCATCGCACACCGGGGCGGCCTTGAACACAGTCCAGACCGTTTTACCGGGGTTGTGGGCGGTCACCCCGAAGTCGTCGGCCAGCGTGCGCACAAGCCGCAGTCCCCTGCCGCCGGTCTCCTCTGCCCCGCCCTCCTTGACCACCGGCACTCCCCCGCCGCTGTCACGTACCTCGATGCGCACCGAAGCATCGTCAACCGTGAGGGCGAGCAGGAACTCGCGCCCCGGCGGCACCCCGTGCAGTACTGCGTTCGTGGCCAACTCCGAGACGCAGAGGCGGATGTCGTCCTGCCGGTCGCGGTACCCCCACTCCTGAAGGGTCTCGACGGCGAAGATGCGGGCAGCTCCGACGGATCTGCGAGCGCGGGGGAATCGTCGTTGTCGTAACAGGGGCATGGAGCACCACCTACTTGCGCCGAGGTACGAGATCGACCGAACCGTACCACATTCACGAAAAGCAGACAGGTACTCTGAGAGTAGTCGGCCGAGACGGTTCGCCTAACGTGTAGACCGGCAAGCCCCGATACAGGAGGACAGCGTGAGTGACAGCAGGTGGGTCAGTTCCTCGATGCCGTATCTGACGCCGCGGGATCGGGGGCAGTCCGATACGTGGGGCGCGGAGGCGGTGGCTCGCGGCGGGAAAGGTGGCCAGCGGATCGTGCATGCCGGCGAGGTGCCCGCATCGGACGAGGTCGCCGATCTGCTCGGGGTAGCTGCCGGAGGTGCGGTGGTTGTACGTCGCCGGATCATCGAACTCAATGGTCGCCCTTGTGAGTTGACCGACACCTACTACCCGGCTGCCATCGCTCGAGGTACCCGCCTCGCCGAACGGGGCAAGATTCCCGGTGGTGCGGTGACCCTTCTCGCCGAGCTCGGCCACCGTGGCGCCCGCGTGCGCGAAGACGTGACAGCCCGGATGCCCGGCCCGGATGAGCGCGAGGCCCTGCATCTGGAAGCCGACGAACCGGTCCTACGTTTGAGCAGGCTCACCTTGAACGACGCCGACCAGCCCATCCAGGCGGACCTGATTGTCATGCCCGCCCATCGTCAGCAGCTTCGCTACGAGATTCGGATCGGATGACCGTGCCCATCAACGACTCCGGCGCTCTCGATCGACGCTCCCTGCACGAGCGGATCGCCGCCGACCTGCGCGACGAGATCATGAGCGGCGACCTTGCAGCGGGCGCCAGCCTGCCGTCCACCGTCCAGCTCAAGGAGCGCTTCGCCGCCTCCAACGCCACCATCCAGAAGGCGTTGCAGATACTGAAGGACGAACAGCTCGTCATCGGCCGGGCCGGAGCAGCCGTCACCGTCCGCGAGCACCGGCAGCGCACCATGCGCCCCGCTTCGTACATGGCCCCGGCAGCGCCGGGAAGGCCGTACCGCTGGCTCACCGAGACGGCGAAGCGGGGAACGCGGGCCCACAGCACGCTGCTGGACGTCCGAGAGGCACCCGCGCCTGCCGACGTGGCCGCCGCCCTGCGGATCACCGGCGACGAAACGGTGCTTCTGCGTCAACAGCTCCTCACCCTCGACGACGAGCCCGTGGAACTGGTCAAGTCGTACTACCCGATGGCCATCGCAGGAGGTACCGCCATCACGGAGAAGCGGAAGATCAGAGGCGGCACCCCGGCACTCCTGGCCGAACTCGGCTTCCCACCCCACACCAGCGTGGACCGGGTCTCCGCGAGGGTTCCGACGCAGGAGCAGTACCAAGCGCTGAGGCTGCCCAGCGATCTGCCTGTGCTCCGCACCCTGCGTGTGGTGTTCAGCGACGACCGCCCCGTCGAAGCGACCGTCATGGTCAAGGCAGGCCATCTCTACGAGCTTCAGTACGAGTTCTCCGCAGAGTGAGTGGGTCAGTCCGGCGCGCCCATGTGCTCAAGTAGCGCCTTCTCCAAGGCTGTTGGCGTGGGGGACTTCGCCGACCAGGCGACGTAGCCGTCCGGGCGGATCAGGACGGTCGCTGGGCCGGGCCATGCGGAGGTGGTGAGGTGGGGCCGGCTGGGGTCCTCGTAAGGGGTCTGCGTCAGCAGGACGAAGTTGCCCGGCCGCAGAGCCTCGTAGAGGCGGGTGCCGGACGGTAGCGGGATGTCCGGGGCTCGCTTGCCGGTGAGGCCGTGGCCGTATGAGTAGCCCAGGCCCGTTACCTGGTGGAGGGCTCTGCGGCGTAGGGCGGGGAAGTGGGTGACCGACTTCGCCAGGAGCGTCCGGAGTCCCCGCGTCCAGGGGCGGTGCGCCATGGCCAGGCGGATCAGGGCGCCGCTGCTGCGGAGGACGGTGCGGCCCACCGGGTGGCGTTCGGTGTCGTACGTGTCCAGGAGGGACGCGTCCACGCGGCCGGAGAGCACCGCGGCCAGTTTCCAGCTCAGGTTCGCCGCGTCCTGGAGCCCCGTGTTCATGCCCTGCCCGCCCGCCGGGGAGTGGACGTGGGCGGCGTCGCCGGCGAGGAAGACGCGGCCCACGCGGTACGCAGGGGCCTGGCGTTCGTCGGCGTGGAAGCGGGACAGCCAGCGCGGGTCACGCATGCCGTGGTCCCGGCCGAGGGCGGTGCGGACGATGTCCCGGATCTCGGCGAGGTCCAGCGGGGCGTCGTCGGGGACGTCGTGCGAGCGGTGCCAGCCGACGACCCGGTGGTAGCCGTCGCCGAAGGGGATCAACAACGCGAAGGCGTCGCCCGTCGTGCCCGCGGTGAGCAGGTCCGGCGGGTCCTCGGAGAGGCGTACGTCGGCCAGGACCACCGAGCGGATGACCGACCGGCCGGGGAAGGGCAGGCCCACCGCCTCGCGTACCGCGCTGCGCATGCCGTCCGCGCCGACCACGTACGCGGCCCGCAGCGGCTCCATGCCCCGCCCGAGGACCGTCACGCCGGACGCGTCCTGGGTCAGTGCGGTCACCTCGGCCTCGTGGACGAACGTCGCGCCCGCCTCCCGCGCCCGGCGCTCCAGTACCCGTTCCACCTCGTACTGCGGGATCACCAGGACGTGCGGGAAGCGGGTGGGCAGGCCGGAGAGGTCGAGGGTGAGGCCGTCGAAGAGGCCGAGCCGGGTCATGGGACGGCCGAGGGATTCGAGTTCGTCCGCGAGGCCCCGCATGTCGAGCTGCTCCAGCGTGCGGGCGTGCAGCGCGAAGGCCCGGGTGAGGTTGCTGATGCCGGGCGGGCGCTTCTCCAGCACGGTGACGGGGACGCCGGCCTCGGCCAGGTCACCGGCGAGAAGCAGTCCGGTCGGGCCGGAGCCCACGACGACGACGCCGTTGGTGCCTGCCATCCGCGGCTCCTCGGGGGAACGGGGGAACAAACACGCCGGGGGCGCCGTCCGTCCTCACGCGTACGCGGGCGGACAGGCGCCCCCGGCCGGGGACCAGGGGTCCGTCAGCTCTTGGAGGACGGCCGCGACTTGTCCAGCACCATCACCAGGCCGGCGATGACGACGAACAGGCCCACCGGGATCAGCACGTAGAGGCCGATGGTCTCCCAGGCGGAGAGACCGGGGCCGGGGTCGTCACCGTCGTCGCGGCTGAGCGCGAGCGCGGGGGACGACATGAGCAGCATCATCAGCGTCGTGCCGGCCGCCAGGGCTCCGGCGCGCAAGGCGTTCTTCTTGTCCACGCTCCCCAAGTTAGCGAACCGCCGTACCGGCCGCGCGTCCGGGGTGCCGTACGCACGGCCGGTACGGCCCCTCACACCCCGCCGTGCCCCAGCCCCGCCCGGACCGCCGCCAGCAGCGCGCCCAGCCTCGGGGACGCCGTCAGCTCCTCCAGCGGCACCGGACGCCCCTGGGGGTCGGACACCGGCAGGCGCCAGTTCGGGTACTGGTCCCAGGTGCCGGGCACGTTCTGCGGGCGCCGGTCCCCGATGCCGTCCGGGAGCCAGATGCCGACCAGCCGGGCCGGGGTGCGCAGCAGGAACCGGTGGAAGCCCTGGATCTCGGCCTCCTCGTCGCTGCCGGGCAGCCCGGCGGCCGGGGTGTCCAGCAGGCCGAGGCTGCCGAGCAGCGCCAGCCACTCGGCGGTGTCCGCGACCGCGTCCGCCCGCTCGTCGGCGCCGGACTTGATGAGCAGGCCGAGCTTCTCGCGCAGGTCGACGTGCTCGCCGGTGAGCCGGGCCGCCGTGGGCGGCAGGTCGTGGGTGGTCGCGGTGGCCAGGCAGTCCTCGCGCCAGCTCTCCGGGGGCAGCGGGCGGCCGTCGCCGGTCCAGTCCCGCTCGAACCACAGCACGGAGGTGCCCAGCACCCCGCGCCGCTGGAGCGTCTCCCGTACGCCGGGCTCTACGGTGCCCAGGTCCTCCCCGATCACCAGCGCGCCCGCGCGGGACGCCTCCAGCGCGAGCAGGGCGAGCATCGCCTCGGCGTCGTAGCGGACGTAGGTGCCGTCGGTGGGCGGGCTGCCCTCGGGGACCCACCAGAGCCGGAACAGGCCCATCACGTGGTCGATGCGCAGCGCGCCCGCGTACCGGAACAGGGCGCGCAGCAGCATCCGGTACGGGAGGTGGCCGGACTCCGCGAGCCGGTCGGGGCGCCAGGGCGGCAGGCCCCAGTCCTGGCCGCGCGCGTTGAAGGCGTCCGGCGGGGCGCCGACCGACATCCCGGCGGCGAAGTGGTCCTGCTGGGACCAGGCGTCGGCGCCGACCGGATGCACGCCGACCGCGAGGTCGTGCACGATCCCGATCGGCATCCCGGCCTCCTCGGCGGCCCGCTGGGCGGCGCGGAGCTGCCCGTCGGTGAGCCAGGCGAGCCGGGTGTGGAACTCGACCCGGTCGGCGAGCCGGGCGCGGGCGCGCGCGGTCTCCGCCGAGCGGGGGTCGCGCAGCGGCTCGGGCCAGGTCCGCCAGTCCGGGCCGTGCTCCTCGGCGAGGGCGTACCAGGTGGCGTGGTCGTCGAGCGCCTGGCCCTCCTCCGCGCGGAACGCGTCGTACGCGGCCTGCCGGCCGGGGCCGAGCGGGACCCGTACGACCTGCTCCAGCGCCTGGCGCTTCAGCTCCCACACCGCGTCGCGGTCGATGAGGGCGCCCTTGTCGAGCACGTCGGCGCGCAGCCGCTCGGCGCGCTCGCGCAGCCGGGGGTTCAGCTCGGCGTAGGAGTACTCCGGCACGTCCTCGACGCGCAGGTGCACCGGGTCGGGGAAGCGACGGGAGGAGGGGCGGTACGGGGAGGGGTCGGTGGGGGCGCCGGGTACGGCCGCGTGCAACGGGTTGACCTGCACGAATCCCGCGCCGTGGGTGCGCCCGGCCCAGGCGGCCAGCTCGGCGAGGTCCCCGAGGTCGCCCATGCCCCAGGAGCGGTGGGAGAGCACGGAGTAGAGCTGGGCGAGCAGGCCGTAGGAGCGGCCCGCGGGAGCGGGGAGACGCTCGGGGGCGACGATGAGGTGAGCGTGGCCGGTACGTCCGTCGGGGGCCGTGACGGTGACGTGGTGGACGCCGGTCGGGAGGTCGTCGACGGAGGTGTGCCGCTCGCCCTGCTCGGTGTCGATCTCCAGCCGGGTGCCGGGCGGCAGGACGTCGAAGGGGTCCGGGAGGGCGGGGGTGCCGGTGCCCGCGACGGGCTGGCCGGTCCAGCGGACCACGGTCGGCGGCAGCAGCCGCTCCCGCAGCTCTCGCTCCCGCTCGACGAGGGCGGCACGGACGGCGTCCGGGGTGCTCGCGTCGACGTCCAGGGCGGCCAGGGCGGCGATCACGGCGGGGGCGGGCACCGCGACGATGATCTCCGGGGAGGGGCTGTAGGAGGTGGCTACACCGTGCAGCTCGGCGAGCGCGCGCAGCTCGTCGTCGTCCAGCGCCGCGGCCATCTACTCGGCCGGGCCGAAGCGGACCGGGACGGGGTCGGCGTCACCGGTGAGCGGGACGACGTCGGCGAGCGGGGGCTCGCTGGTCAGCGGCTCGGCACCGGGCAGCGGCGGCTCGCTGGTGAGCGGCGCCTCCACACAGGCGCTCTCCGCGCTGAACGCGCGGTCGGCGGGCGTCTCCGCCTCGGGTTTCCACTGGGCGGGCAGGAACAGGTGAGCCGCTGCGGCCACGGGAGCCTCCTTGGTCACGGGGGGCGGGTGCGTTTTGCCGGATTACCCAGCCCTACCCAGACACACGGATGCCACGCCCACACGCACGAGTGATCCACCGCTCGGGGGCGGGGCGATAGAGGGGGTGTGAGACTGTTCCGCCCCATGGGGGGCCAGCGGGAGAAGGACGACGGTGCCCTGTTGCGAGCCGTCGCGGCGGGCGACCAGGCCGCCCTCGCCGACCTGTACGACCGGCACGCGGGGTGGCTGCACGCCCGGCTGGCCCGGCGCTGCGCCGACCCGGAGGTGGTCCGGGAGGTGCTCCAGGACACCTTCGTCACGGTGTGGCGGTCGGCCGCCGGGCACCGGGGCGCGGAGGCGGGCGGCTGGCTGTGGACGATCGCGGCCCGGCGCCTGGTCGACGCCCGGCGCGCCCAGGAGCGCACCGCGCGGGCCGCGCCGGAGCCGGATGCGGCCGCCGTCCCGTCCGCCGAGGACCGGGTGCTGGCCCGGCTGGAGTACGGCGATGTCGGCACCGCCCTGGACCGGATCTCCCCCGAGCTGCGCGAGGTGCTGCGCGCGACGGTGGTCGACGGCCTGACCACCCGCGAGGCGGCCCGGCTGCTCGGCATACCCGAGGGCACCGTCAAGTCCCGCGCCCGGCGCGCCCGTACCGAACTGCGTGCCGCGCTGGCCCAGTTGAACCCGTCACCGCTGGGAGGCCCGGCATGAGCAGGCAGTGGCACACGAGCGAGGCCCAGGCCGCCCGGTACGCCGACGGCTCCCTGCCGGAGGCGGACGCGTGGTCCCTGGAGAAGCACCTGGAGTCCTGCGCGGGCTGCGCGTCCCGTGTCTCGGGCGTGGTGCGGGGGACGGCGGCGGGCGCGGTGCTCCTGGACGTACGGACGGCAGTGCTGGCCGCGGCGGGGCGGGAGGTGACGCCGGTTCCCGCACAGGGGTCGGGAACCGGCGCCTTCGCGGGCCGGACCCGTCTCCTGTGGGCCGTTGGGCCCGCCGTACGCGGGGCGTGGCTGGTCGCCCTCCTGGTGGTGGCCGGGGGCGCGATGCTGCTCGGCCTCACCGGAGGGGCGCCGGGGGCGCGGATGCTGCTGCTGGCGATCGCCCCGGTGATGCCCGTGGCCGGGGTCGCGCTGTCCTACGGTCCGCACGCCGACCCGCTGCACGAGGTGGCCGCGTCCACACCGGGCGGCGGATTCCGGCTGGCCCTGACCCGGACGGCGGCCGTGCTCGCGGTGAGCCTGCCGGTGCTGACCCTCGCCGGCGCGCTGCTGCCCGCCTCCGGCGCCCCGGCCGCCGCCGCGTGGCTGCTGCCGGGGCTGGCGCTGACGCTGGCGACCCTGGCGCTGGGCCCGCTCGCCGGATTCCGTACCGCGTCCGCCGTGACGGCGGGCGGCTGGCTGTGCACCGTGCTCGCGCCGTCGCCACAGGAGATCGGCGCCCGGCTGGCCCGGTGCCTCGACGGCGCCCCGGCCCAGTCGGCGTGGGCGGCGGCGGTCGCCCTGAGCGCCCTGGTGCTGGCGGCCCGCCGCACCGCGTACGACCGCACCTACTAACTTCCGAGGAGATCCCTTGTCCATCCGCGTCACCGGGCTGCGTGTCCGGCATCGCAGAACCGTCGCCCTCGACTCCCTCGACCTGGAGCTGGGCACCGGCGTCCATGGCCTGCTCGGGCCGAACGGCGCCGGGAAGACCTCGCTGATCCGGGTGCTCGCCACCGTGGCCCGCCCCTCGGCCGGCCGTGTGGAGCTGCTCGGCCGGGACAGCGCCGGCCAGCGTGAACGCTCCGAGATACGGCGACGACTCGGCTATCTGCCACAGGAGTTCGGCCATTACCCGGCCTTCACCGTACGGGAGTTCGTGGCCTACGTGGCCTGGCTGAAGGAGGTCCCGGCCGACCGGGTCCCGGCCGCCGTGGAGCGCGCGGTGGGGCGGGTCGGCCTCGCGGACCGGGCCGACGCGAAGATCCGGACGCTGTCCGGCGGCATGGTCCGCCGGGTCGGCATCGCCCAGGCCGTCGTCAACGATCCGAGCGTGCTGCTGCTGGACGAGCCAACCGCCGGTCTCGACCCCGAGCAGCGGGTGGAGTTCCGCGAACTGCTCCGCGAACTCGGGACCTCCGCGACGGTGGTGGTCTCCACCCACCTGGTGGAGGACGTGGCCGCCGCCTGCACGGAGGTCGCCCTGCTGGACGGCGGCCGGATCGCGTACCAGGGCACCCCCGCCTCCCTGACCCGGCTCGGGGAGACCTCGGACGGCCCCGGCGATCATCCGATCGAGCGCGGCTACACGGCGGCACTGCGGGCCCACCGGGCACGGGGCGCCTCGGACGTACGGGAGACGGTGCGATGACCACGGTCACCACGCGGGCGGCCACCGTGCCGAAGGCACTGCCGCCGCACCCCCTGCGCGCCGAGGTGGTCCGGGGCTTTCCTCCGCTCGCCGGGGCCGCTGTGCTGCTGATGCTCGGGGTGCTGCTGACCGCCTCCTCCCGCACTTGGCAGGGTGGCTGGGCGGAGACCGCCGCGCTGACGCACGACGCCCTGCTGATCGCCCTGCCGCTGACCGCCGCGGCCGGCTGCTGGCAGGGCGGCCGCGAACGGCGGCGGCACACGGAGGAGCTGTGGGGCACGGCTGTCCGCGCGCCGCTCCACCGGCTGCTGGCCTCCGCCCTGCCGGTCGCGCTCTGGGTGGCCGTCGGTTACCTGGTCGCCGTCGCCCTGGCCGCGCTCGCCACCTGGCCGTACTCCATGGGCGATCATCCGCACCTCACCCGGGTACCGGGGGACACCGCCGCACTGATGGCCGCGGCGCTGCTGGGCCATCTGGTCGGCCGGGTCGTGCCCACTCAGCTCGCGGCTCCGGTGCTCGGGGTCGTCGGTTACGCGGGGCTCGGGATGGCGGCGCGCCAGAACGCCCTGGACGCGCTCGACCCCGCCGCCTTCGCCGTGGCCGGCACGCACCCTGTGTGGTGGCAGCCGCTCGCCATGGCCGCGTGGACGCTCGGCCTGGCCCTCGCCCTCACCCTGGTGTACGCGGCCCGGCGGCGGGCGACCGCCCTGCTGCCGCTGGCCGCCGCGCTGACCGCGGGCGCGCTGCTCGTGCAGGGCGGGAGCGGCATGTGGCGGAGCGATCCCCTGGCCGACCGCCAGGTGTGCGACACCTCCACCACGCCGGCGATCTGCGTGAACGCCCGGTACGCGGGTCTCCTTCCCGAGGTCACCACCGCGCTGTCCCGGGCCACCGGCAGGCTGAGCGGCGTGCGGAACCTCCCGGTGCGCTGGGCGGACCGGCAAGGCACCCCGCGCGCCGGTGAGGTGCAGTTGCCGACACTCGCGCCGTTCGGCTGGTACGTCGTACGGGGGCGGCTGATGCAACCGCAGCAATACGCGTGGGAGGCGGTCGCGGCACTGTCCGGGCACGGCGACTGCGTCGACCGGTCCGAGGGCGCCATGCTCGCGGACGACGCCGTGCAGGCGTACCTGGCGCCCAGCCCGTTCCAGAGCCACTTCGACGCCCGCCAGGCCGAGGGTGACGCACCCACCCGCGCACAGCTGCGGAGGAGCCTCGCCGCGCGGGCGAAGCTGGCCGGGATGGACGAGCAGCGGCGCCGGGCCTGGCTGTCCGCGTACTTCGCGGTCCGCGCCCACTGCGGCACCGAGGGGATGCCGTCCCTGTGAGCGCCCACGGTCTCCTGCTCTACGCCCGCTCCCGCGCCCTCCCCGTGTCCCTGGCGGCCCTCGCCGCGACCACCGGTTTCGCCGTCTGGGCGGCCGGGGCCCTGGACGCCTACCTCGACCCGGACCGCCGGGTGCCGGTCGTCGCCCTGGCGCCCCTGCTGGCCGCCGCCGTGATCGGGGCGAGCCTGCACACGGCCTCGGACGAACTGGACCGCACGGCCGTACGCCCCTGGTGGCGGCGCCGCCTGGCGCACGTGGTCGCGCTCACCGCACTCGCCTCGGCCATGCTGTCGCCGGCCGTGGCCGGGCACGTGGACACGTTCGGGCCACCGGCGATGCTCCGCAACACGCTGGGCTGCGTCGGGGTCACGGCCCTCGCCGCCGTCGTCCTCGGGGCCCGGCTGAGCTGGCTCCCCGCCTTCGGGTACGTGTCCGCCGTCTACCTGGCCTCCTCCGGCGCGCACGGCCGTGCGGCCACGGTGTGGGCGTGGCCGGTGCAGCCAGGGCCGCAGCCGGGTGCCTGGGCCGCCGCGCTGGCCGCCTTCGTGCTGGGCACCGTGCTCTACGCCGTGCGGGGGGCGCGTCCGGGCGGCTGACCCGTCGTGGCCGGGGTACGCGCGGCCCGGGTCCTCAGGCCGAGATGCCGTCGATCCGGGCCAGCGCGGCCTCCGCACCATAGGGCTGCAAGTACGGGAGCCAGCGGGGGTCGCGGTGGCCGGTGCCGATGATGCGCCAGGCCAGGCCGGTGGGCGGGGCCGGCTGGTGGCGCAGGCGCCAGCCGAGTTCGACGAGGTGGCGGTCGGCCTTGACGTGGTTGCAGCGGCGGCAGGAGGCCACCACGTTGTCCCAGACGTGCTTGCCCCCGCGTGAGCGCGGGATGACGTGGTCGACGCTGGTCGCGACCCCACCGCAGTACGCGCACCGGCCCCCGTCCCGCGCGAACAGCGCGCGCCGGGTCAGTGGAACGGGCCCCCGGTAGGGAACCCGCACGAAACGCTTGAGCCGGACCACGCTGGGTGCGGGGACTGTGACGGACGCGCTGTGCAGATAGGCGCCGGATTCCTCCAGGGAGACGGCCTTGTTCTCCAGGACGAGGACGAGCGCGCGGCGGAGCGGTACGACGCCGAGGGGCTCGTACGACGCGTTGAGGACCAGGACATGCGGCACAGGGGCCTCCTTGGGCGTCGGCGGCGCGTGGCTCGCGCCGGGACGATCTGGTTCAGTCTCCCCTCATGCCTGCTCCGAGCGCCACCATGTGCCGGTAACGGGCTCGAAGTGTTTTCGACCACATGAGCGGCGCCGTGCGGCCCGCATGGCCTGTTCAGGCGCGGGCGGGGCAGGGGGCCTCCGGAGAAGCGGCGAGTGGGCGCGCGATGCCCCGTTAGTGTGGTGGTCCCGTCCGCCCGGTGACCTTCCCGTGACCTTGCCCGCCCCGCCGGCGCGGACCGCAGCACCATGGAGGTACCCGCCGTGTCCCTGCCCGTCGCCCTGCTGGCCGCCGGAGTCTCGCCGTCTCCCTCGCCATCGGGCTCGGACCCGGCCGTGCCCTCGCTCCAGGACGCCCAGGAGAACGCGGCGAACGCGGCGAGCTGGGTCGAGCAGAACTGGTCGACCTGGCTGGCGATGGGGCTGCAGATCCTGCTGATCGTGATCATCGCGGTCGCGCTTCGCGCGGTGGTGCGCCGGGCCATCACCAAGCTGATCGAGCGGATGAACCGCACCGTGCAGGCGGTGGACCAGTCCCCGCTGGGCGGGCTGCTGGTCAACAACGAGCGGCGCCGTCAGCGCTCGGCCGCCATCGGCTCCGTACTGCGCTCGGTCGCGTCCTTCACCATCCTCGGCACGGCCGCCCTGATGGTGCTCTCCACCTTCAAGATCAACCTGGCCCCGCTGCTCGCCTCCGCCGGTGTCGCCGGTGTGGCGATCGGCTTCGGCGCCCGGAACCTCGTCACCGACTTCCTGTCCGGCGTCTTCATGATCATCGAGGACCAGTACGGCGTCGGCGACACCATCGACGCCGGGGTGGCGACCGGCGAGGTCGTCGAGGTCGGCCTGCGCGTGACCAAGCTGCGCGGCGACAACGGCGAGATCTGGTACGTCCGCAACGGCGAGGTCAAGCGCATCGGCAACCTCTCCCAGGGCTGGGCCACGGCGGGCGTCGACGTCACCGTCCGCGCCGACGAGGACCTGGACAAGGTCAAGGCCGTACTGGACGAGGTCGCGGAGAAGATGGGCAAGGAGGAGCCGTGGAACGAGCTGCTCTGGAGCCCCATCGAGGTGCTGGGCCTGGACAGCGTGCTGATCGACTCCATGGTCATCCGGGTCTCCGCCAAGACCATGCCGGGCAAGTCGGTGTCGGTCGAGCGTGAGCTGCGCTGGCGGATCAAGCGGGCCTTCGACAAGGCGAGCATCCCGATCGTCGGCGGTGCCACGGCCGTGATCCCGGCGGAGGACACCCCGGACCCCTCCGCCTCCATCGCCGCGCCCTCGGCGTTCGCCAACTCCACCTCCCCGCAGTCCCTGGCCAGCAACCCGCTCACCTCCCCGGTCACCACGCGCAAGCCCCCGGCCAAGTAGCGGCCGGCCGCGGTCCCGACGCGCCCCGGCACACCTGCGTGTGCGGGGGGGCGCTTCGTTGACGGACTTCCCCGGCTGCGCCTAGGTTCCTGCTGGCCGAGGAGCCGTCGTACGCGAGGGAGTTCGCCCGTGAGACTGACCGTGGTCGGTGGAGGTTCGACCTACACGCCGGAACTCGTCGACGGCTTCGCCCGGTTGCGGGACACGCTGCCGGTGAGCGAGCTGGTGCTGGTGGACCCGGTGGCGGACCGGCTGGAGCTGGTGGGCGGACTGGCCCGCCGCATCTTCGCCCGGCAGGGGCATCCCGGCCGGGTGGTCACCACCTCCGACCTGGACGCCGGGGTGGCGGGCGCGGACGCCGTGCTGCTCCAGCTCCGGGTGGGCGGTCAGGCGGCGCGCGAGCGGGACGAGACCTGGCCGCTGGAGTGCGGATGCCTGGGCCAGGAGACGACCGGCGCGGGCGGCCTGGCCAAGGCGCTGCGCACGGTCCCGGTGGTACTGGACATCGCGGAGCGGGTCCGGCGGGCGAACCCGGACGCGTGGATCATCGACTTCACCAACCCGGTCGGCATCGTCACCCGCGCCCTCCTGAAGGAGGGACACCGCGCGGTCGGCCTGTGCAACGTGGCGATCGGCCTCCAGCGCAAGTTCGCCGCCCTGCTCGGCACCGACCCGGGCGAGGTCCACCTCGACCACGTCGGCCTCAACCACCTCACCTGGGAGACCGCCGTGCGCCTCGGCGGCCCCGAAGGCGAGGACGTGCTCCCCCGCCTGCTGGACGGGCACGGCGACGCCGTCGCCGCCGACCTGCGCCTGCCGCGCCCCCTGCTGGAGCGGCTGGGCGCCATCCCGTCGTACTACCTGCGCTACTACTACCTGCACGACGAGGTGGTGGACGAGCAGCGGATCAAGCCCTCGCGGGCGGCCGAGGTCGCGGCGCTGGAGCGGGAGCTGCTGGCGATGTACGCCGACCCGGCGCTGGACGAGAAGCCCGCGCTGCTGGCCCGGCGCGGCGGGGCCTTCTACTCGGAGGCGGCCGTGGACGTGGCGGCGGCCCTGCTGGGCGGCGGGGGCAGCCCGTACCAGGTGGTGAACACGGTCAACGGGGGCACGCTGCCGTTCCTCCCCGACGACGCGGTGATCGAGGTGCCCGCCGCCGTGGGCCCCGCCGGGGCGAAGCCGCTTCCGGTGCCGGGCGTGGACCCGCTGTTCGCGGGCCTGATGGCGAACGTGACGGCGTACGAGGAACTCGCGCTGGACGCGGCCCTGCGCGGCGGCCGGAACCGGGTGTTCCGGGCGCTGCTGGCGCATCCGCTGGTGGGCCAGTACGCGTACGCCGATCAGCTCACCGACCTCCTGCTCGCGCACAACCGGGAGCACCTGGCGTGGGCCTGACCGGGACCGTGCTCGCCGTCGACGCGGGCAACAGCAAGACCGACGTGGCCGTGCTGGACGCGAGCGGCGAGGTGCTGGCCACGGCGCGCGGCGGCGGCTTCCGGCCCCCGGCGGTCGGCGTGGAGCGGGCGCTGGCGGCGCTCGCCGAGCCGGTGGAGCGGGCGCTGGCCGAGGCGGGGATGTCGTACGTCTCGCATGTCTCGGCCTGCCTGGCCAACGCCGATCTCCCGGTGGAGGAGGAGCAGTTGGCGGCGGCCGTGACCGCGCGGGCGTGGGGCGCGTCGGTGGCGGTGCGCAACGACACCTTCGCCGTCCTGCGCGCCGGGGTGGCCGAGCCTCGGGGGGTGGCCGTGGTGTGCGGGGCCGGTATCAACTGCGTGGGCATGCGCCCCGACGGCCGTACGGCACGCTTCCCGGCGCTCGGCCGGCTCTCCGGTGACTGGGGCGGCGGCTGGGGGCTGGCCGAGGAGGCCGTCTGGCACGCGGCCCGCGCGGAGGACGGCCGGGGCGCTCCGACCGAGCTGACCCGCACCCTCCCGGCGCACTTCGGCCTGCCCACCATGGCGGCCCTGATCGAGTCCCTGCACCTGGGCCGGCTCGCCCCGGCCCGCCGCCACGAGCTGACCCCGGTCCTCTTCGCCACGGCGACGGACGGCGACCCGGTGGCCGGCTCCCTGATCGACCGCCTCGCCGGGGAGGTGACCCTGATGGCCACGGTCGCCCTGACCCGCCTGGACCTCCTCACCGAGCCCACCCCGGTCCTGCTCGGCGGCAGCGTCCTCGCGGCGGGCCACCCCCGGCTGGACGACGGCATCCGCACGCGGCTGGCAGCCCAGGCCCCGCTGGCACAGGCCCAGTCGGTGTCCGCTCCCCCGGTCCTGGGCGCCGCCCTCCTGGGCCTCGACCACCTGGACGCGCCCCCCGGGGCGCTGGAACGGGCCCGCCTGGCCTGGGAGCCGAGCCGCGCCTGAACCGGCGCCGCCGGAACGGCCCGGGGAACCAACGTGATTGACTCCGCGTGTTTCTGGACAGAGGGGGTAGAGCCCGCTTCTCCGCCCGATCCGATCAAGATGCGGTGAAGGCTGGTGCGAAGGGGGGCGGGTGCGGCGATACTGGCGGCCAACGGATGACCATGGGGGAGGTCAGGTGACACAACCGCCGCAGGGCAGAACCGCGTTCGCGCCGTCGGCCACCGCCACGA
The DNA here is from genome assembly GCF_004328625.1 of Streptomyces seoulensis. Lineage (NCBI taxonomy): Bacteria > Bacillati > Actinomycetota > Actinomycetes > Kitasatosporales > Streptomycetaceae > Streptomyces > Streptomyces seoulensis. The sequence continues at coordinate 2,074,796 of NZ_CP032229.1, forward strand.
TCCCCGCCCAGCGCGGGCCGTCCGGCGTGCCTCCGGTGCGGCGGACCGCGTTCGCCGAGGGGGCCGAGCGGCTGCGGGACGCCGCGACCACCGAGCCGGGGCGGCTGCGGGTGATCGGGGCCGTACTCGCTCTGCTGGTCGTCGCGTTCGGCGCGGTCACCGCCTGGCAGAGCGGGGAGCGGGCGAGCGCCGCCGACGACGTGCTGACCCGCAGCCAGCCGCTGAGTTCGGGCGCGGCCGCGATCTACCGCTCGCTGGCCGACGCCAACACCGCCGCCTCGACCGGCTTCCTGGCCGGCCCGAGGGAGAGCACGGCGAACCGCGAGCGGTACGAGGACGACATCCGTACCGCCGCCTCCGGCCTGGTCCGCGCCGCCGCCGACACCGAGCCGGGCTCGCCCTCCGAGGCCACCGTCCGCAAGCTGAACCGGCTGCTGCCCGAGTACAAGGGCCTGATCGAGCGGGCCCGCGTCTACAACCGCCAGGGCTACCCGGTGGGCGGCGCCTATCTGCGGTACGCCAACGAGAAGATGCAGACGGAGATGCTCCCGGCCGCGCAGGACCTGTACACCAAGGAGAACCAGCGGCTGGACGCCGACTACGCGGACGCCACCCCCTACCCCTGGGCGGCGATCGCGCTGGGCCTGCTCGCGCTGGCCGCGCTGGGGCTCGCCCAGTACCGGGACTTCCGCCGCACCAACCGCGTCCTGAACCACGGCCTGGCCGCCGCCTCGGCCGCGACCGTGGTGGTGCTGCTGTGGCTGGTCGTCGGCCACTCGGTGGCCCGCTCCGGGCTGTTCGGCTCCTACGACCACGGCATCCGCTCGCTGAACGTGCTGCACAACGCCCAGATCGCCGCCCTGAAGGCGCGCGGCAACGAGAACCTGAGCCTGGTGGCGCGCGGAGCGGAGACCGTCGAGGTGAACGGCGCCAAGCAGGACGCGTACTACTACGCCTTCGACCATGACCTCGCCACGCTGGACGCCCGGCTCACCGAGGCCCGGCGGCTCGCGGACGACGACATGGGCGGCGCACCGGTCGACTCGGCGCTGGGCGACTCGGCCGAGTGGAAGAAGCGGCACCAGGCCGCCCGTACCGAGGACGAGCGGGGCAACTACCAGCGCGCGCTGGACCAGGTGATCGGCGCCGACGACACCACCGGCGCCGCCTTCGACGGCGTGGACGGCAGCCTGACCCGCGCGCTCGGCCACGAGCAGACGGAGTTCGACCGGGCCGCGGCCGACGGCCGGGACGCCATGACCGGGCTGCCCGGGGGCGCGGCCGTGCTCGGCGTGCTGGGCGCGGCGGGCGCGGTGTTCGGCATCGGGCGCAGACTTTCGGAGTACCGGTGACAGGGGGCCAGGCGATGGAGGCGGCGCGGATGCGCACCCGGCTGCGCGGCTGGGGCGGGGTCGGCGCGATGGCGGTGCTGTGCGCGCTGGCACTGGCGTTCGCGCTGCTGCTCCCCCGTACCCAGGCGCACCCGGCGTCCGGCGCGGCACCGGCGGGCCGGAGCCTGGCCGACGGCCGCCCGGCCCGCGCGGACGACTGCCAGGAGCCGTCGGCGCAGAACCGCACCCCTGCCCCGTCCGGCGCGGACGGCCCGACCATCGACGCCATCAAGGCCCGCAAGGGCGACCGGCGCAAGCTGGTCGTGGGCATCGACCAGAACAGCTACCGCTGGGGCTACCGCAATCCCAACACCGAGGGCGCGGAGCTGGAGGGCTTCGACATCGACCTGGTGCACCGCATCGCCAAGGACATCCTCGGCAGCCCGGACGACGTCCAGTTCAAGGCGATACCGACCAGCCAGCGCATCCCCGCGATCCAGGACGGCACGGTCGACATGGTGGTCCGCACGATGACCATCACCTGCGACCGGCTGCGCGATGTGGCTTTCTCCGCGCCCTACTTCAAGACCGGCCAGCAGCTCCTGGTCCCCGACGCCTCCGGCATCAAGGGCTACGACTCCACACTGGCCGGCAAGAAGGTCTGCACGGCGGCCGGTTCGACCGCGTACAGCAGGCTGAAGGCGGACCGGGAGCGCAAGGCGCTCCCCGCGACCACGGACTTCTCCGCGACCGTGCCCAACCAGCTGGACTGCCTGGTCAGGCTCCAGCTCGGCGAGGCGGACGCGGTGGTCACCGACGGCGCGCTGGCCGCCAGCCAGGCCGCGCAGGACCCCACGGTGAGGGTGCTGGGCAAGCCGTTCACCACCGAGTACTACGGCGTGGCGATGAAGAAGGACGCCACCGACCTCGTACGCCGCGTCAACCGCGTGCTGGTGGACTACCGGTCCGACGGCTGGCAGGCGTCGTACGACAAGTGGCTGTCGGCCACACTGGGCGGGGACGCGCGGTCCTCCAGACCGCCCGCCCCGAAGTACCTGCGCGAGAGCTGAAGTACGCACGGGCCGGATGGACCACACAGCAGCGAGAGGTGATCGATGGGCGTCACGGACCCCGCCGGGCCGGTGATGGACCGGGACGAGGTGGACCGTGCGCTGGCGCGGCTCGGCCAGGAGCACGAGGCCGTCGAGACCTCGCTGTTCGCGCTCCAGGACCACGCCGGCCGCCGCCTCCTCGAAGGCGCGGAGCTGACCGGTGTGACCAAGGAGCGCTGGGCCGCCGCGGAGGCGTCGATCACCCTGCTGTGGACCTGCTTCGACGCGTACACCGACGCGCTGCGCGAGGCCCGCGAGATCCGCTCCCGGCGCCGCTGGTCCAGCCGGGAGGACCTGGTGGAGCTGACCGGCCTGCTGCGCGGGGAGTCGGTCACGGTGGCGGGCGGCGCCTCGGGCTCGGCCGTGCTCAGCGAGAGCTTCACGCTGGCCGCGCTGGTGGACCGGATGAACGAGCTGTACGCGTCCTCGCTGGACATGGTGGTGGCCGCCGACGCGGTGTGGTCGGCGCTGCCCGCCCGTATCGACCTGCTGGCCGCCGAACTCCAGCGCACCCGCAGGCTGGCCCACTCCGTCGGCGTCCGCCCCGGTGAACACCCCTCCGGGGACGACCTGGAGGGCATCACGGCCACGCTGACCGCGCTGCGCGAGGACGTCGTCCGTGACCCGCTGGCGCACTGGGTGCCGGCCGGGGGCGGTTCGGCGCCCGGCGGGGGGCGCCCGGACACCACGGTGTACGACCGGGAGGCGCGGGCGCTGGAGGACGTGCGCCGGGAGATCGAGGCGGTGCTCACCGTCCGGCAGGACGCGGAGGAGCGGCTGATCCGGCTGCGCGACGTGCTCTCGCGCGCCGACCGCACCCTGGCCGAGGCCCGTACCGCGCGCGGCGAGGTGCTGGCGAAGATCGCCGCGACCGAGGTCCCGGTGGTGAGCGGCCCGCCGACCGTGCTCCAGGAGCAGCTGGCGACGGCGGCCGAGTACCGCCGCCAGGCCCGCTGGCACCGCCTCTCCCCGCTGCTGGAGTCGCTGGAGCAGCGGGCGGAGGACGAACTGCTGCGCGCCCGCGAGTCGTTGACGGCCGTCACCGCGCCGCTCGCGGTCCGCGCCGAGCTGCGCGGCCGCCTCGACGCCTACCGCGCGAAGGTCACCCGGCACGGCCTGGCCGAGGACCGGCTGCTGATCGAGCGGTACGACGCGGCCCGCCGGATGCTGTGGAGCGCGCCCTGCGATCTGCGCGTGGCCGAGCAGGCGGTGTGGCGCTACCAGCAGGCGGCGGCCGAACTGCTGGCCCCGCCACGGGTGCCGGAGCCGTACGCGCCGGAGGACGGCACGAGGGACGACATGGGGGACGGGGAGTGAGCGAGGAGCGGCGCACCTGCCAGCGCCCGGACTGCGCGGGCGCCTACGAGGACATGGGCGGCGGCGAGCTGTACTGCGACACCTGCGGCCTGGCCCCCGTGGTGCCACCCAAGGCGGGACCGGCGCCGGAGCCGGTGGGTTCGGTCGGTTCGGCGCCGACCGGGATCAACGGCGCTACGACGGGCAGTTCCTCGCAGTCGGCCCGCTCCCGGCGCTCGGTGTCGGGGCGGCTCTCCCGCTCGCTGCCGGGGAGGTCGGGCGGCCGCTCGGTGTCGGTGCGCGGCTCCGGCTCGGCCTCCGGGTCCTCCGGGCGCGGGCGGCTGGGCGCCGGTCTGGTCGTGGTGCCGCAGGTGCCGAGGCCCGACCCGCGCGCGATGGTGCTGGACAACCCGCAGGTGCCCGAGCGCAAGCGGTACTGCTCCCGCTCGGACTGCGGGGCGCCGGTGGGCCGGGCGCGCGGGGAACGGCCTGGTCGCACGGAGGGGTTCTGCACCAAGTGCGGGCACCCGTACTCCTTCGTGCCCAAGCTGCGCGCCGGGGACATCGTGCACGGGCAGTACGAGGTGGCGGGGTGCCTGGCGCACGGCGGGCTGGGCTGGATCTACCTCGCGGTGGACCGGGCGGTGTCCGACCGCTGGGTGGTGCTCAAGGGCCTGCTGGACACCGGGGACCAGGACGCGATGGCGGCGGCGATCTCCGAGCGCCGGTTCCTGGCGGAGATCGAGCACGCGGGCATCGTCCGCATCTACAACTTCGTCGAGCACCTCGACCAGCGCACCGGCTCGCTGGACGGCTACATCGTCATGGAGTATGTCGGCGGCAAGTCGCTGAAGGAGATCGCCAACGGCCGCCGCACCCCGGACGGCAGGCGCGACCCGCTGCCGGTGGAGCAGGCGTGCGCGTACGGCATCGAGGCGCTGGAGGCGCTCGGCCATCTGCACAGCCGCAACCTGCTGTACTGCGACTTCAAGGTCGACAACGCCATCCAGACCGAGGACCAGCTCAAGCTCATCGACATGGGCGCCGTCCGCCGCATGGACGACGACGAGTCCGCGATCTACGGCACGGTCGGCTACCAGGCCCCCGAGGTCGCCGACGTCGGCCCCTCGGCCGCCAGCGACCTGTACACGGTGGGCCGCACCCTGGCCGTCCTCACCTTCGACTTCCAGGGCTACACCACCGTCCACTCCGACTCGCTGCCCGACCCGGACACCATCGAGGTGTTCCGCCGCTACGAGTCCTTCTACCGCTTCCTGGTCCGCGCCACCGACCCCGACCCGGCCCGGAGGTTCGCCTCGGCGCAGGAGATGGCCGACCAGCTCACCGGGGTGCTGCGCGAGGTCGTCTCGCTGAGCACCGGGCAGGCCCGGCCCGCGCTGTCGACCCTGTTCGGGCCCGAAGTACGGGTGACGGACACCGAGTTGTTCCCGGCGCTGGACGGCGACGTGTCCCGCCTCGGCGCCCGCGCACTGCCCGGCCCCGCCCGCCCGCCGGCCCTGCCGCCCGCCCTGGTCCGGCCCGTGGACACCCCGGCCGCCGCGCTGGCGCTGCCCGTGCCGCTGGTCGACCCGAACGACCCGGACGCCGGCTTCCTGGCCGGCCTGAGCACCTCCGCGCCGGGCGAGCTGATCGCCGCGCTGGAGGCGGCCCCGGGCCGGGGTGTGGAGACCCGGCTCAGACGGGTGCGGGCCCGGCTGGAGAACGGCGACCGGGAGGCCGCGCTGGCGACGCTGGCCCGGCTGGACGAGGAACGGCCCGACGACTGGCGGGTGGTCTGGTACCGGGGCGTGGCCGCCCTGGTCACCGGCGACTTCGAGAGCGCCGCGCTCGCCTTCGACGCGATCTACGACGCCTTTCCCGGCGAGGCCGCGCCCAAGCTGGCGCTCGGCCTGTGCGCGGAGGTGCTGGGCCAGCTCGACAACGCCGCCGAGTACTACCGGCTGGTGTGGACGACCGACCCGAGCTTCGTCAGCGCCGCGTTCGGCCTGGCCCGGGTGCGGCTGGCGAGCGGGGACCGGGCGGGCGCCGTACGGACGCTGGAGTCGGTGCCGGAGTCGTCCATCCACTACACGGCCGCACGGGTCGCGGCGGTGCGGGCGCGGCTGCGGCACCGCACGGCGGCCGCCGGTGACGTACCGTTCCTGGACGACCTGACCGCCGCGGCGGGCCAGGTGGAGGCGCTGGACGCGTACGGGCTGGACCCGGCGCGACGCGAGCGGTTGTCGGCCGAAGTCCTCGGCTGCGCCCTGGACTGGATACTCTCCAGGGGTCAGGACACCGCTCGGCCGGTCGACGGCGGGCGGGTGCTGCTCGGCAGCGGTCTGGACGAGCGGGGCCTCCGCTTCGGACTGGAGCGCGCCTACCGCACGCTGGCCCGGCTGGCGCCCGGCGGCGAGGAGAGGATCAACCTGGTGGAACGGGCCAACCGTTACCGCCCCCGGACGTGGGTGTAGTCATGTCACAGATGCCCCAGCAGGCCGCACTGTCCAAGTGCCCGAGCTGCGCGGAGCCGCTCGAGGCGGGCGACCTCTTCTGCGGCGCGTGCGGATACGACCTGTCGGCCGCGCCCGCGCCGCCGGCGGACGAGCCGACGCTGACCATGACCGGCGCGCCGGACGAGGACGTCGACTGGCCCGAGCCGGAGCCGGCCACCACCGGCAGCACCGAGCCGCGCGCCCACCGGGCCGCCGACGTGCCCGGCACCGACTCCGGCGGCACCCCGCTGCACGCGCCCCAGCCGCCCGCGTCCGGGGTGCGCTTCGACCGGCCCGCCGAGGCCGGGGAGCCGGCCGAGCCGGAGGAGTACCCGCTCCAGGCCCCCGATCCACGCGCCGAGGCCCCCGCGCAGGTGTGCGTGGCCTGCCGCGCGGGCCGGGTGGACGGCGACGGCTACTGCGAGAACTGCGGGCACGCCCAGCCCCGCGAACGCGACCACATGGAGCGGGAGTCGGGCCCGGTGGCCGCGATCAGCGACCGGGGCCTGCGCCACCACCGCAACGAGGACGACTTCACCGTCGCGCACACCGCGCTGCCCGACGGCTCGCCCGCCGCGCTCGCCGTGGTCTGCGACGGCGTCTCCTCCGCGACCCGCCCCGACGAGGCGTCCACCGCCGCGTCGCGGGCCGCCGGGGACGTGCTGCTGGCGGCCCTGCCACGCGGCACGCATCCGCAGGCGGCGATGCACGAGGCGATCGTGGCCGCCGCGAAGGCCGTGGACGCGCTCGCCGAGGCACCCGACGGGGCCCGCGAGCACGCCCCGCACCAGAACGCCCCGGCCTGCACGATCGTCGCCTCGGTGGTCGCCTCCGGCCTGCTGGTGGTCGGCTGGGTCGGCGACAGCCGCGCCTACTGGGTGCCGGACGACCGCTCCACTCCCCCGGCCCGGCTGACCGAGGACGACTCCTGGGCGGCCCAGATGGTGGCGGCCGGCCTGATGAACGAGGCGGAGGCGTACGCCGACGAGCGCGCCCACGCCATCACCGGCTGGCTCGGCGCCGACGCCTACGAACTGGAGCCGCACACCGCGTCGTTCAAGCCCGACCGGTCCGGTGTGGTGCTGGTCTGCACCGACGGCCTGTGGAACTACGCCGAGGCGCCGGAGGAGATGGCCGAGGTACTGCCCCCGGACGCGGCCGCCCGCCCGCTGCACGCGGCGCGGGTGCTGGTGGGGCACGCGCTGGACGCCGGGGGCCACGACAACGTAACAGTGGCCGTCGTGCCGTTCCCCACCCCGCCCGAGGGGGCAGGATCGGCCTGAGGGACGACGGGCGGAGCCGGAGGGGACCGGTCCGCCCGAACGCACCGCCTCGCGGGGAGCGGGGCGTGTCCGAGGGGGATGTGAACCAGCATGGCCAATTTCGCCAAGCCGGGCGGACCGCGGTTCTCGGTGGACGTCTACCAGAACGAGTATCTGCCGGAGGGCGGCCGCGAGGTCAACGCCATCGTGACCGTGACCGCCAAGGGCGGCGGGGCACCCGCCGGTCCGGGGGCGCCGGCCGCCGTGGTGCTGATGGTGGACTGCTCGGGGTCGATGGACCACCCGCCCACCAAGATGCGCAACGCCCGCGACGCCACCGCCGCCGCCGTCGACACCCTGCGCGACGGGACGCACTTCGGGATCGTCGACGGTACGCACGTCGCGCGCGAGGTCTATCCGGGCGGCGGCCGGCTCGCGGTGGCCGACCCGACGACCCGCGCCCAGGCCAAGCAGGCGCTGCGCCGGCTGCGCGCGGGCGGCGGCACCGCGATCGGCACCTGGCTGCGGCTGGCGGACCGGCTGCTGGCCGGGGCGGACGTGTCGATCCGGCACGGCATCCTGCTGACCGACGGACGCAACGAGCACGAGTCGGCGGCGGAGCTGAAGGACACCCTGGACGCGTGCGCCGGGCGCTTCACCTGTGACGCGCGGGGCGTGGGCACCGACTGGGAAGTGAAAGAAGTCACAGGCGTCGCCTCGGCGTTGCTCGGCACCGCCGACATCGTCGCCGATCCGGCCCGGCTCACTGAGGACTTCACCCGCATCATGGAGTCGACGATGGGCAAGGAGGTCGCCGACGTCGCTCTGCGGGTGTGGACGCCGGTCGGCACCCGCATCAAGTTCATGAAGCAAGTGGCGCCCACGGTCGAGGAGTTGACCGACCGGCGTACCGAGGCGGGCCCGCGCGCCGGGGACTATCCCACCGGCTCCTGGGGCGACGAGTCCCGCGACTACCACCTCTGCGTGGAGGTCCCGGCGGCCGGACTGGGCCAGGAGATGCTCGCCGCACGGGTCTCGCTGGTGGCGGCCCAACCGGACAGAGAGGTACAGAACCTCGGCGCCCAGGGACTCGTACGGGCCGTCTGGACCGACGACATGGCGGCCTCGACCTCGCTCAATTCCCAGGTCGCCCACTACACCGGCCAGGCCGAACTGGCGCAGGCCATCAGGGAAGGGCTGGATCTCCGCAAAGCGGGCGATATGGATGGAGCAACGTCCAAACTGGGACGTGCCGTTCAGCTGGCGGGGGTGTCGGGGAACGCGGATACTGCGAAACTGCTTGCGAAGGTGGTGGACGTGGTCGACGCCCCGACCGGTACTGTGCGGTTGAAGGCGAAGGTCGCGGAGGCCGACGAGATGACCCTCGAGACCCGCTCCACGAAGACTGTTCGCGTCAAGAAGTGACCCTGTAGACACCGATACCTCAGCAGAAGGGGTACCACCGACATGCCGACCTGCCCGAACGGACACCAGTCGGGTTCCGACGACTGGTGCGAGGTCTGTGGTCACCGCATGGCCGGTGCCGTGCCTCCGCCCCCGCCCGCGACCGGCGGCGGCTACGGGTTCCCGCCGCCGAGGAACGAGGGACGCCCCTCCTCCGGCGCGCAGGGCGAGCTGTGCCCGCAGTGCCGTACGCCCCGCGAGGGCGGCGCGCCCTTCTGCGAGGAGTGCCGGTGGAACTTCCTCACCAACACCGCCACCTCGTACACCCCGGCGGCCCCGCCCCGGCAGCAGCAGCCCCGCTACCAGCCGCCCGGCCAGCCCTTCGGCGGCGGCGGTGACGGGTACGAGTACCAGGGCTCGCGGCCCTCGCGGGTGAACCGGCCGGCCGAGCCGATACCGTCCTTCGACTCCGAGCCCTCGGGGCCGACGCCGTTCGGCAACGAGCGCCGTCCGGCGTCCCCGCCGCCCACCTCGGGCGGGCAGTCCCCGTTCGGCGAGCGCCGGCAGGGGCCTCCGCCGCCGCCTCCGCAGGGGTTCGGCGGGGGGCCTGGGCAGCGACCCGGCCAGCAGGGTGGGCCTGGGCAGCAGGGTGGTCCCGGTCAGCAGGGTCCTGGCCCGCAGGGGCGTCCTGGTCAGCAGGGTCCGGGTGGGCCGGGTGGTCCCGGCGGGCCCGGTTACGGCCGTCCCGGTGGTCCTTCCGGGCAGGGTGGCCCCTCCGGTCCCCCGCCGTTCGGGCGTGAGCCGTCCGCCTTCGGCACCGCTCCCTCCCGGCAGGCTCCCCCGCCGTCCGCGCCGTCCGGCTTCCCGCAGGAGACCGGCCGTACCCCTGCCCCCGGCCCGTCCTTCGCCGACGACGACTGGGTGATCCCCCCGCCGCCGTCGAACAACGGTCCGGCGGGCGGCCCCGGCGGCGGGTACGGCTACCCGCAGCCCGGCGCCGGGCAGCAGAACCAGGGCTTCCCCCCGGCTCCGCAGGCCCCGCAGGGACCGGCGACCTGGACCGCGACCATCGGCCCGGACCGCGACTACTTCATGGCGATGATGCAGCGCTCCGGCCCCGAGGCCGCCGGGCTCAACCTGCCCGCGTACTCGCCCGAGCAGCAGCGCACGCTCACCGGCAACCAGGTGACCATCGGCCGCCGCCGGCACTCCACCGGCGACACCCCGGACGTCGACCTCTCGGTGCCCCCGGAGGACCCCGGTGTCTCGCACCAGCACGCGGTGCTGGTGCAGCAGCCGGACGGCGGCTGGGCGGTCGTCGACCAGAACTCGACGAACGGCACCACGGTCAACGGCTCCGACGAGCCGATCCAGCCGTTCGTGCCGGTGCCCCTCCAGGACGGCGACCGGGTGCACGTGGGCGCCTGGACGACGATCACCGTCCACCGGGGCTGACTGCCGCTGAACCGGGCGTTCACGGCAGCGGCCAGGCGTGGCGGCCCTCGGGGTCGTCCAGCCAGGCCCAGGCGCGCGGGCCGCTGACCGTGACGCCGTACCGATCGCGGTCCGGCATGCCCACGCTCTCCCACAGCGCGTACGCCCGGGTGGGTTCCAGCGCGCCCCGGAGCAGCCCCAGCAGGAAGCGGAACGACTCCTGATCCCGCGCCCGCCCCGGCAGTCCCCTCGTGGACACCGGCTCGGCGGGCGCGCGGCTCTCCCCGCGCAGCGGGACGAAGTAGGCGCCGGTGGGCAGGAAGCGGCCCTCGGCGCGGCCGGACCCGTCGACGTCCAGCGCGAGCAGTCCGTTGTTCAGCGGGGCGATGATCCGGGCGCCGGGCGCGCACTGGGCGATCCAGGGGCGGGGCACCGTGGGCAGCATGCAGGTGGCCATGATCCGGTCGTAGGGGGCGTGCGCGGGCACCCCGTGCGCCCCGTCGCCGGTGACCACCACCGGGTGGTACCCGGCCCCGGCCAGGTGCTGCCGGGCGGGCTCGGTGATCTCCGGTTCCATGTCGACGGTGGTGACCAGGGAGTCGTCGCCGAGCCGGTGGGCGAGCAGGGCCGCGTTGTAACCGGTGCCGGTGCCGACCTCCAGTACCCGGTCGCCGTCCCGGACGCCCAGCGCGACCAGCATCCGCGCCATCAGCGAGGGCTGGCTGCTGGAGGAGACCAGCTCGCCGTCGTGCAGCCGCGTCGCCAGCGGGGCGTCCGCGTAGGCGCCGCGCGCCCAGCGCTCCCGCCCGGCCGGATCGGGGTCGTCGGCCGCGTACCGCTCGTATCCGCCGACGACGCCGACGTAGTAGTACGGCACGAACAGGTGCCGGGGCACCTCGGCGAAGGTCTCCCGCCACACCGGATCCGTGCGCCAGGCGCCCTCGCGGTCGATCTGCCGGATCAGCGCGGCCCGCGCCTCGGCGGCCACCCGGGTCAGCTCGGAATCGTAGGCGCCCATACGTCCACAGTAGGCACGATCCGGGGGGCGGGAGGGACGGGAGGGGTGGGCGGTGGCCGGTCCTAGGGCTTGAGTCCTGGGCCCTGTGGTCTGAGACCATGGACGGGTGAACGAGATCCGACGCGGCACGCTTCAGGAGCAGACCTTCTACGAGCAGGTCGGCGGGGAGGAGACCTTCCGCCGGCTGGTCCACCGTTTCTACGAGGGCGTCGCCGGGGACCCGCTGCTGAAGCCCATGTACCCGGAGGAGGACCTCGGGCCGGCCGAGGAGCGGCTCACTCTGTTCCTGATCCAGTACTGGGGCGGACCCACCACCTACAGCCAGGAGCGCGGCCACCCCCGGCTGCGGATGCGGCACGCCCCGTTCGCCGTGGACCGGGCCGCGCACGACGCCTGGCTGAAGCACATGCGGGACGCGGTGGACGAGCTGGAGCTGTCCGAGGAGCACGAGCGGACGCTGTGGAACTACCTGACGTACGCGGCGGCGTCGATGGTGAACACGGCGGAGTGAGCGGGGCCGTGTGAGCGGGTGTCTGTGAGCAGGGCCCTGTGAACGGGGTTGTCAGCGCACGGTGACGCCGAGCGCGCCAAGTCCGGCTCGGCGTACGGCGACCGACCCGTAGGGGGTACGCAGCCGGAGCCACGCCCCGGAGGAGAACAGGCCCGTCTCCTCGGCGCTGTCGGGGGCGGGGGGCCGCAGGAAGCCCAACGAGTGCGCGGCGTGCACGGCCCGCACCGGCAGCCGGGTGGAGCCGACCTCGCGGGACCAGATCTCCCGCCCGATCCGGTCCAGCTCGGCACGGGTGCGCTCCTCGGGCGCCAACTCCTCGGTACGGGACCGGAATTCGGCCACCGACCGGGCAACCGTCCGGTGCAGCACCGCAGGTCCCGGCAGCCCCGGCTCGGCCTGCCAGCCGCCGCGCGGCGGCAGCACCCCGGCCCACGGGGGGCCGGTGACGGCGGCCGGCACGGCGGCGGTGGCCGCGCGCTCGTCCACCGACTCCAGCAGCTCGCCGGCGGAGACGGTCAGGTCGAGGCCGTCGTCGAGCCCGTCCTCGTACGGCTTGGCGAGGCGTACCGCGCGGACTGCCAGCACCTCGAAGGAGGGCGGGCGTCCGAACACGGCGAGCGCGGTCCCGGCCGCCTGGAGGCGTACCGCGGCCGCTCGGTCGTAGCGGAGCAGCCGGGTGAGGAAGGCGGCGAGGTCGGCCGCCTCCGTCTCGTCGGCGAGGTGGAGCACCGTCATGCGGCGACGGCCTTCTCCTCGGCGGGCTCGTCCCGGTACTCCTGGAGGAACTCCCGCTCCTCCGCGGTGATCCGGCGCGGCCGCTGGGCCTCGAAGTCGAAGGGGACGACGACGGTGGAGGCCCGTACGTACACGGTGTCCGCGTCCTTCACCTCGTAGGTGATGGTGAAGGACGCGGCCCGGATCTCGGTGATCCACAGCTCGACGTCCACCGGGTGGTGCCGGTGGACGAGCTGCCGCTTGTAGTCGATCTCGTGGCGCGCCACGACCGACCCCTGCTGGAAGTCCTTGTCCGGGCGGAACAGGAAGTCGATACGGGCTTCCTCCAGATAGCGGAGGAACACCACGTTGTTGACGTGGCCGTACGCGTCCATGTCCGCCCAGCGCAGGGGGCAGCGGTAGATGTGGCGCACGATGCGATCAGCCTCGGGTCAGCTTCTTGTAGGTGGCGCGGTGCGGACGCGCGGCGTCGGCGCCGAGCCGCTCGATCTTGTTCTTCTCGTAGGACTCGAAGTTGCCCTCGAACCAGAACCACTTGGAGTCACCCTCGTAGGCGAGGATGTGCGTGGCGACCCGGTCCAGGAACCACCGGTCGTGGGAGACGACCACGGCGCAGCCGGGGAAGTCCAGCAGCGCGTTCTCCAGGCTGGAGAGGGTCTCGACGTCGAGGTCGTTGGTGGGCTCGTCGAGGAGCAGCAGGTTGCCGCCCTGCTTGAGGGTGAGCGCCAGGTTGAGGCGGTTGCGCTCACCGCCGGACAGCACGCCGGTCGGCTTCTGCTGGTCCGGGCCCTTGAAACCGAACGCCGAGACGTAGGCGCGGGACGGCATCTCGACCTGGCCGACGTTGATGTAGTCGAGCCCGTCGGACACGACCTCCCACAGCGTCTTCTTGGGGTCGAGGTTGGCGCGCGTCTGGTCGACGTAGGAGATCTTGACGGTCTCGCCGACCTTGATGGCGCCGGAGTCCGGGGTCTCCAGACCCTGGATCATCTTGAACAGCGTGGTCTTGCCGGCGCCGTTCGGGCCGATGACGCCCACGATGCCGTTGCGCGGCAGGGTGAAGCTCAGGCCGTCGACGAGGATCTTCTCGCCGAACGCCTTGTTGAGGTCGTTGACCTCGACCACGATGCTGCCCAGACGCGGGCCCGGCGGGATCTGGATCTCCTCGAAGTCCAGCTTCCGCATCTTGTCGGCCTCGGCCGCCATCTCCTCGTAACGGGCGAGACGGGCCTTGGACTTGGCCTGGCGGCCCTTGGCGTTGGACCGCACCCACTCCAGCTCTTCCTTGAGCCGCTTGGCGCGCTTGGCGTCCTTCTGGCCCTCGACCTTCAGACGCGTCTGCTTGGTCTCCAGGTAGGTGGAGTAGTTGCCCTCGTAGGGGTACGCGCGGCCACGGTCGAGCTCGAGGATCCACTCGGCGACGTTGTCCAGGAAGTACCGGTCGTGGGTGATGGCCACGACGGTGCCCGGGTACTTGGCGAGGTGCTGCTCCAGCCAGTTCACCGACTCGGCGTCGAGGTGGTTGGTGGGCTCGTCGAGGAGCAGCAGGTCGGGCTGCTCCAGGAGCAGCTTGCAGAGCGCGACGCGGCGCTTCTCGCCACCGGAGAGGGTGGTGACGGGCCAGTCGCCGGGCGGGCAGCCCAGCGCGTCCATGGCCTGCTCGAGCTGGGCGTCGAGGTCCCAGGCGTTGGCGTGGTCCAGCTCCTCCTGGAGCTTGCCCATCTCGTCGAGCAGCGCGTCGGAGTAGTCGGTCGCCATCAGCTCGGCGATCTCGTTGAACCGGTCGAGCTTGCCCTTGATCTCGGCGACGCCCTCCTGGACGTTCTCCAGGACGTTCTTCTCCTCGTTCAGCGGGGGCTCCTGGAGCAGGATGCCGACGCTGTACCCGGGGGAGATGAAGGCGTCACCGTTGGAGGGCTGCTGCAGCCCCGCCATGATCTGCAGCACGGTCGACTTACCGGCACCGTTCGGACCGACGACGCCGATCTTCGCCCCCGGCAGGAAGTTCAGGGTGACGTCGTCGAGGATCACCTTGTCGCCGTGCGCTTTGCGCGCCTTGCGCATGGTGTAAATGAACTCAGCCAAGAGAAACCGTCCGGCAGCTTGAAATCTGGCAGTGGGCAGATACACCCCATCTTGCCTGACCGCCACCCCTGGGGGGAAACGCGATCAGCCGGGGCACTCTGACCTGGGGCTTCGCTGACGCGGGCTGCGGCTCACCTGTCACTGTCGGTCGCCAGCGGTCGGCCTCGGGCACCCTCGAGGCATCCCTGGCCACGGATCACGAGTGCCGGATCAGATACCGGACAGCGTCGTGGCCGCTGACTGGAACCACGCTCCGTGAGAGTACGGCTCAGGCGGGGCGACCTCCATGCCGAGTTCGGCGGCCGCCAGGGCATGGTCGGCCTCGTCCATAGGCAGGGCGAGCAGCTCGTGGAGCTCGCCGACCAGGCGGGCAACCAGCTGAGGGTGGGTGGTGGCGGCGTAGTCGGCGAGGGCGGCGGCGTGGTCGGGGAACTCGTCGACAATGTCCTGGGAGAACCAGCCACCGAGCAGTTGCGAGGTCTCGGGGAAGCGGGTGCGCCATTCCCAGTGCGTCTGCGGCGACGACGGCTCCGGTACGACGCCTTCCTCGACGCTCCTCTTCAGGTGGTCGGCCACCACCGTCAGCCAGCCGCCGATCTCCGACTGGGGCATTCCGGTGTCGGGGATCGCGTAGAACTCGCCCAGTTCCTGCCGGAGGCGGCCCGGAGGGTTGCGGCTGTACTCGCGCAGCTGGCGTTCCGCCTCCGCGATGGCCGAGGGGCGGGTGTGCCAGGTGTGACGGAGGTATGCGTCAAGGGCACGGCTGCGATGCTCCGGGGTGTCGTCGGCGCGCTGTCCCAGGTATGCGCGCATCACCTGGTCCAGCTCACCGTACCGGCGGTCGTGTTCAAGGGGCTTCATGGACATCTGCGTGCGGCCCCTACAGGTAGAACGGGATGGTCGTGTGGACGACGAAGCCGTGCGGACTCGACGGCTCGCGGCGCAACACCACGCGTGCCGCGCGGACGTCGACAGGCCCGTGGCCGGCCAGGAGGTCGCCTTCGAGCTGGACCCGCCCCACGGGTTCGTCGCGGGAGGGCCAGGCGGCCTCGATGGTGAGGCGGGCTCGGGTGCCCTGGGCCAGCCAGCGGTGAATGACCTGCTCGTTGGCGTTCACCACCTGCTGGGTGGCCCAGTGGGCGGTCACCCGGTCGGGATAGGAAGCGGAACGGCTCAACAAGGGGGGCGTCCTCTCAGTAGTCGGAGAAGTTCCAGAACATGCCGATCTCGGTGTCCGAGACGACGATCAGACCGCAGTCCTCCGAGTGGACGCTGAGCGGGCTGTACCCCCAGTTCGGGACCGAGAAGTCGAGCGTTCCTGGCGCGGCGCCGGGCCGGTCGACGTTGGTGTGGTAGGTGGCCGTGTCTCCGTATCGCGCGAGAATCGTGCAGGCCAGGACTCGTAGTTCTTCCTCGCTCTCCGTGAAGCGCCGAAGGTTGGAGAGCGTGCAGCCGTCGTCCGTGAGGGCCAGGAGCAGGTTCTCGGCACTGCGCCGGTCGATCTCCCGGAGGCGCGTCCTGATGTAGTCCGGGGAGTGGGAGACGAAGGGGTAGGTGGGGAACACGGCTCGCTCTGCGCTCTGGGCAGCGTCGTCAAGGCCGGCCCAGCCCCGCGGGTCCCCGACCCGCGCCATCAGCGCGAGGACGTCGAGGACCCAGTCCTCGTGACGACGTGGGCCGGTGGCGTCGTACGGGTACGCATCCTCGAAGAGGTGACGTACCGCGGCTTCCCAGGACGCCTGGTCGACGGACATGCGATGGGGGGCCTTTCTGGGGAGCACTAAGATTTGGACGGCATTGATGTCATGACGGTGAACGGCGGAATGCGACTGCTGTCGTACCGGATCCGCGTGTCGATGCCCGTGACGTCGTACGCCTTGGCGTTGATGCCACCCTGCTTGTATCCGGACAGAGGGTCGTTCGGGTCCACCGGCTGCTTGCTCACGCTGCGGCCACTGGTCTCGCCGTTGGGTGCCGTGGAGTAGAACGATTTGACATCTCCGTCGGACGCCGGCGGCGGGCCCTTGATCCACCTTTCGATATCGGCCTTGTTCTTGTTGAGGTTGTACTCGGTCAGGTCTTCCGCTCGCTGATAGTTCGGAAAGGCCGAAGAACCGCTGGGCATCGGCTTGCCGTGCGGCCATGCCTGCGTCGGGCCGCTTGACTGCTGGTCGCGCAGTCGCTGCGCGAGCTGCTCGTCGGTCTTGCCGACGTGCTTGTCCAGGGTATGGCCGTTCGCCATGTACTCGTTGGCGGCGAGGTTCAGGTCGTATTTACCTTTCGAGTCGACCTTCAACCAGACCTGTGAGTCCTTGAACTCCTCCAAGGCTCGCGTGCCGAAGCCGTGGGCGCGGGCGACGCCGGCCTCGAATCGGGGGGCGCTCAAAAACGCCTCGTCCAGAGGACTTTTCAGTGCCTCCATGCGGGTGGTCAGACCCCCCAGGATGCCGGTGTAGGTGTCGACGATCCGGTTAAGTCTTGCCGTGTCGAAGTTCAGCACGGTTTTGACGTCGAACGACAGGAGCAGACCTGCGCCTTTGCCGATGACCGACGTCACCTTGCCAAGTAGATCTTTCGGGTTCTTGGGCTTCTCCAGGTCGTCGATGATCTCTTTGGCAGCTTTCAGCATGGCGCGGTGGAGTTCGTCAGCGACGTCACGGTTGAGGTCGACGGCAGCCTCGGCATACTCGCGCAGGATGGTGCCGATGCTGTCCGCCGTGTCCTTGAGTACGGCCAGGACGGGCTCGCTGCCGGTGGGAAGGCGAGGCGTTCCGGGGCCGGAGTTGGCGATCTGTGCCCACTGGTAGCCGTGCCGCTGCTGTCCCCAGGCTGTCCCTCCCCACAGGGCGCTGCAGAACGTCCGCATGGCGGCTTCCCAGTCGGCTTGCTGGTGATTGGTGATGGTGCCGACCGCCTGGGTGAGCTGGTCCGCCACCAGCGAGGCGCAGATGGAGGCGTTCATCCAGCTGTGGCACAGGGAGTTCAGGTAGTGCTGTTGCGGGAAGGGGTGGACGTCCGCCACTCGTCCGACTCGGAACACGTGCTTGCACAGTGGCTGAAGGATGTCCCGGACGATTTCGGGGATGAGCTCCATTGCGCCGCGCAGGATGTCGTCGCCACCGTCGTCATCACCCCACTTGATGTCCGGTATCTGACCGAACTTCGGGGCCTGATCGATGACGGCGGGGCGGGGGCGCTGCTCGGGAATGATTCCTGGTTTGGGGTGGGCCGCCGCGTCTGCCTGGGTGTAGGCATTGGCGGTCTCGGTGAATCCGACGGCTACGCCACCGACGCCGAGCACGGACTTTCCCCATACCTCCAGCCAGCGGTCGCCGATCTTCTTGTACTCGCGGGCGAACTGTTGAGCCTCGGTGCCTGCGCCTCCGGCGTCGGGGTGTTCGCGCAGCTCCTCCAGGAGCTTGTTGGCGCCTCGTACCAGAAGGTCCTGCTGCGCGGCGACTCGGCCGGAGACCGACCAGAGGTCGCTCGGCTTCACGTCGATGGCGCCACTGTCGCCCGGTGACCGGGCGGGGGTGGACGATCCGGCCATCAGACGCCGCCTCCCCAGCCTTCGAGTACGGACCTGTTGGCCGCGGCGTAGTTGAGGTGTCCAGTGACTACGATCTCATGGAGCCACGCCTGAGCCGCCTTGAGGTCGTCCGCTGAGCGACTCCACTTGTCCATCTCGTCGATGAAGGCATCCCGGGCCTCGCCGTCCCAGCTCAGGACGACCTTCGCGGCCCGCCCGTACAAGGCGTCCAGCTTCTCGTTGAGGGTGCGGAGGATATCCTCCAGGTCCCCCGACAGGTGCTGGAGCGCGGCGAGGTCGACGGTGATCCGGTCTTCGTCCGTCATGCTGCTGATCCCCCGTGGTTCAGATATCGAGAATGCGGCTCCGCGGCTGGCTGCCGTGCGGGCCGGCGTTCGGCGCGGGCGCCGGGTCAGGCACGGTCAGGGTGCTAGCGGCGGCGGACACGTCCTCGGCGTCCTGCATCCGCCGGATCCGGGCCAGAGTGTCGAGCTCCTGCTCGGTGAAGCCGTCACGCGAGGCACGCATGGCGGCTTCGAGGAGGACCATCACCTGGCGGATGCGTACCGCGTCCTCGGCGACGCCACGGTGCAGGGAGCGGTAAGCGGTCGCGGTGGGTCCCTGCCAGCCCGCGGCGACCTTGTCGACGATCTTGTCCATGCGGCGAGTCTGCTGTTCGAGGTGGCGCCGCATCGTGTCGAGCTCGCCCGCCAGCCTGGTCAGGCCGTCCTCCGAGACATCCAGATCGGCGTTCCCCACCCTGAGCCCCCGCTCGCCGCGATGTTCGTGCATGTGTTCTCTTGCTCGGTCACCGAGCCTAACGGGCGGGTCCAGCCGATCGTAGCGAAGGCATGGACAGGACTGGATATCGACGAGGCCCCAGGGCGCTGCCGAGAATTCAATGGCTGTCCGAGCCCAGCGACGGCCAACAGCCATCAGGGTCCCGCGCCCAAGCGGGCACTCACTCCCCCGCCTTGTTCTCCCGCCCCCGCAGAATCACCAGCACCGCCCCGCCGATGACGACCAGGCCGATCGCCGCGCCCGTGATCACCGGGGTCAGGGCGGAGCCGCCCGTCGCTGCCAGGTCCGTGCCCGTCGGAGCCTCGCCCGGGAGGGTGATGGGGGTCGGTTCGCTCAGGGTCTGGGCGGAGGCGGCTGTCGCGGGGCCCTGGGTGGCGCAGTCCAGTACGCCGGTGAAGCGTTGGGTGAAGCCGTTCGGGCCGGTGACGGTGACGTCGTAGGACTGGTCCTCCTTGAGGGGGACCGTGATCGTTTCGATCTTGCCGGGGGCGACCGTGTGGGAGGTGCCCATGAGGTCGAAGGTGAACGGCTCGTCGCCCTTGTCGGCGACCGTGACGTCCACGCCACCCTTGGCGCAGTTCTTGCGGGCCGAGACCGCCGGTACGGCACCCTCGGCGGCCCAGGAGGCGTCGACCGTGGCCGAGACCGTGGACTCGCTGGAGCCGGCGAGGATCTGCGTCTGGCTGCGCGACTCGGAGGCGAAGGCGCGGCCCACCGGGACGGTGGTGGACGCCTGCACGCCCACCTGCACCGCTGCGTCCGGCGCGCCCTCGGGTACGTCGAAGTACAACTGGCTGCCGTCGTGCGCCGAGGTGATCACCTTGCCGGTGCGGTCGATGATCCGCATCCCCTGGGCCGCCGCGTCCGCCGGCGGCGAGACGATCACGCCGGCGGCGTCGGTGTGCACGGTGACCGGTCCCAGCAGGTCACCGGGGCGGCCGGAGACCGCGGGCGGGTCCAGCGTGAGCGAGGCCCGGGGCTCGGCCGAGGGGCTCGCGCTCTTCTCCAGGTAGTCCGCGAGCTTCTCCGCCTGCGGGTCCACCGCGTCGACCTTCGCCGCGTCCGAGTAGCGCCAGATGGCCACCTGGGTCCCGGCCGCCGCGTCCTGCTCGGTCAGCCCGGTCGCACCGGCCTTGCGGGCGAGCGCGTCCAGGTCGTTCACCTGGGGGTAGGAGTTCTGGAGTATCCAGCGGATGCGCCCGGCGTTGACGTTGGTGCCCAGCGAGGTGCCGCTCCAGGGGGTCTCCTGGTACTTGGCGTCGCGCTGCGTGGGGTTATGCAGGTCGACGCAGTACGTCTGGAGGGTGCCGCCGCCGTCCACGGACATGTCGAACAGGCCCGCCGGTACCCGCAGGTCGGTGCCGCCGTCCTCGTGGATCACGGCCTCGCCGTACGCCTTGAGGCCGTTGATCGTGGCCGTCGCCCCGTTCTGCGTCTGCGGTCTGTCGTCGGCCAGGGCCGTGCCGGCGCCGGACAGCACACCCGCCGCCGCCAGCCCGCAGGCCAGGGTCAGGGCACCGGCCTTCACGGGCGCGGTGGACCGGGTCAACCCAGAGAACGCAGAGAGCACAGAATTCCCCTTCGAGCAGGACCCGTTGGACTTGGGGGGCGGTCCCACCAGCAGAAATCACCAACCCCTAGGGGGTGTTCGCCTGGGCATCCTATGGATCAACGAACCCCGTACCCGGCGGTCGGACGGTCGCAGGACTGATCCGAGCTGTAATCGTTATCGCGAAGGCGTGTCACGAGCTGGGCTTATCGACAAATCCACCACTTTGGATGGGGTGTTCTCGGCGCATTCGCCGATAAGCCACCTCTCGGCCAGCCGACGGGTGACGTCATGTCACCAACACTGTCTCCGGATCCTGTTGAGCATCCGGTTCCGAAGGCGGCGGCGTCTCCCACTGCGGCTCCGGACGCGTCTCCGCCCGAGCTGGTGTCTCCGGTTTCGCCGAGCGCCGGAACGCCGCCGTCCCCCGCGTCAGATCGTGGCCGATCGTCACCGCGTCGATGTCGGCCGACGCCCACGCCTGCTGCTGCCCCTCGCGCATCTCGGTGCGCACCTTCAGCCGGCCCTGCACCACGAGCGGCTGCCCCACCTCCACCGACGCGGCCACGTTGACCGCGAGCTGGCGGTTGGCCCACACCGTGAAGAAGTTGGTGTGCCCGTCGGTCCAGACGTTCTTCTCCCGGTCCCAGTACCGCGCGGTCACCGCGAGCCGGAACCGGGCCGACGGGCCGTTCGGCAGCTCCCGGTACACCGGCCGCGTCGCCACATTGCCCACCACGCACAGCACGGTCTCGTTCATCGTGATCCCCTCCCTCGCCCGGCGCTCCCCGCCGGACAGCCGGTGCCGCGACGGGCCAGTCCCGTACGGCTTCCTGATGCCGTGCGGCGCGCACCCGGTCTCACTCATGGCGCGCCGCACGACCGCCGATCACGAAGCCCGCCCATCCCCCCGCCCGGAGACCCGGGCCGGGCAGGCGGTGCGATCGCCGTGGCACCAGACTGCGCCCACCCGGCCCCACCCCGCCGAGCGCTGTGGACAGCCCCACGATTGTGGACAACTCCGTCACCCGATCAGGTGGCCACGCTGTCCACAGGCCGCCACAGCCCACCCCGGCCGCCCCCTTCAGCCCGCCAGGCCCCTACCGCCCGACCCCCACTCCCGCGATCCGCCCGTACTGCTCCCGAACCTCCCGGTACCGCAGCAACTCCGCCGCCACCGGGTCCAGCACCCGAGCCCGTCCACAGCTCGCCGCCGCCTCCCGCAGCCGCCGCTCCGCCTCCTGCCCGTACCGCCGCGCGGGCCCCCGCGCCGCCAGCCGGCACCCCCACTCCACCAGCGGCCCCCCGACGATCCCGCACAGCATCAGCAGCACCGGCACGCCCAGGTTCGGCGAGAGCACCCCCGCGATCTGCCCGACCAGCCACGCCCCGCCCACGATCTGCAGCAACGTCATCGCCGCCTGCACCAGTACCGCCACCGGCCACCAGCCCGGCCGGGGCGGGCGGCCCGGCGGCAGCCCGGCCTGCTCCGCCAGCTCGTCCAGTGACTCCGACAGGCCCTGCGAGCCGCGTACGGCCGCCTCGCGCACCGCCTGCGCCCAGGGCGTGGGCAGCTCGGCCGCGGCCTGGTCGGACACCGTGCGGACCGCCTGCTCCACCCGCTGGCGCGCGGTCGCCTCGGCGTCGGTCTGACGGCGCACCGGAAGGCTGCCGGTCTGCGGGCCGCCCCGGTCCTGGTACCAGCGCCACAGCCGCAGCCAGGGCGTCCCGCACGCGCGGTTGGCGCTGCGCAGCCAGGCGCGTTCGGCGGCCTCCCCGGCGGCGGTGGCGCCGACCGCGTCCGCGAGCCGCCCGGAGAACTCCTCGCGCGCCTCCTCGCTGAGCCCGACGCCCTGCCCGGCCGCGTACACCGGCCGCAGGCCGACGGCGGCCGCGTCCACGTCGGCCGAGACCCGGCGGGCGGCAGCACCGCGCTCGGCCACGATCTTGCCGAGCGTCTCGCGCAGGTCGCCCACGCCGTCCCCGGTGAGCGCGGAGAGGGCGAGGACGGTGGCGCCGGGTTCGTCGTACTCGCCGAGCGCGATGCCGTCCTCGTCCAGCAGGCGGCGCAGGTCGTCGAGGATCTGCTCGGTCGCCTCGGCGGGCAGCCGGTCGGTCTGGTTGAGGACGACGATCATCACCTCGGCGTGGCCCGCCATCGGCCGCAGATAGCGCTCGTGCAGCGCGGCGTCGGCGTACTTCTCCGGGTCGACCACCCAGATGACCGCGTCGACCAGCTTGAGCACCCGGTCGACGTGCTCGCGGTGCTGTACGGCGGCGGAGTCGTGGTCGGGCAGGTCGATCAGGACCAGCCCGCGCAGCTGCGCCTCGGCCTCCGCGCTCTGCAACGGGCGGCGGCGCAGCCGGCCGGGGATGCCCAGGCGGTCGATGAGGGTCGCGGCGCCGTCGCTCCAGCTGCACGCGATGGGCGCGGCGGTCGTCGGACGGCGCACGCCGGTCTCGGAGATGGGCACCCCGGCCAGCGTGTTGAACAGCTGCGACTTGCCGCTGCCGGTCGCGCCCGCGATGGCGACGACGGTGTGCTGCCCGGACAGCTTGCGCCGCGCGCCGGCCTCGTCCAGGACGCGCGCGGCCTCGGCGAGGGTCTGGTTGTCGAGGCGGGCGCGGGAGAGGCCGACGAGTTCGCGCAGCGCGTCGAGCCGGGAGCGCAGGGGGCCGTCGTAGGCCAGCGGGGCCGGGGGGCCGCTCGTCGTCCCGCGCGCGGGGGCCTCCCGGGGCGGGCCGCCCTCGGTGACGCGGCGGGCGATGAGGCCGTCGTCCCAGGAGACCTCGTCATCGGGGCGCTGATCGCCCTCCACGCGCGCGTGGGGCTCCTCGTCGGCGGGGGCCGTGGCATCGACGTGATCCATCTGGTCCTTCTGGGCGGCGGCGGTCACCGGTCACCTCTCCTTCTGCAGTACGGACAGCGCGGCGATGAGTTCGGCCTGCGACTCGGCGTGGACGTCCAGGGCGTCGATGGGGGCGAGGCGGCGCTCGCGTTCGCCGTGCAGCACCCGGTCGACGTGCTCGGTGAGCAGGCGCCCGGCGCGGTCGCGCAGCCGCAGCGCGCCGTGCGCCCCGATCCGCTCGGCCAGCCCCTCGCCCGCCGTACGCGCCCGGCGCCCGCCGAGGACGACGGCTGCGGCGAGCGCGGCGACCGTCTCGGCGTCGGGGGCGTTGCCGCGCTCCAGCTCGCGGACCTCGTCCTCGGCGTACTCCTCCAGCTCGCGCCGCCAGCGCCGTACGGCGAGGCCGATGCGGTGCTCGGCGCTCTCCGGGGAGGGGTCGCGGTCGGTGAGTTCGGGGGCGCGGGCGGCGGGTTCGCGGCGCCAGGACTCGTCCACGCGCTCGTCGGCGGCGGTGACGGCGCACAGCAGCAGCGCGCCGAGGCTCTCGGTGAGGGCGTCGAGGAGTTCGCCGGCGGTGCAGTCCAGCGGGAAGGCGCGCCAGCGCTTGAGGGCGTCCCCGGCGAGGACCGTGCCGGACTGGAGCCGGCCGCGCACGCGCGCGTGCTCGCTGTCGTAGGCGCCGTCCACGGCGGACGTGAGGCGGAGGGCGGCCGCGTACTGGGCGGCGGCGGCGCTCGCCAGCTCCGGCATGCGGGCGCCCAGCGAGTCGAGCAGACCGTACGCCGTACGGGTGAGGGCGCTGCGACGGGCGCCGGGGTCCTGGGCGTGGTGGTGCAGCCAGGTGCGCAGCGACGCGACGGCGGAGGCGGGCAGCAGACCGCCGCCCCAGGCCGACTCGGGCAGCTCGGGCACGGTGAACCGGGGGACCTCGCCGAGGCCGGCCTTGGTGAGCAGGGCGCCGTACTGCCGGGAGACCTCGGCGACGACCTGGTGCGGGACGCGGTCCAGGACGGTGATCAGGGTGGCGCGGTACTCCTTGGCGGTGCGCAGCAGGTGCCAGGGGACGGCGTCGGCGTACCGGGCGGCCGTCGTGACCATGATCCAGATATCGGCGGCGCAGATGAGCCGGCCGGCGAGTACGCGGTTGTCGGCGATCAGCGAGTCGACGTCCGGCGCGTCGAGCAGGGCGAGTCCGCGCGGGAGGGTTTCGGCGGTCTCGACGTGGAGCACGCGCGCGTGCTCGTCGACGGGCGTGTCGCTGTCCTTGGCGGGTTTCTCCTGATGCGGCACCCAGCGGCGGGTGAGGTCGGGCAGTACGCGCATGCCGCTGAACCAGTGCTGGTCCTCCGGGTGGCAGACGAGCACGGGGGTACGGGTGGTCGGCCGGAGCACGCCCGCCTCCGTGACCCGCCGTCCCACCAGGGAGTTCACCAGCGTCGACTTCCCGGTCCCGGTCGATCCGCCGACGACGGCCAGCAGGGGCGCCTCGGGCGAGCGCAGCCGGGGTACGAGGTAGTCGTCCAGTTGGGCGAGCAGTTCGTCCCGGTTGGCGCGCACGCGCGGGGCTCCCGCCAGGGGGAGCGGGTAGCGTGCGGCGGCGACACGGTCGCGCAGAGCAGCGAGTGCGTCGAGTAGCTGAGGGCGTACGTCCAAGGTCACCACATGCGAAGAATGCCCAATTTTAGGGGAATTCTGAAGCATATGGACATGCCTGCGCGCCGAAGGGACAGACCGGACGGAAGGGATGACTGGGACGCGGGCCCCCTCCCGGCATAACGAGTGCACAACACCCGGCGCGTCAGGGCGCAAAAGCGATGCATGATTCGTACCCGCCTGCGATTATCTTGACCGCTTCACCGAACCTCCACATCGAGCCACGGAGGCGCGGCGACGGGGTCAAGGAACGGGGAGCTTTATCCTTGACCCGCACCAGGCCCCCGTAGCTCAGTGGATAGAGCAGGCGCCTTCTAAGCGCTTGGCCGCAGGTTCGAGTCCTGCCGGGGGCGCGTCTTCTGGCCCTTCCTCCGGGAAGGGCTTTTTGCTGGTCGGGCACAGTTTCGGCGAGCATGACGAGGCCCCGGCCTCTCCCCTGACGATCATGGGAAGACTCCGGGGCCGTCCGGCTGTCACCGGGTTCTGGCGGGTGGCCGTGTCGAATACGTGTCGAAGTTTTCGTGGGCTCCGTCAGCCGACATCCGGCCGCTCGGGCAGATCTCCGGCAGCCTCCAGTCGCCGTTTGAGATCAGGAAGCTGTCCCTCGACGCACCGGGCGTAGGTGGCCAGAAGCACGGGCACGCTGTTGCCGGCCCAGTCGGCGACCTGGGCGGGCGGGATCCCGTCGTTGAGCCACTTGGTCAGGCGCGTATGCCGGATGTCGTACACCCGCTTGCCTGTGGGCGACTCGAAGACGTGAGCGGGCATCACTGCTTTGCGGGCGCCGCGCCAGGCTCGGCGGATGACGGAACCAGCGAGGACACTGCCCTTCTCCCCCTGAAACAGCAGGTCGCCGGGCCGAAGCTCCTCGTTCTCGATGTGCCGCCGCAGGATGCGCGTCAGGGCCGGATGACCCGGAACGGTGCGCGTCTCCCCCTCGGCACGACCCTTGAGGTCCCGCTCCTCATGGATCTTGCCGGTGTCGGTCCACTGCTTGCCCACTTCCGGCGTGGCTGTGTGGATCAGCAGCTCGCACCACTGGTCGCGGCTGTCGGGGTCCGGCAGCGTTACGTCCTCCACCCGCATCGCCACGGCTTCCTCGGGGCGCGGTCCGCAGTAGTACAGCGTGGCGAAGAAGGCGTGCAGCCTCTTGCCTCCGCGCGGCCGACACCGGACCCAGTCGAGGAGGGCCGCAGCCTGATCCGGGTTGACCAAGGACCGCTTGTCCACAGCGTTGGTGGTCTTGGTGGCGGCCGTCGTCTCCTTCCCCTTGGGAAGCGGGTTGGTCCGCAGGATGCGCCGTCGGATCGCGTACTTCATGGCGACGTTGAGAATCCGGCGATGCCGCTTACGAGACCACGCGGCGGCCTGCCTGCCGTCGAGAAGCGTGTCGAGGGCCCGCAGAACCTCATCGACCTTGTCCGGCTCCTCCCAGGCCGAGACGGGCAGCGAGTTCCGCTCCACCCATTTGAGGATGACCGCCACATCGCCGGGAGCCGCAGCGCGCTGGTTCTTGTTGAAGGCCCACTCGCGAAGGGCCGTGCGGACGGCTGCCGGTTCGAACTGGGCGGGCTTGGTTCGAAGCAGTGCGATCGTGGTGGCCGTCATCGTCTTGGCGAGGTTCTTCCGGCTGTTGCCGCCGAGTTGAGCCCAGCGCGCGTCCACGTACTCGACGGCGAACTTGTACCAGCCCATGGCGGCCGACTTGGAGCGGCGCGACACCGGCAGGCCGGTGGCGATGACGAACGCTTCCCCCTTGCCGGTCGCGGAGATGAGTTCCGAGCGGAAGCCTTCCGCGAGTGCGACCGTGCCGAACGGCTCGCGCCAGCGCTTGCCCGCCACCACCCAGCGCACGGTATGGGTGGTCTTCCTGGCGCCCTTGTAGGTGAGGATCTTGTAGATCTTGACGTCGTAGGTCGTCTCCGTCGTCTCCATCAGGCGGCGTCCTCACGGTCGTCCAGCCAGCGTTCGAGGTCGCTTCGCCGGACTCTGAGGTCGCCGTTCGGGAGCTTGATGCAGCGCGGTGCGCGTCGTTTGGCCCGCCAGTCGTAGAAGGTCGAGCGCGAGACGGCGAGTTCCTCGCAGACCTCCGCGAGGGTGAGCATGTTCCGTGACCGAACGGCCGTGGTCATTCCACGCTCCCTTCGGCCCGGAGGGCGTCTCGGGCGGTCTCCCGGTTGGTCTGGAGATCGCGGGCGATGGTGGCCGCGAGGGCCGCTTCGCCGGGAGTGTGGCCGTGGCCGGCGTACTGCCAGTCGGCCAGGACGAGGACCGTGTCCGGGTCGCGGTCGGCGAGGCCGAGGGCAGCGGCTTCCTGGACGGCTCGGTAGTCGGCGCGTTCCTGGCGGAGGCTGCCGAGGGTGGTGGAGTAGGTGCGCGACTTGGACGAGAAGTGTCCGCGGAAGCCGAGCATGTGCGCCCAGGCCCAGAGACGTCGGTCCGGGTACAGGACGTCCAGGTCGCGGCACGCCGTGATCAGACGCCGAGCGTGGTCGGGGACGTCGTGACGGTCGAGTTCCGCGAGTTCGCCGATACGGCGGTCGAGGGTGCCGGTGTTCTCAGCGGCCTTGGTCGCGTACTTGGCGACGTACGAGGCAACGGCCTGCTCGGTGATGTCAGAGCCGTCCCCGAAGGCTTTGACCGGGCGGACATCGAGTTGTCGGCCCCAGCAGAAGGTCCGCGCTGGCTGGTCGCCGGCGGCCGGGACCGAGACGGACGTGTACGAATGCGAGGCGGCAGCGCGAACCGCGTCGGTGAGGAGATCAACCGTGGCCCAGCCGGGCGGCGGCGCTCCGGGGCCGTCGGGACCGTCGAGCCGCACGACAGCGTGGAAGTGCAGGGCGCCGCGCTTCTGGAACTCCGCGACCTTGCTGTACGAGACGCGCAAGTGGTCAGCGAGTTCCCGGCGAGGCAGGCCCGCGCGAGCGGCGAGTTCGCGGCGGAGGCGCGTGGTGAAACGCTGCCAGAGCTGACCGGCATGGTTGTTGAAGAGGACCGCGCCCGCGTAGTCGTAGGTGTCCGGGTCGAGCGGTGTGCCCAGTTCGGAGCTGTCCGGGGCGTGCGGGGTGCCGCAGCGGCACGCGCCGCGGTCGGGGCGGTTGTGTACCGGGCCGAAGGAGGGGGCCGTGAGGGTGGCGAAGACGCGCGGGTGTTCACGGACGGCGGCGGGGATGTCCCGTCGGTCGTCTCCGGCGAGGCCCGCACGGATCAGGTGGTACGTGTCGCCCGCGTAGGTCCAGGCGCAGGCGGGGCAGCGGGACGCACGGCGGTTGCCGCAGGCGAGGCGGAGTCGGCCGCCCGGCTCGTTGGCGGTGGAGTAGTGGTGCAGCGTCTCGCCGGTGGTCTTGTCCTTGTGGAGGGTCCAGCCGGTGAGGTGGACCGGGTCGGAGCAGCCACCCGTGCGACGGACCTGGTCTTCCCAGCGGGTGTAGTCGGAGGCCGAGGCGACCCGGAGGACGTCTCCGAGGGTGATCGGGTCGAGTCGTTGCGCGGACGTTGCCGGCTTTTGTGTCCTGGGTGTGGCCCGGTAGGCCATGCTGAAGGTTCCTTCCGGTTGAGAGATCGGACAGGGACGGCTCCTGGGCGGCGGATGCTTGGCGGTATCGAGGCCGCCCAGGAGTCGGTCAGCGGCGCTTGGCGTCCGAGGCGAGCAGGGAGCGCAGGACGACCGCGCAGACGGCGACCGAGGCACCGGTGATGGCGACCGCCAGGAGCAGCGAGACCAGGACGGTGCCGAGGACCAGGACGACGGCCGTACCGCCGCCGACCAAGGCGAGGGCGGTGCCGGGCGTGAGCTGGACGACCGGGCGGGCCGGCGCGGGGGCGACAGGTGACGGCGGGGCCGGGGTGTCCTGGCTGCCGACGGTGACGCTGGTCGGTTCGATCACGGCGGGCAGGCTGGTCGGCTGCGGCATGGTGGGGAACTTGGGCCGGAACATGGGCGGTTCTCCTTTCGTGACGGGCTACTTGACGGCGGTGTTGATGACGGGGGCCAGCACGCTGTCGGCCAGGAGGTAGCCGCCGAGGAGGAGCACGGCGATGAGCCACCAGGGCGGGCGGATGAGCTTGACGCCGAGGCAACCGACGGCCAACAGGGCAAGCCAGAGAGGGACGTTCATGGACGGTGTCTCCTAGCGGACGTGGCAGCGGTGGGTGCGAGCGGCGAGCTGGGCGGCCATTTGGCTGGAGTAGTCGGCGGACCAGCCGCAGCGGTCGGCGGTGCAGACGGCGGCGTACGTGGTCCGGCCGCTGCGGTCCCGGTGCGTCCCGATCTGCACGGGACCGATCCGCATCACGGAGTGGAAGTTCTCGCGGGCAGGCATCGCGGGGCTCTCCTTCCGGTCAGACGAGCTGGGCGGCGATCGCGTCAGCGAGTTGGGACGGGACGCCGAGGCGGGATCGGAGGGTGTCGGGGTCGATCGGAGATCCGGTGCGAGCCCGGTACTCGTCGGCGACCTTGCGGGCGTGCTCGATGAGGACAGCGGGGATCTGCGTAGGGGGTGCCACCAGCGACGTCGAAGCGGGTTCGTCCGTGACGGGAGTGGGGACCACGTCGGGCTCGGGTACTACTTCCGGTTCCAACTGCTCGCCCTCCGGCGCGTCGGCAACGGCTGCCAGTGGAGCCTGGTTCGGCTCCGTCTCGGGCGAGTGGGCAAGGAGCGTGCCGCCGAGAAACGCGACTGCGGGCCATCCGGCGATGCCAAGACGGAGCAGTGCGGGCGGGTTCGCCAGGTCGAGGAACCCAGCAGTGGCGACGTTGGCGCCGAGCGAGGCGAACAGCGCGACGACGAACCAGCACCAGGCCAGCCGGGACGGTCCTTCGCTGCGCAGACGTCGCCAGGCGGCGACCAGGAGCAGGTCGACGCTGACCGGGTACGCCCACGCCTTCCATCCGTTCTGCCCGGCAGCGGCGGCCAGGTCGTGCAGGTGGGCGAAGGAGAGGGCGCCGGCGATGACGGCCTGGACCAAGACCGCGTCGACCCGGAGACCGCGACGGGCTCCCATCAGGAGTCACCAGGGCGGGCGGGGCCGCCGTCGGAGTCGTAGCCGTCGGGGAACATGCCGGGCGGCGGCTCGGGCAACGACACGGCGAGGCCCGGGCTGACGACCTCCACGAAGTCGAGGTCGGCGCCGTCCATGTCGGCGTACAGGGCGAGTTGACCCAGCAGGAGCACGGTTCGGGCGAAGTCTTCGCAGGCGGGGCACATGACGGTTCTCCCTTGTTTGGGCATGGCGGGGTAGGGACATGGCGCGGGAGTGGTCGGCCTAAGGGGCCGGAGGAGTCAGGCAGTGGCCGAGGACGCCTTGGCCAGCGACACGGGCGCGGCGGCGGAGGCGGAGAGAACGGGCCGGAATGCGGCCAGCTCAGGCAGAACCGGTGTCCGTTCGGCGTACCGGTTGCAGACGTTCACGGCCTGACGGAGCGAGGTATGCGGGGCGCGGATGCGATGCCAACCCCCGGAGGAGTCCCCCGCGATGGCGAGCCCCCGCATCTCGGCAGGGATCTGGATAGCGGCGAGAACAGCGTCCGGGGCGATGTCACCGAAGGCCATGTTGGCGGACGTCTCGTCGTTGACACGGTGGGCGGTGCGGCCGGTGAGCTGGGCACGGAGCATGGTGATGCCCTTGCCGAGTTCGGAGCCGAAGCGCTGCCCGCAGATTTCGAGGTAGATGCCGGCCGCGCGGCCGAGCTGGGCGAGACGGACCAGAGCGGTGATGATCCGGTCTCTGCGCTTCTCCTCGTCCTTGCTGGCGTACAGGGCGAGTTCCGCGACCTCGTCGACCAGGACCACGACTGGGACCGGGCGCAGGTCGTCGGGGAGGTCCCAGATGTCGGCGGCGATCTCCGCATCCGGCACGTCAGAGGTGATCCGCTGCTGAGACCGTATGAGCTGGTAGACACCTTCCATACGGCTGACCAGGGCATCGAGCACTTCAGCGGCGGTGTCGGCGTCGTCCGCCAGCGCGGAGAACCGACGGGCCAGGGGGTACAGCTCCACCCCTTGCTTGCAGTCGATACCGACGAGGGCGACATCCATCGGTGCGAGTCCGGCGACCAGGTTGCGTTGGTAGACGGACTTCCCGGACTCCGTGGCGCCGAGGGTGAGGGCGTGGGGTATCGCCCGGTAGTCGCGGTAGTGCACCGAGCCGTCCTGCCGTAGGGCAACCGGGACTCGCATGGGTCGTGGGTCGGTCTCGGCCGGCATCTGCACCCGCTTGAGCACGTCGTAGCCGGTCATCCGCAGCTCGACGACGCCGGACCGGAGCTCCCGCGAGGCGACGCCGTACATCGAGAACGAGTGCCGTAACCGGTCCGAGGCGGCAGCGACGTCGAAGGCGTCCTGTCCGGGGCGCAGCTTGAGCCGCAGGACCAGGCCGGTGCGGGTCGGCCTCATCCGCAGGATGCGCGGCGAACGCGGTTCCGGTATCGGCCGGTTGGTGGCTCGCGCCAGGGCGAGGCGCCACCGCGCGGCCGGAACCGTCAGCCCGCAGGCGTCCATGACCGACCTGTACCGGACCAGGACTCGCACCACGGCCAGCGTGACCCCGAAGGTCAACCAGTACCAGGCGGGGCGCCGCCACCGCAGAACGCCTACGGCAGCGGCGACCAGCACCAGGGAGACCGCGTAGACGGTCATGATCAGGCCGCCTCAGCACCTGCGGCAGCGCCCGCGAGGGACGTGACCGCGACCGCGCGGAACGCGATGCCGTGCCGCTTCTGCCCGTTGAAGTCGTTCTCCCACGGCCGGGCGATCAGACCGGTGAGCGCGACGGGCGTACCCATGGCCAGCTCACCGGAGATACCCGGCTCCGGAACGGTGACAGAAAGGATCTCCACCTCCTCGTTGGCCGCGAACATCACGTCCACCGTCATGAGCTTCGCCCCGGTCTCGGTGTCGGTGGCGATCTCACCGGTACGGCGGTCACGGACCTTGACCTGCGGGGACTTGGCGACCATGACGACGGCGCCGGAGGTGTCGACGGGGATCTGACGCACAGAGATCACTCCTCTATAGATGCCGCACTCCTGCACTCATGTACATGAGTGATACGAAGAAGAGTGCATGACTCCTGTACATGAGTCAACCCGCCGCGAGGAAGAACTCACGACGGGTTGCGAGAAGTTGAGCGACCGTCAGTCGTCGGCAGGGATCCGGTACTCGAAAACGAACTGGTCAGCGGCCATGAGGGTGTCGCACACCTCGACCACGAGACCCGCGGTCGTACGGGCTTCGCGGATCAGGTGGACCACGGGAGCCCCTGGGCTCAGTGCCAGCTCCGAGGACTCCGCCTTGGAAGCTGGCCGCGCTTGCAGCGTCTCGACGAACTCCGCGAACTCGTGTCCGTGGTCTTCCAGTCGGGCATAGATGCCACCGCCGCCCGGGTTCTCGGCGAACAGTTCCGGGATGTCCTTCACTACGCCCCAAGGCAGGTAGGACGTCGCGGACTCGACCGGAGTGCCGTTGCGGAAGTAGAGACGCCGACGAGCCAGCA
The DNA here is from genome assembly GCF_004328625.1 of Streptomyces seoulensis. Classification (NCBI taxonomy): domain Bacteria; kingdom Bacillati; phylum Actinomycetota; class Actinomycetes; order Kitasatosporales; family Streptomycetaceae; genus Streptomyces; species Streptomyces seoulensis. The sequence goes on from NZ_CP032229.1 coordinate 2,107,354, forward strand.
CCTGCGCGCCGGCAGGGATGCCCAGACGCTGGGCGGCGTCCTCGGGGGCGTCCATTGGGCCGATGTAGAGAACGCTGACCTTGGCGGTGGCGCCGGACTGTGCCGACTCGGCGAGGTAGGCCGCCTGCCCGCCCTGCCGAAGCGAGCGCCGGAAGCGGTCCGAGGACCGGTGCCGCACTGGAGGTCGGCTCTTCACAATCGAGCCCTTGCCATGCCGGGTCTCGACCAGCCCGCTGGCCCGCACTTCGACCATGGCTTTACGGATCGTCCCTCCGGAGACGCCGTACCGCTCCACCAGCTCGGATTCACTCGGCACCATGTCACCGGGCTTGAGGATTCCCGCCCGGATCTGCTGCACGATCTCGTCCGCGATCTGCACGTACCGAGGCCCGGAACCGACCCCTCCCGCCGCAGTTCCCATAGTCCTTCTCTGCCTCCTATGCTCCTTTACATGAGTCAACCACAGGAAGCGAACCCGTCTCCCCTGCACTCCGTGTCCGTAGCCGGAGTGGTGGTGCGCGAGGACGGCCGCCTCCTGGCGATCCGCCGAGCCGACAACGGTGCCTGGCAACTCCCCGGCGGCATCCTCGAACTCGACGAGACCCCCGAGGCCGGCGTGGCCCGCGAGGTCCTGGAGGAGACCGGCATCCACGTCGAGGTGGACGAACTGACCGGCGTCTACAAGAACTTGTCCCGCGGCATCGTGGCCCTGGTCTTCCGCTGCAAGCCGTCCGGCGGCATCGAGCGCACCTCTAGCGAGTCGACGGCTGTCTCGTGGCTCACGCCAGACGAGGTCAGCGAGCGTATGTCGGAGGTCTTCGCGGTCAGGCTGCTGGATGCCTTGGACGGCAACGGGCCGCATGTGCGGAGCCATGACGGCAAGCGCCTGATCCCAGAGGGATAAGACTTTCTCTACTTCATCAAGGCGGCTCGCTCCGCTCCCCGCGCGCGGCCCGGCCCCCGGCCGGGCCTGCGCTCCTGCCTTCGTCCCGCTCCAGCCCGGCCGGCGCCCGTGCCGCCTGCACAGCGATCAGCCTTCCGACGTCCCCCCTGGCCATGTCCGACCTCGAACGAGGCGAGCCATCGGCCAAACCCGATGCACCGGGCACCTGTTCACCTCTACTCACGGTGACCTTCGGGAGATCGCTACCGCTCGACACGGTTCCAATGAGAACATCATCACCATGGAGCAGAGGGACTTCTCGGTGACGGACTTGAGCCTTGACAGCCAAAACCCCCGACACGCCATGCCCACACCAACGACACGTGAGGCTATCTCAGCCCTCCTCCAGAAGGACCCTGAAAAGCTAGCGCGACTAGCACAGGATATTGCCGAAAAGGGTTTGAACCCAACAGAGTTGCCGATCGTCGTCCACGAGGATGGCAAAGTAGTCGTCATTGAGGGTAATCGTCGGCTGGCCACCCTAAAAGCATTATCCGACCCGTCCCTAGTGGATGACCACAAGATTCGCCAGCAGATGGGCATCATCGCTCGTCGCCACTCCATTCCTCGCACCATGCGTTGTGTAGTCGCAAGGAGTCGCGAGGAAGCAAACCATTGGATCACACTCAGGCATACTGGAGAAGCCGAAGGTGTCGGAGTAGTGCCGTGGACCTCCGAACAGAAGACTCGGTTCGCTCAGAAAGAAAATGCCACTGCTAGAGCTCTCCGGTTTATCGAACAGGTTTCGGAGTGGTATAGCACCGACAGTAGCCTGCTGCAGGATATAGCGACGGTCCGTTCAACTAGGCTCACCACCTTGGCGCGTCTACTGTCTGATCCCAAAGTTCGAAACTCCCTAGGCTTCGATTTTCAGAATAGCGGCATTTTGGCCGACTATGACCCAGAAGTAATGCACAGCTCAGTTCGCAAGCTTTTCTCCGATCTAGCGACGCACCTCTCCGTCACTCGAGTAAAAAGCAAAGAGCAGCGCCGCGATTACATTGGCGCGATCAAGGATCACTTGCCACAAGCCTCAGAGCGACTCCCCCAACCTCGCCTGATTTCCCCAAGGGTACAGAGTGCGGATCACGGAGATCGTAAGGAGACAAAGAGTGCCGAATTGCAGCCAGCCGCACCCGCGCCTGCCGCTAGCCCGCCCAAAAGGGATAAACGGGTATTCCAGAACGTCATTCTGAAGAATGTCAGCCCTAGGACCGCCAAGGTACTGAATGAAGCAAAGAAGATCGTAATCGCCGATTCCCCTAACGTCGCTGCCATCATGATCAGAGCTGTAATCGACATCACTGTGACCGAGGCGGCAGAACGACAGGGATGGCGTCGACGTCAGGACAAACTTAGAGAACGCATTGGCGTGGCTCTTCGGCACATTGACCCGGACGATGCAGATAAGCAGCTCGATGAAGCGCGCAGGATGTCTCAGAACGACGGCGCCTTGTCTGTGAAGAACCTGCATAGCTTCATCCATCAGTGGGACGTGCATCCCATGATTTTGGACATCACAACTCTAAGTGCGGTTTATACACCCATGCTCATGAAGTTGGATCAATACTTGGGGGAAAATCCCAAGTGATGCGATATATCAGCCCTCTTCGCTACCCGGGCGGAAAAGCCCGCTTGGCGAATTACATAAAGCATCTAATAGACTCGCAGGGACCGCGACCTACCCACTATGCAGAACCCTTCTGTGGAGGCGCTGGCGCGGCACTTAAGCTATTAGTCGACGGCAGCGTAGATCACATTCATTTGAATGACGCCGACCCAGGTATCGCCGCCTTCTGGCGCAGCGTTTTCGGTGCTACCAGCGACCTTGCAGCCATGGTACGCAGCGCTGACGTCACGATCGATGGCTGGCACAAAGCCGCCGCAGTGTACGCCAGTCCGATCGGCAAGACAGACCTGGACTTGGGCTTCGCCACTTTCTTCCTCAACCGTTGCAACAGGTCAGGAATTCTCAGAGCTCGCCCCATTGGGGGCTACGAGCAAGCCGGAAAATGGAAGATTGATGCACGCTTCAATCGTGAGGCACTCGCGGAGCGAATTGAATTCCTGGGGACTTACCGAGACAGGGTCTCTCTGTCGCAGCAAGACGGCCGGCAGCACGTTCGCAGTCTGGAGTCTTTGGGAGAGCATGTCTTGGCGTACGTTGATCCGCCATATCTAGTACAGGGCGACCGGCTGTACATGGATTCCCTCAGCTCCGAGGATCACAGCGAACTAGCACAGGTTCTCTTTAAGAGTCCCATCAAGTGGTTCTTGACGTATGACGCCGAAAGTCGCATTACGGATAGCCTGTACCCTGATCACCGGTGTATGCAATTTGAGATAGCTCATAGTGCGCAGGTACGGCACCTAGGCGTTGAGTACGCTGTTTTCAGCAACAGTCTCAGCATTCCTGATTTCGATGGCGTCATCGGGAAGGACGATTATCTGTGGTTGATGAGTTGAGGGCATAATGAGCGTCGTACACTTCCCTGAGTATCGGGCCTACGAGCAGGACAGAATTAAGGCCAGTGATGCCATGATGGCTTTGTTGGCCGGCTCACGACTAGCAGAGAACACGCTACGTTTGACTGACGGCAGCTCTCGCTTTCTGCCTGAAATATTTCCTGCTGTCCCTCACATTCAACGCATGAATCTCACCACGGCGAACGCCCGAACGTTGCTCGCTGACGCTGAGCAACACCTAAGCGCCATGGCTGTCCCTTATGCGCTTGCCATTCACGAGGACTTCGTCCAGACGTGCTTCGGGCTGTTAATCAAAGCAGGTTTAACGACCCGCGGAGAGGTTGCCGGTACTAATGCCTCATCAATGCATAGACTATTCGAGCAAAAAGCGGGTCAGCAGCTCCCGAGAGAACCATTGGAACAGTTTCATTTGATTCGCCAGATGCGAAATGCCGTGATTCACGCGGGAGGGAAACCCAAACAGGGTCTCGTAACGGCAGCCAATAACCTTTCACCTAACGCGCTCGCTGATTGGATTAAAGTTGCTGGCGAGCATCCATCTGCTCGAGTCACGCTAGGAGTTCCGGTTACTTTTTCTCACGGCGAACTCATTTTGGCTCTCGCGGTGACAAAGCGGATCTCACAGAAAATGAACTTCGCACTCAGAGATAGACTACCGCGAGAGATTTGGACGGACTGCGCCCTTATTGATTTCACTGCAGAGCATCCGAATTTGAATCATCTCTCGCAGCGAAAGAGGAAGCTTACTGGATTCCTTCGCACCTACTACCAACCGCTCAATCTGACGGAAGCAGAAATCGCTTCAGGAATACAGAGAGCAGGATGGTAGAAGTAAAAAGAGGGCGCTCTCCCAGTTAAGCTACCAGCCGGGACTCGAACCCGGACCTCCCTCTTCTGTGGATGCCAGCGGTCGTGAACCACAACGGGCTTCTTAGGCCTCGCACCCCATCTGCAGAACACATTAGCATACCCTGATGCGGCCTGGCCAAACCTCAGGTCTCCTCGGTTCAAGGCAAGTTGGGGTCGAGCGTGTGACCAGCCGATGAGCCAGCGATGGAGATCCAGGACGCTTCCCTATCGACAGGGCCGGCACATGCCGCTTCCCAAGCGAAGGGCTCTGGCGCCATCGTCACGTGCCGACCGTCGCGGCGTGCTCTGGTCGACGGCACTGGCAGCGTGGCTGAGGTCTGTGGGGGTGCAGCGACGCATACGCGCGCCTGGTCCGTTGGCGCACCCGCCGTCGTGGCTGGCTTTCGTCGGCTGAGCTTCGTGCCACTGCCGTGCCAGACGCAGCGGTCAGCCACGGTCAACGAGTGTGTCTGAAGGTCGAGTTGCTGCGCATCGCGTCAGGCATCGAAGCCGCAGGTCACCGGCCCGACGCCTCACCCTCTCTCCTAAAGCGGTGCTGGCACAACGCCATGGCTGACACGGCAGCGGCAGAGTGCCAGCGGGACTCAGTCCTCGCCAACCTGCAGCAACACCACGGTGAAGGACCCGCCGGTCCCGGCAACGACCCCATCGAAGGTATGCCGGGTGACCGGGTTCCACGCTCGCGCTCCGGGCGAGAGGTCGGTAATGTTCGTGTACCAGGCGGCCTCATAGCCCAGCAGACGGACAACCCGTTCCGCCGCTCTACGGGCGTGGGCGCAATTTCGGCGTGCTGGGCCCGGGAACACGAGGTCGTAGGTCGCCAGGTAGGTCAAGAGATCCGCTGCGCGCTCAGCATCGATCTGCAAGAGTGCGTCGTCGATCTCTACTGGTGTGTCCGGGCCAACTGCACCTTCCACTGCATACTGCTTCCAAGCTTCTTCGGCCTCGGCGGCCACTTGGCGAACGAGTCCCGGAACGGATCCGCCTGCCTGGTCGACCACGCGGCCGAAGACCCCGTCTTCTCGCGACAGAGAGCCAGTAAGAGCGCGCAATTCCGCAGCTACGTCCACCGTGCCATTCTCTACTGAGCCAGCCCCGACCCGGCCACGGCTGTGCCGCATCGTGCGATCCGGCGGTGAGTGTCTAACTGCGTGACAACGCCGGCGGACAGCGGCGGACAAGCACGGACGCCCGCGGATCACCGCCGCAGGTGAAAGACGCACTCGCCGCAGGTCGAGCCTCCACCCAAGTTGCTTCGGGACGAAGAAGTCCCGAGCTAAAGGCCATCGCGCTCGATGAGCGAGCCGTCAGGGCTCACGGTGAAGAAGCGCGGCGGACTCATGGCTTCCATGGCCCCTTGCAGCACCGCTTGCTGCTCTGCGGGATCAAGGCCGTGCGGATCCCGGACCCGGAATCCGTGCAGGTGGATGTTGTCCGCGTCGATGTCGTCCGATTCGAGGTGGCCCTC